>DATHHO010000158.1:0-15437 GCA_035317125.1 Puia sp.
GTCTTTGACAGGGCCTCATGCCTCTGACAGAGGACCCGATGCCTCTGACAAGCGACCTCATGCCTCCAAATAGATTTTATCTATGCAAAGGTAAAATTAATCGAGTGTAACAATTGAAAAAATAGCTGACATGCCGGAGCATCGCCTTATTCCTCCAGCGACACCTTGTTCTTACCGCTCCTGAATTTATACCCGACACCCACTTTGAGGGCATAGTTCTCTTTTTCATGGCTTACCGGGAAGCCATAGCAGACCGGATAATCGTATTTTTTCACCAGGTCCCGAATGATCTCGTACACCGGCTTGCCGAAGGGCCGGGGCGTGTCCTTATTCTCGCTGAAGCCCCCGATGATCAGTCCGGCCAGCCTGTCGAGCTTGCCGCTGCGGTCGAGCTGCCAGAGCATCCGGTCGATATTGTAGAGATATTCGCCGATGTCTTCGAGAAAAAGGATCTTCCCTTTTGTCTTTATATCGGAGGCAGTGCCCACAAGGTGGGCCAGCAGGGAGAGATTCCCACCGACCAGCTCTCCTACCGCCTCTCCTTTCCTATTGAAGGGATGAGTCTCACACTGGATCTTTGTCTTTTTCCCTTCGAGGGCGGTCCGGATGGATTGTATAAAAGGGCTGCTGTCGCCACCATCGTTAAAAGCGGCGGCCATGGGAGCGTGGAGCGTGGCGATCTTATAATTGGAAAGGATATGAGAATGCAATACGGTCACGTCGCTGAACCCGATGATCCATTTAGGGTTTTTTTTGAATTTCGAAAAATCGATCGCATCGACGATCCGGCCAAGCCCGTAGCCACCACGGCCGCAGAGGATCGCCTTCACCTCGTCATCATCGAGCATCTCCTGGAAGTCCTTCAGGCGTTGTTCGTCCGTGCCGGAGAAATAATTTTCGGAATCGCCGCCAAGGGTCTTGCCGGTCCGGACTATATAACCCCAGTCTTTCAGGGTATCGATACAGGTCTGTGCCTTTTCCAGCGACATATAGCCCGCGGGGCAGACAATAGCGATGGTATCGCCTGGCTGGAGTGAAGGAGGGATGCTGATCATGAAATTATTTTTGGATTAGCGGATGCTGCGGGGATTATTTTGTGGGCCGCGGATCCTTGTTGTGGATTCTTGTAGGGCGCGGATTCTTCGAGGGTCGTCTTATCGGCGGCGACTTCCAGCCGGTGAATGATCCCGCATTTGAGCGCAAAATTATTCTTCTGGTGTCCGACGGGAAAGTCAAAGCTGACGGGATAAGTATAAGGCTTCACTCTTTCCTGCACGATATCATAGAGCGTGCGGCCATACTCGTCGCCAGGATCATCGGGCTTTACTTTAAACCCACCGATGATCAGCCCTTTCAGCCGGGCAAGCTTGCCTGTACGCTCGAGGTTCCAGAACATGCGGTCGATGCTGTATAAATATTCGCCGGTATCTTCCACGAACAGGATCTTGCCTGCGGTGCTGATATCCGAGGCCGTTGCCGACAAGGTCTCGATCGTCTTCAGGTTGCCACCAACCAGAGCGCCTTCGGCAATGCCAGCTCTGTTGAACGGATGAGGGGTAGCGGCATACTGCATCTTCTCGCCGGAGAGCGCCTTGCGGATGGAAAGGATCGTCTCGACCTGTACCGGCTCTGCCTTCGTCCAGTCGTCGGGAAAACTGTTGCACATCTTGGAATGGATGGACGCCATGTTCAGGTGACGGTGGATATGAGAATGAATGACGGTGATATCGCTGAAGCCGATGATCCATTTCGGATTGCGCAACAGACCGGAAAGATCCAGCCTGTCGATGATATGAACGGCGCCATAGTCACCCCGCGCGCACAGGATGGCCCTGAGGGAAGGATCATCTAGCATCTGTTGCAGGTCCGCAGCTCTCTCCGCATCGGTGCCGCCGAAGGTAAAATCTTTTTTGCCTACCGTATCGCCGATCCTTGCACAGAAGCCCCAGTCTTCGATCTGTTGCAGGGCAGGCTGGATCTCCGCCAGGGTGATGAACCCGGCGGGACAGGTGATGCCGATCATATCGCCCGGCCGCAGATAAGGTGGAATGATGAGAGGGAGGTCGTCATGCTGCAAACCATTTCGCACCCCGGATTCCGTCAATGCCGGTAATGCAGCGCCAATGCCAAGGACAGTAGAAAGAAAGTATTTTCGGTTCATCTTAACAATTGAATTAATATTGCGATGTCTAAAAATACTACTTTCAGCGCATGCGTTTTCTATTGGCAATCTTGTTTTTATTGCCGGGGGCCGGATGGTCATTGTGGGCACAGGATCTTTCGGGGCAATGGACGGGAGGCTCCACGGATAACCTGTCCGATAAAAAACAAAAGATAGTCCTGAATATCGCAGCAGGAGATTCCTTGTTCGGCGGGGTCCTGCACTGGTATTTTCCCGAAACGCAGAGGATCAGGCATTATATGGTTGGCGGACGATTTCATAGCCGGGACTCCGTGCTGTCGTTCATGGAAGATAGTGTAGCCGGTGGAAGGCTGAGCATCCCAGGCCCGGTCGATAGTAAAGACCAGGGCCTCAGCGGCTTGTATACGCTCCGGTATAAAAGAGTGAACCATAAAGAAGTTCTGGAGGGTCACTGGTCCTCACCCGTGAAAGACAATGCAGGCAACAGCCAGGGAATGAGCATCCGGCTGGAGAAAAAAGCGCCGCCATTTATTCCTTTTGTGCCGCTTCCACATAAGAAAAAAGATTCCACACAACAAAAGCTATTAACAGAACTGCAGGCCAGACAGTCTCTGACCGTGGCTACCATACCTGTGCGGGAGCAGGATTCTGTCCGGGTCCAGCTATACGACAACGGGGAGATCGACGGGGATTCCGTCTCCCTATACCTGAACAACGACCTGATCCTGGCGCATTTGAAATTGCAGGCAGAGGCAAAGACGATATGGATCGTCATCGATAAAAGCCTTCCTGTCAATAAGCTGATCTTATTTGCCGAGAACCTGGGTAAACTCCCACCCAATACGGCCCTGATGGAGGTCACCGTCAAAGGAAAAATATACAATATTTTCCTGTCAACAGACTACAGGCATAATGCCACGGTGGAGTTCAGCCTGACGGAGTGATGACATTCCGCCAAAGATGGTTATTTTTGCAGTCCCTTTGCCGGTCAGCGGCAGGGTAAAGTGGAAATTTATGAACAGACCAAAAAGGTATCTTATTACGGCAGCATTGCCCTATGCCAACGGGCTTAAACATATCGGCCATCTCGCAGGGGCCTACCTCCCTGCGGATATTTATGTACGTTATCTGCGGGCGCAGGGCCGCGATGTCGCGTATATCTGCGGCAGCGATGAGCATGGAACGGCCATCCCGATCCAGGCCATGAAGGAGGGTACGACGCCCCAGGCCATTATCGACAAATACCATGCGCTGATCAAACAGAATTTTGCCGATCTGGGCATTTCTTTCGACATCTATCACCGCACCAGCGAGCCCATTCATCATGAGACCACCCAGGAATTCTTTACCGACCTGAACAGCCGGGGTGAGCTGGAAGTAAAGGAGAGCGAACAATATTATGATGAGGAAGCGAAGACCTTTCTTGCGGACCGCTATATCGTGGGCACCTGTCCAGTCTGCGGCAACCATCGCGCTTATGGCGATCAATGCGAGAACTGCGGCAGCTCACTGAGCCCGGAAATGCTGATCAACCCGCACAGCACCCTGAGTGGCAGACCGCCCGTGAAGAGAAGCACCAGACACTGGTACCTTCCCCTGGATAAGCATGAAGCGTTCCTGAAGGAATGGATCCTGCAGCAGCATAAGGACGACTGGAAGACAAATGTGCTTGGTCAGTGCAAGAGCTGGATCGATGGCGGGCTTCAGCCAAGAGCCGTCACCCGTGACCTCGACTGGGGCGTAAAGGTCCCCCTCCCGGATGCAGAAGGAAAAGTGTTGTATGTGTGGTTCGACGCCCCGATCGGCTATATCAGCGCAACCCGCCAATGGGCGCTGGACAAGGGCAAGGACTGGAAGCCATATTGGTATGACAAAGACACCAAGCTGGTGCATTTCATCGGGAAAGACAATATCGTATTTCACTGTATTATCTTCCCGGTGATGCTGAAGCTGCACGGGAATATCCTGCCGGAGAATGTCCCGGCCAATGAGTTCATGAACCTGGAAGGGGATAAGATGAGCACCAGCCGCAACTGGAAGCTGGATATGCAGGATTATATCGACGACTTCGTCAAAAAAGAGAACGGGGGTACCCAGCTGGCCGACAGCCTTCGTTATTACCTGACTACTATTTCTCCCGAGACCAAGGACAGTGAATTCACGTGGAAGGGTTTTCAGGACGCCAACAACAGCGAGCTGGCAAGCATCTTCGGCAATTTCGTAAACCGGGCCTTCGTGCTGATGCACAAGCTGTGCAAGGGTAAGGTCCCGCCATTGCATGAAGACGTGATGGATGAGACCGACAAGACCATGATCCGGGATATCGGATTGGCGAGGTATAAAGTAGAGGATCTGCTGGAGCAATACAAGTTCCGGGAAGCCCTTTTCGAAGTGATCGACCTGTCGAGGAAGGGTAACCGCTACATGCAGGACAGGGAGCCCTGGAAAAAAACGGAGGCCGATCAGAAGCTGATCGACAATTGCCTGCACATCTGTCTGCAGCTGACAGCCAACCTCGCGATCCTTATCAACCCCTTCCTGCCCTTCACTGCCCGGAAGATGCTCTATCTCATGAAAGTAGTGGAGAAGATGCTGGATTGGGAGAATGCGGGGAAGATGAAGCTGCTCAGCGTTGGTTATAGCCTGAGACCCCCTGAATTGCTGTTCCGCAAGATCGAGGACTCGGAGGTAAAGGCGCAGGTGGACAAGCTGCAGGCCGCCAAAGAACGGGCCGCCCTCGAAAAGGAGGCGGCGACCGCAACGGGCGGAGCAGATGGCGGAGGCAAGCAGCCCGGGGTAAAAGGCTCAACTGGATCTGCGGGAGGCGCTGCCGGGACCCCCGCGAAGGATGCCGCGGCCGCCAGCCTGGCGAGTGCCATAGCGGCGGCGGATAACCCGGCCAAACCCGGTATCGTGTATGAAGATTTTGCAAAGCTGGAACTGCGGGTAGGAACGATCCTTAGCGCCGAAAAAGTCGCCAAAGCCGACAAGCTGCTGAAGCTGGAGATAGACTTGGGCAGTGAGCGCCGCACCATCGTTTCGGGTATCGCCCTGCATTTTGCCCCGGAGGAGATCCTGGGCAGACAGGTCGTTGTGGTGGCCAATCTGGCCCCCCGGAAAATGAAGGGTATCGAAAGTAATGGAATGATCCTCATGGCCGAAGACAGCAGCGGTAAGCTGTATTTTGTGGCCCCGGATGAAAAAATAGAGCCTGGTTCGGGGGTTAGCTGAGTTAAATCTCAAGGCCCCGCTTCTCCGTATATAGCTCATTGGCTATGGAGAAACGGATAAAATACGGGGGTTCCTTCCTCCTCCTGCTGCTCGCGGGAATGGCCCTGTATGTATATATATATGAATATCGTTTGTCCAGAACCTCCACGACCTTTATCAAAGGAGCCGACATCCACATCAGCGCAAGGAAGCTTACGAGTTTGTTCGACAGCAGCGAAGCCACGTCCGGCCAGCGTTTCCTTTACAAAGTCCTTTCCGTAAGCGGCATCCTCAAAAAGATCGGAAAAAATGAGCAGGGTGGCTATTCGGTGGACCTTGACGGGGTCAGGTGCTCCCTTGACAGTCTCTATAATTCCCAGCCCCCGGACCTGAATATCGGGGACAGCCTATCCATCCGCGGCGTCTGTGCAGGTCATCTCAGCAACGTACTCATGGTACAATGTATTATAGAAAAATGATATAATATAGGTCAAGGATTACACGAAAACTAAGGGTTCGCCACTATTTCCTATAAAAAATATCTCCTGTCATATACGCTTTGATATTTAAAGCACGTTAGCTAACACGTTGTAAGCTACCTAAAACGGTCCCTAAAACAAGCTTAGCACAGGATGAGACCCTTGAAACAACCTTGATCGCAACTCATCCCGACGCCTATGTAAGTTTCTGTTTTATATTGTTTTAAGTACGCGATGCACTTAAAATCTAATATCATTCATTGCTATGAAACAGAACCTTCATTACAAGATCCTGCCGTATACGCGTTACCATGCATTCTACCGGGAAAAAGAGAGTTTTTACAGAAGTTTCATCAACCAGTATTATCTTGATTTTGCGAACAAAGCCCAGGAGGAAGACAGCCAGTGTCCCCCCTTTCTTACGAATACCATCATAGCACCCCACGACATCCAGTTCGGAGCCTCCCCGAGGAAGGTGATATGGAAAATAGGCATGCCCTCTTTCCAGGTAAAAGACATCAACGATTTCAAAGATCATAAGATCCTTTTTTATAAAACAAAGCTGCTGAAACAGCGTGTCCTGATACAATTCCATTTCATCAACGGGTTCTTCTATTATTCACAGCTCAGCTTCCTGTCGTTCACGGAAAAGACGAACGTGATCCTGACCGAATCCATAAAGAGCAAGTACCAGTGCTCCGGCTCTTTCGGCGGGGACCCCGACAAGATCCACATGACGGATATCTGCGGAAATAAAGTGATCATTGAAAAAGGGGTATATCTCACAGTGAGCTATATCACCGGTGAAAACTATCCAAAGACCCTTATGGAAAGCCAGATGAAGGAAAGAAAAGAACAGCTGACCAAGGCAGACGACTACGAAATAAGCAGGCTCAGTAAAGTACTTTAAGCCTGTTATTAATAAATAAAAAGGGGCCCGTCCAGGTGGATGGGCTCCTTTTTTGTGTTATCTTTATGAATAGTTGTTTAACTAACTAATTTTACCGATATGAACCGCAATATCAGGAAAGTAGCCGTTCTGGGAAGTGGTGTGATGGGATCGAGGATCGCCTGTCATTTTGCAGGGATCGGCGTACAGGTCTTGTTGCTGGATATGCCGCCACGTGAACTGAGCGCTGCCGAGAAAGCGAAGAACCTGGGCCTGGACCATCCGGTCGTGAAGAACCGGATTGTGAATGAAGCGCTGGCCGCCGCCGCAAAATCCAATCCCTCCCCGCTTTATGCAAAAGATGCGCTGAAGAAGATCTCGACGGGTAATTTCCCGGATAACATGAAGGATATCGCCGCCTGCGACTGGATAATAGAAGTGGTCGTGGAAAGACTGGATATCAAACAGCAGATCTTTACGGAAGTAGAAAAATACCGCAAACCTGGCACCCTCATCAGCTCCAATACATCCGGCATTCCCATCCATCTCATGGCGGAAGGGAGAAGCGAGGATTTCCGGAAACATTTTTGCGGCACGCATTTTTTTAACCCACCACGCTACCTGCGCCTGCTGGAGATCATCCCCACGCCCCATACCGACCCTTCCGTAATTGATTTTCTGCTGCATTATGGTGATCTGTATCTTGGCAAAACGACCGTGCTCTGTAAGGATACTCCCGCCTTTATCGCCAACCGGATCGGCGTATTCGGCATCATGGCGATCTTCGGGCTGGCCGACCGGCTGGGGCTGAACATCGATGAGATCGACGCCCTGACCGGTCCTGTCATCGGACGCCCCAAATCAGCTACTTTCCGCACCGCGGATGTCGTGGGCATCGATACCCTGGTAAAGGTGGCAAAAGGCATAGCGGATAGTTGCCCCGATGACGAACAGCGGTCCGTATTCTCCATCCCCGCATGGCTCGACAAGGTCATTGCCAACAAGTGGCTGGGGGATAAGACGGGACAAGGCTTCTTTAAAAAAACAAAAGGCGCGGGTGGTGAAAAAGAAATATTGGCCCTGAACCTGCAAACCCTTGAATACGGCCCCCGCCAGCGGCCGAAGTTCGCTACGGTGGAGGCAGCCAAACCTGTTGAAGATCTCAAAACAAGACTAAAGATATTGGTGCAGGGCGGAGACAAAGCGGGTGAGTTTTACCGTCAGTTCCATTACGGCTTGTTCTCCTATATCTCTCACCGCATCCCCGGGATCAGCGATGAGGTCTACCGCGTCGACGATGCCATGATGGCTGGCTTTGGCTGGGAGATCGGCGCCTTCGAGAGCTGGGACACGCTTGGCGTTGAAGCCACGCTGAAAAAAATGAAGGAGGCGGGGTATACCGTTGCCGCATGGGTGGAGGAGATGCTGACAAGCGGCGTTAAATCTTTTTATACCGTGGACAACGGCAAACGCCTCTGTTACGACCCGCGTTCCCGTTCGTACAAACCGATGCCGGGTGGGGAAGCGTTTATAGTAATGAAAAATTTCGAAGGGCAGACCGTCTGGAAGAACAGCGCCTGCCGTCTCTATCACCTGGGCAGCGAGGTGCTGGGGTTGGAATGGTACACAAAAATGGGGAGCATCGGCGGTGAAGTGCTGGAAGGCATCCAGCGGTCCATCGGCCTTGCCGAAGAAAAATACAAGGGTCTGGTCATCGCCAATGAAGGCCCTAACTTCAGCGCAGGGGCAAATGTCGGCATGATCTTCATGCTGGCGATCGAACAGGAATACGATGAGCTCGACATGGCTGTCCGGATATTCCAGAATACGATGATGCGGGTGCGGTATTCCGCGATACCGGTGGTAGTGGCGCCGCATGGGCTGGCCCTCGGAGGGGCCTGTGAGATGAGCCTGCATTCCGACCGGATCGTTGCCGCCGCGGAGACCTATACGGGCCTGATAGAGTTGGGTGTCGGGCTTATTCCCGGCGGTGGCGGCACAAAGGAATTTACACTTCGCGCTGCCGATGAGATGCATGAGGACGAGCCGGAGACGATCACGCTGAAGAACCGGTTTTTCACCATCGCTACGGCCAGAGTATCCGCCTCCGCCTTTGAGGCGTATGAGACAGGCGTTCTGCGAAAAGGGAGGGATCTGGTCTGTGTCAACCAGGGCCGGCGTATCGCTGAAGCCCGGCAATCCGTGCTCGAAATGTATGAAGACGGTTATACGATGCCGGTACCCCGCAAGGATGTGAAGGTATTGGGACGGTCGGCGTTGGGTGCCCTATATGCTGGGATCAATGGAATGTGGAGAGGGAATTATGCCACCGATCACGATGTGGTCGTCGCCAAAAAACTGGCTTTTGTCATGTGCGGAGGGGACCTGAGCGAACCGGCCTCCGTCAGCGAACAATATATCCTCGATCTGGAAAGAGAGGCCTTTCTGAGCCTTTGCGGTGAGAAAAAGACCCTGGAAAGGATCCAGAGCGTGCTGAAAGGCGGCAAGCCTGTAAGAAATTAAGATATGAGGGACGGTGGTGAACAGGTAATAAATGGTTCTATCTTTGAAGAACAAAATCATTTACATGAGACACCTGTCCTTTATCATCACCAATGCTGTCCTCTGCAGCATTTGCGCAGCCTCCATCCTGGGGGGTTGCCAGTCGCCGGACGCTGGAAAAAGCTCCGGGGCTGCTGCCGACTCCACCTATACGCTTACCGGGAAGATCGAAGGCATCGATACCGGATGGGCCTATCTCCGGCACCGGCAGTCGGAGGAGAAAAATATCGATTCTGCACGGATAAAGGACGGGGAATTTGTCATCCGGGGCCGGTCCACTGCCCCTGAATTTGTCAACATTGGATTTCTGGAAGGGGGAAAGAGAAATTTTCATGCAGGATTATTCCTTCAGAACGGAGCCCTGACCCTTAAAGGAAAAAAAGACTCCTTGTCGGACGCCGCGCTGGCCATCACCGGCAGCCTGACGGAAAATGAGTTCCAGCAATTTCAGCAGGGCCAGAAGCCATTCGATTCCGTAATGCACGTGCTGGGGACAGCTTACGATTCCGCGGAAAAGAAAGCGGATAAAGTACAGAAACAAGACAGCATCATGCAGCTCATCAAAGGCAATTCAAAGGACAGGACAAAAGCAATAAAGGATTTTGTGGCGGCGCATCCCTCCTCTTATGTCAGCGCTTTTGAAGTGGACTACTATTTTTCTTATAACCCCGACCCCGCTGAATTGGACAGTCTCTACAATGGGCTGGATTCCTCCGTAAAGATTTCCTACTATGGAGAAAAGGTTAGTGAAACCCTTGGTTACGCTAAAAAAACAGCGCCGGGAAGCGTAGCACCCAACTTTACCCAGAACGATACCGCTGGAAAACCGGTATCCCTTTCCTCCTTCAAAGGCAAGTATGTACTGGTAGATTTCTGGGCCAGCTGGTGCGGCCCTTGTCGCCGTGAGAACCCGGCTGTTCTGAAGGCCTATAAAAAATATCATCCCAAAGGATTTACCGTTCTCGGCGTTTCTCTCGACGATGACAAGGATAAATGGCTTGAGGCCATCAAAGAAGACAAGCTCGGCTGGGCCCAGGTCTCGGACCTGAAGGGCTGGAAGAACAGCGCAGCCCGGCTCTATGGTATCAATGGCATCCCCATGAACTTCCTGCTGGACAAGGACGGGAAGATCGTTGCCAAGGGGCTGAGAGGAGACGACCTGGAGAAAAAACTATACCTTACCATCGACAAATAACCCCTGGTGAACAATATCTTATCTATTCAGTCCATTACCAAGTTCTACGGCAAGATCAGGGCTCTGCACCAGGTCTCCTTTGAAGTGCCTTCCGGATCGGTCTTCGGCGTACTGGGCCCCAATGGCAGCGGCAAGACCACCTTGCTGGGGATCGTCATGAATGTATTGCAATCCAGTGGTGGCGGATATTCCTGGTTTGGCGAACCGCCTTCCGAAAAACAGCGCAAACAGATCGGCACGCTGCTGGAGACGCCGAATTTTTATCACTATCTCTCGGGAGAGAGGAATCTTCAGATCGCGGCGGCGATCAAAGGACACGGCCGTGAGGATATTCCCCGTGTACTGGAGATGGTGAAGCTGAGTGAAAGAAAAGATTCCAAATTCAGCAGCTACTCGCTGGGGATGAAACAGCGGCTGGCCATTGCCTCCTGTTTGCTGGGTAATCCTTCCGTGCTGGTCTTCGATGAACCGACGAACGGCCTCGACCCTGTTGGCATCGCGGAGACGCGGGAGCTGATACGGGAGCTCGCCGGACAGGGCAAGACCATTCTGCTGGCCAGCCATCTGCTGGATGAGGTAGAAAAGGTATGCACGCATGTCGCCATCCTGCAGAAAGGCATACTGATCACGGCCGGGGACGTTAATGAAGTGCTGATGAGCGAGGACCTGGCAGAGATTGGTGCGGCCGATACCGAAAAATTAAGGACTGTGCTGGCCGGGATGCCGGGCATCCGGCTGATCAAAAAAAATGAGCAATATCTGCAGGTGTATTTTGAGAATGGCTCCATGAACCTGAGCGGGATCAACCAATATTGTTTTGACAACGGGGTCGTGCTGAACCATCTGCAATTACGCAAGAGAAGCCTGGAATCTAAATTTATGGAACTGACCAGTAAATAATCGGGGATATGCTACAGCTACTCAGGATAGAATGGATGAAAGTAAAGAACTATCGTACGTTCTGGATCTTGCTGGCGATCACCGCCGCCAGCATCCCCGGCTTCAATTACATGCTCTATGATATAATGGACAACAAGTTTCCCAAGTTCCATGGTAAAAGTATTCTCGGCAGCCCTTACGCTTTTCCGGACGTCTGGCAGACCGTGAGCTGGAATGCCGGCATGCTGTTCGTTGTTCCGGCGATCCTGATCATCACCCTGACGACGAATGAATTCACCTATAAAACACACCGCCAGAATATCATCGACGGATGGAGCAGAAGCCAGTTTATCAACGTCAAGATGTTCGAGGTCCTTTTGCTGTCTGTTTTCTGCACCTTCATGGTAGTGCTGACAACGCTGGCTTTTGGCTATTTAGCCAATAAAGTCCCGGAAGGAATATCGGTCTGGGCGCAGAGCCGCTTCATTTTTTTCTATTTTGTCCAGATGTTGTCCTATTCCATGATTGCCTTTCTGATCAGTATGCTTATAAAAAGGGCAGGGCTGGCTATCGGCGTATTTTTTATTTATATGATCATCGAGGCTGTTGTAGAGGGGATCCTGCACAGCAAATACAATATCACGGCGGTGGAATATCTGCCGGAAGAAGTAACGGACCGCCTGATCCCTCTCCCCTATGGCAAGGGCTTGCTGAACCAGGGTGGCCTCGCAAGTTGGGAAAGTCACATACCTTATTACCTTGGGGTCGCGGCGGTCTACCTGCTGATCTATTACCTGCTGACCAGCCGCCGGTTTTTAAAGAGCGACCTGTAAATTCAACCGATTATGAAAAATATCTTCCGCTGTCTGCTTCCTGTTGCCTGCTTTTGCCTTATCACCTTACAAGCATATGATCAAAATCTGCAAACGGTTATAAAAATCCAGGCCATGGATATGGCGAGGGCACTCGTGAAAAATGATTTTGCGGGCTTTATAAAATACCTCCCACCGGGCATAATTTCAATGGCGGGAGGGCGGGAAAAATTGAAGAGCAATATGGATTCGGTGGTAGCCACCCAGGGCCAGTTCGGTATTCAATTTAAAAAGATATTGATCGGTGATCCGGGAGAGGTCCTCTCCTATAAAGACCAGTTGCAGTGCGTAGTACCGCAAAGCACCGATATGGAAACCCCGATGGGCAGCATATCCATCACCTCTTCGCTGATAGCCATTTCGGCTGATAAGGGCAGGAATTGGTATTTTGTAGATACCAATATGTACCGGGCGGATAAAGTGAAGACAGCCCTCCCCGATCTGAGCCCCAAACTGGTCATTCCCCCGCACCAACAACCAAAGATCACACCCAGGGCAGGTAATTAACGGGAAGATAATAAATCCCCGAACGCGCTCTCGATGGAAGGATAAATGAATTGAAAACCCGCATGCCGGATCTTCCTTGCGCTGACGGTAGCGCTCTTCAACACTTCCACGCTCATCTCACCCAGCACGATCTTCAGGATAAAGGAGGGAACATATACCGGGACAAAGAACCTGCCCTTTATGCGTGCCGCCAGTTCCCGGGTGAACGTGCGGTTGTCGACCGGGCCGGGAGCTACGGCATTATATACGCCCTGCCAGTCTCCTTCGATCGCCTGTATATACTGCCGGCAGAGATCGTCGATATGGATCCAGCTGATGACTTGTTTGCCGCTGCCGAGGATGGCCGCTATCCCCAGTTTTGCCGGTCGCTTGAATTCCGCCAGCGCACCTCCCTGTTTACTGAGCACGATGCCGGTGCGGAGTATGACGAGTCGTTTGCCCATGGCCGTGAGCGGTTCGACCGAGGCTTCCCAGAGCCGGCAGGTCTCGCCCAGAAAGTCATCATCGGCAGGGTCCGTTTCTATAAAGGGCTGCGGATTGGGGATGGCAGGGTCCGGCCCATACCAGCCGATCGCGGAGGCGCAGACGACGGTCTTTACTTTATTCGGCGTCTCCCGCAATGTCTTTACGAGAAGCGCCCCGCTGAGCGTGCGGCTGTCCACTATTTCTTTTTTCCTTTTTGCACTCCATCTTTTGTCGGCCACGCCCGCGCCGGCCAGGTGAATGATATGATCGGTCTCCGCGATGGCCGCGGGGTCGATAAAGCCCTTCTCCGGATCCCAGCGCGCGGTGCGTATGGGCAACTGGGCGAATGAGCCGTCGGGAAGCGGGGCTTCGGGACCTGGGGGGCCCTGGAATCGCGGGCGGACTGCCGCCGGTTTGCGCGAGAGCAGCACCACCTCATACCCTTTGTCTTGCAGCATCCTGCTGAGCGCAGTTCCGATCATTCCTGTTCCGCCAGTGATGAGTATGGTGGGCATAGTACGGTATCGATTTAGAGCTCAAAGGTAGGCGAAGAGGGCATTAACCAATAATCTATTCTTTATTGTGCCTCGAAAAACCAATTCTTCGTCTCTCGACTTGTTCGCGTGGAACAAGTAGTTTTTTCAGGTAATCGAAAACAGCTTTTATATCGTCCTTATTCCGCAAAGTTTGACGCTCAACTTCTTCAACCTTCAATAAAATTTCATGATAATTAAGCAAAAGTTTACGCATACGGTTAAATATCCGGATGATCTGAATATTCACTCGTATCGCCCTTTTACTATTCAGAACGCTGGATAGCATGGCCACTCCCTGTTCGGTAAACGCCATCGGCATATACCGGATACCACCCCAACTTGAGGTGCCATTTTGGCCCCTCAAGTTTTCAAATTCTTTTTTATTCAATTTGAACATGAAATCTTTTGGGAAGCGGTCAATATTCCTATTAACCTGCCTCTTAAGTTGTTTAGTCTCCACTTCATATAAGACCGCCAGGTCTATATCTAACATTACTTTGGTCTCCCGGATAAAATATATTTTGCTTATAACTATTTCATCGGGAACACTCATTTCATTTTTTTTAGTCATAAAATAAGGTTTGAGATTATCTTAGAACCAATAAAATTATTTATTTATTCTTTTAAAATTCGGAGAACTTTTTTAGATACCTCATGCTTGCCTTCGGGGGGGAACTGTCTTCAAAAAGAATCCCCCCGGAGAACCGGGGGGATTAAAACAACTAAAAACAAACTATTGTATTCCGGACGGGTGACGGGTTAGTCAGGTCGCTTGCCATCAAGGAAAGTATTGATGGTGCTGATCTCCGTATTGTTATTTTCATCGGTCTTTACTTCATAATTGCTGTAGAAGTTCTCCACGTTTGAGATCGTGTTGTAAAGCTCAAGGTTACGGCGGATATAAGCCGGCACAGTTTCAAACTCGTTATTTGGGTCGGCGGCATTGATATTGAACGACAAGTTTCGCAACTTGTTGATCCTCTCTGCCGCCCGGCGTTTGGGGTCATCCGCATCGTCCTGCATGGCAGGCTCCTCTGCGGATTTGTTTGCCACAGAAACAACATGAGTTTGGTGGGCCCGAGGCTCATCCGCCGTTGGGGAAGTTTCCCTGAACACCAGTTGCATGTCGGGATTCGCCTCATCGTCGGCGGCCCGGTCGGGTGCTGTGGTGCGAAGGACCGGTTCCTTTACCGGACTAATTGGTTCGGGACTGGATTGCTTTTCTGTTCTGGGTTCTTCCGCATAAATATTGGATGGCCTGGCCAGGTATCCGCCGGAGGTTGCCGATGAAGGCGAGGGCGAGGGCGCTGACGAAGCCACTGGCGAGGATGTCATGGGTTCCAGCACCCATTCGATCCTGGGCGCGCTGGAAACAGACCCTTCATTTCCGGAAACGGAAGATCCCGATCCTGCGGCCATCGCCGCATCGACCAGTCTGGGCTGTAAAGCATCCGGCAAGGAAGCAAGGGTTGCTTGCTCCTTTTCCGGTGCTTCTTTTGTGTTAAGCGAATCATTCGCAATATCAGCAGGTAATACAGGCCGTTTCTCCAATTTTTGTTCTTCGCCGGAATTGGCCAGGGTCATGATTATCTTCTCTTCTTTCTTAGGTACGGGGATGGTCTCGCGGTCCGACTTCATAAACGGGTCCTTATGCTCGAAGCCGGTGGCGATAAGGGTTATTCCAAGGCTGGCCCCTAATG
>DATHHO010000159.1:0-18758 GCA_035317125.1 Puia sp.
GTGTATCCTGGCCGGCCCTCCGTACAAAGGGAATCTTCCCGTTGTATTCCGTCTGCTGGCCCAGCAAAAATATCCGCCTTCACAGGTCTTCCTGCTGATGACCCTTGGCCCTCTGATCGCGCTCGCGCCAATGGCCGGACAGGCCAGGGGACGGATCGCCTCCTTTTTCAAGACATTTGGCCGCGTGCCCCTCTTCTATTACCTGCTGCATATCCTGCTCATCCATGTTACGGCGTTGCTGGTAAACCTGCTGCGGGAAGGGGCAACGCACCAGGAATGGTACACCACCGCGCCTTTTACCGAGATCCCGGATGCGCACAGATGGACCCTGGCCCTGCTCTATCTCGTATTTTCAATTGACGTGGCGGTGCTGTATTTTGCCTGCCGGTGGTATGGAAAATACAAGTCCGGCCATCCTGAAAAGAAAGGATTGAAATATTGGTGATATGGCAAACAACAGCATTCCTTCCATCTACCAGCCGGACGCGCTGCGTAAGAACGAGCCTCTCGTCTGGGCTCCGGGCACGGGCGTGGAAACCTGGGATATGTTCTGTGCCGCCGCGGCCGGTGACCTCCCATCCATCAAAGCCCTGCTGGATAAAGATCCCGCGCTCGTCCGCTGCGCCTGGCAATATCATGTGCCCATGTTCTTCGCCGTCCGGAACAACCAGTTGGAGGCCGCCTCTTTCCTGCTGGCCAACGGCGCCAATCCGGTCAACTCGGGCACCAGCGATACCCTGCTCACTATGGCCCGCGACCGCGGATACCTGGAGATGGAGCGGCTGCTGGAAGCTGCGCTGGCCGACCCCTGGGCGCCGACCTCCGAAGGTCAGCTGATCGCGGAAACCATCCGCAGCCGTGATCTGGCAAGACTGAAAGAACTGCTGACCGGTCACTCCGGCATGGTCCATGCACGCGATGAGTCCACCAACCAACCCATTCACTGGGCGGTAATGACCCGTCAGCCCGATATGATCGATCAGCTCCTGGAACATGGGGCGGACATCGATGCGAAGCGTGCCGATGGCGCGCGCCCGGTCCAACTGATCAATGGCGATTATGGATTCCGCGGGTGGACCAAAGATTTTCCCGTCACGCCAATGGAAGTGCTCACACACCTGCGTTCGAAAGGTGCGTATATCGATATATGCACTGCCTGCGCCATCGGCGACATACAGCGGGTCAGCCAATTGCTGGATGAAGACCCTTCGCTGGCCAACCGCGTATCGGATTATGTGACTTATTATATCGGCTCCGGTACGCCGATAAAGAATGCCGCCGCAAGAGGTCATACCGACATTGTCCGGCTGCTGCTGGAACGCGGCGCTGACCCCAATCTTCCGGAAGAAGGCATTGCACCGTATGGGCATGCGCTGCATTCGGCAGTATGCAATGGACACATAGCGATCGTCAGGCTCCTGCTGGAACATGGCGCTTACCCCAATGTAGAAATCGAAAGCTCGGCGGATACGCTCAGCGCCGCCATTGCCCGGGACAATAAGCCGATGATCGAATTGCTTTGTTCCCACGGCGCTGCCAGCAAGTTGCACCTGCTGGCTTATTACGGCGATATCCGTACCGCCGCGGCTATGTTCGCGGCCGACCCTTCCCTCGCCGATAATACGGAAGCCTTTGAGAATGCCGCGGGTGAGGGGCACGATGCCTTTGTGAGGCTGATGCTCAGGTATCAGCCAACCCTTGCCACCCGTATGGCCGTGGGCGTCCAGGACCAGGGGCCGGATCACGCCATCAGATCAGGAGAGCTGTGCGAATTCCTTTTTCAGCAGGGGATGGATCCCAACTTCCGCAACTGGCTGGGCATTATGCCGCTGCACCGGTTCGCCATGAAAGGCGATCTGCAGAATGCGGCCATTTTTATCGGACAT
Organism: Puia sp.; assembly: GCA_035317125.1. GTDB lineage: Bacteria > Bacteroidota > Bacteroidia > Chitinophagales > Chitinophagaceae > Puia. Next base: position 1,887 of record DATHHO010000159.1, read on the forward strand.
AACGCCGACCTACATGCGCGCGATGCGGAGATCTCTTCCACCCCGCTGGCCTGGGCCCTGCGGCGCGGGCATGCCGATGTAGCGGAGTTGCTGAAGAAGCGGGGCGCGGTGTAAGACGAAACCGAAATAACAGTCAACAAAATATAGGATATGGATCCGATGACAAATTCCAGTCGCAATATAAAAGAAGCAGTTCCCTTTTTCAGGGTATCCGATATGGAAGCATCCCTGCGCTTCTATGTGGACGGGCTCGGCTTTGCGATAACCCATCAGTGGGTGCCACGCGGCAAGATCGAATGGTGCCGCATCGGGCGTGACGGCGTGGGGCTGATGTTGCAGGAGCCCCGGAGGAATAAGGAAGGGCAGCCGGCCTGGATGCCGGAAAGCAAGGTTGGGACAGGTGTATCCATCAGCTTCACCTGCGAAGATGCCCTGGCCATTTACCATGAAATACTCGCGCGCGGCATTGGCGTTTCCGAGCCATTCGTGGGGAATGCCATGTGGGTCATCCTGCTCCAGGACCCTGACGGATACCGCCTTGAATTCCAGAGCCATACCGACGTGCCCGAGGAAACAACCTATACGGACTGGAAGAGCAGGGGCCTGTGATCTGCGTCGGAGATTCGCCCAGTGGATCTACCCGAAGGATCTGCCCCGGTGACCCGCAAACCGAATAAAACGATAGTTTTGCTTCATGGACACCAAACAAGCCTATAATGTCTGGGCTTCCCAGTACGATACGAATCTCAATAAGACCCGGGATCTCGAAGCGATGGCGCTGCGGACCTGCCTCGCCGCCATTCCTTTCGACAGCTGTCTGGAGATCGGATGCGGGACGGGGAAGAATACGGAATGGCTGATGGAAAGGGCGCAGCAGGTGACTGCCGTCGACTTTTCGGAGGAGATGCTCGCGAGGGCCAGCAAAAAGATCCATTCCGGACGGGTGCTGTTCAGACAGGCCGACATCAACAAAGACTGGACATTCCGGGACGGACGGTATGGCCTCGTAAGCTTCAGCCTGGTGCTGGAGCATATCCGTGAGCTCGGGCATGTATTCGGTGAAGCGTCGAAGTCGCTGCTGCCGGGTGGATATATATACATCGGCGAGCTCCATCCCTTCAAACAATATTCGGGCAGCAAGGCCCGCTTCGACACGGACACAGGCCAGCAGATCGTCGAATGTTTCACCCACCATATCTCGGACTTCACCGGCGCCGCAAAAAAACATGGGCTGGAGATCGTCAGCATCGGTGAGTGGTTCGACGGGGATGACCGCATGGGCATCCCGCGTATCCTGGCCATGCTGCTGAGGAAAAACGATCCGATCCTTTAAATCAATGGAAAATGAGCGATGGGGCCGGAACTACTATGGAAGAAAAAAAGCATATCGTATCCGACAAAGGGGTCACGGACATGGTCATCTGGCAATGCGATGATATCCGCATGGGGCATACCCGTTCCATCTACCGCGGGCTGACCAGCTTCTCCGCCGCCAATCCGGGTGATGTGGTCAGGATGCATTTCGGACTGAAAGGAGATTATATCTTCGACTATAAACAGCTTGGCAGATCCTTCGATCTGATCGGGGGACATCATAACATCATGTGGTCGCAAGGATTTGACATGACCGTACAGAACAAGACGCTGGAGATGGAGACCTTTGGGGTCCAGTTCCCAAGGGACCTGTTCATCCGGTTCACCGAAAATGCCAGCGAGCCGCTGAAACGCTTTGCCGGTCATATCCTTCAGGGGAAGGCCGTGCTGTTTGCCGATAACTGGGGGGCTATCGACCCGGCTATCCAGCTTGTGATACAGCAGGTACTACACTGCAGGTTCTCCGGGGAGCTGAAAAAAAATTTCCTGCTCTCCAAAAGCGTCGAGCTGCTGGTGCTGTCGGCGGAAACCTGCTCCCTGTCCATGAATAAAAATGGTCCGTTCATAAAGACAAGGGCCGACAAGGAAAAGATCATTGCCGTAAGGGATCTTATCAACGAGCGGGTGCATCATCCGCCCAACCTCTCGGAAATCGCGAGGGCTGTTGGTCTGAACGAATACAAGCTGAAGCGGGGGTTCAAAGAGACCTTTTCCAGCACCGTTTTTGGATATCTCACCGAACAACGGCTGCACCTTGCCCAACGGTATTTGCGGGATACGCAGAAGACGGCCGCGGAAATATCGGCCGAACTGGGCTACTCCACCCCGCAGCATTTCAACAATGCCTTCAAAAAGAAATTCGGGGTCACCCCGCATTCCATCCGGGGCCGCAGTTGATCTGCCCGACGTCTTTCCGCCCGATCGCATCGCATGATCCCCGGATCACTCCGCATTCCATCAGAAATAATCCGTAAAGTGCAATCCGGGCTCTGGCAAATCGGTTAATATTGCGCCATGAGCCAACCATTAATCGTCCGCAGCAGCATCGTGATCGATGCTCCCACCGCCAGGGTCTGGGATGCCCTGGTCAATCCCGCACAGACAAAAAAATATATGTTCGGCTGCGAAGCCCTCTCCGACTGGAAGCCCGGCAGCCCCCTGCTCTGGCAGGCGGAATATGAAGGCAAGCCTATGGTCTTCGTAAAAGGCATCATCGTGAAGATCGATCCGGGGAAGCTGCTCGCCTACACCACCATCGATCCCAATTCCGGCATGGAAGACATTCCTGAAAATTATGTCACGGTGACCTACCGGCTGTCGGAAGAGAAGGGCCAGACCCTTTTTACCGTGGAGCAGGGCGATTTTGCCCATGTCGCCGACGGCCAGCGAAGATACTCGGAGACCTGGAACAACGGAGAAGGCTGGAACCCGGTCCTGGTGCAGATCAAGGCTCTGGCCGAGGCTGGCTAACCGCCCAGGCCACCTGCCTGGCTCCAACAGTCATTCAGCCTTACGGCCATAGCCGGGCGTCTCCCCAAAAATCATATGTTTATCCGATTGACCGGCCTTTGATTTTATGTTCTATTTGCATCGTGCGCGTCATCCCAGGCGCGCAAATCCTGAAGATTCATAAAATCAACGCCATATAACATGAAAAAGATCGGTTTATTCATCGCCCTGTTCGCCCTTTCCCAGAGCTTGCGCGCACAGATCACGGACCCAAAACAGGTAGCCCAGCAAGGCGCCACCGATCATGTCAACAGCAATGTCTCGGGTGGGGTAGACAACGGGCTGAATAAAACGGAAAATGCCATCAAAGGCCTTTTCAAGAAAAAACCAAAGGCTGCTCCGGCGGCCGGGACCTCTGGGACGACCGCACAGGGCTCCCCGGGGACGACCTCGCAGGGATCCGCCACAGGAACGACCTCGCAAACGTCCGTCACAGGGACGGGCGGTCAGGGGAACAGCACACAAGGCCCGGGCGCACAGAACAGTAGCATGGCCGGATCGGGTCAGGCGGGAACAGTCCCCCTGAAGACCTATTCGAATTATGACTTTGTGCCGGGAGAGCATGTGCTGTTCGAAGACAATTTCCTCGACGACCAGGACGGGGAATTCCCCGCACACTGGGCCCTGGAGTCGGGACAGGCCATTATCAACAAAGCCAATGGGGAGCCGGCTTTCTTTCTCACCGAAGGGAATTATGTCCGGGTCAGTCCCCGCATGAAGACGGAGAACAATTATCTTCCCCAGAATTTCACCATCGAGTTCGATTTCTATCCCACCGAGGGCGCCTATTCACCCGGCCTTCTTTTTACCTCGCCGGATAATGGCAGCCGCTATCTTTTCTTCGGGAAAGAAGTTTCTTCGGGTTATTTCCTAAAAGATTTCAGCGCAGAATTTCCAGGCGACAAGGAAAATTTTGCCGGCAGGTGGCATCATGCGGCCATGATCAAGAAAGGCAACCAGATCAAATGCTACCTCGACCAGTACCGCGTGCTGGTGATCCCCGATTGCGGCGAATGCACAGTGAGCAAGCTGGACGTCGGTGGTATTGGCAGCACCCAGGACCCCATCGTCTTCCGGAATTTCCGGCTCGCAGAAGGCGGCAGCATGAATATGATCGGCAAAAAATTCACGGAGGCGAAGATCGTTACCCACGGCATCAACTTCGACATCGGCAAGGCCACGATCAAACCCGAAAGCATGGGCACGCTGAACATGATCGTGCAGGTGCTGAAAGATAATCCCGATATCGGATTCGAGGTGGACGGTCATACGGATAATACCGGCAATGCCCCGCACAATCTCCAGCTTTCGCAACAGCGGGCCGATGCCGTCAGGGCCCAGCTCGTCAGCATGGGTGTCGACGCGGCCAGGCTCAGCACGAAAGGCTATGGCGATACAAAGCCGGTCGCCGACAATGGCACTCCGGAAGGCAACGCCAACAACCGGAGGGTAGAATTCGTAAAGACCGGCCATTAACAAGCCATCAAAAAGATCCTGAGCCAATAAGGGCAGTCGATAAGGGCAGGAAATAACAAAAGACAGGCATAAATAAAAGGCAGGGATTGTTTCCTGCGGGCAGCCATTGTCCGTCTATAAAAATAAATCCGACATGATACCTTATTTAATCGAGGCTGAACTCGTGGTCACCGATTCGCTCTGTATGATCTCCGGAAACGCACTGGCACAGGAATGGAAAGAGGTCAGTCACGCGGAATCGCAGGCAGTGGAAAAAATGATGAGCGTCCTGCATGACGAATTGCAGAAGCCGCTGCTCGACGGAGGCTGGAAGGCCACGACGGAAAAAATGTCTTCGCCCGCAGCCGACCCCCGGCCCGCAAGACCACGACAGGTCGGCAGGCAACTGAGTTTTGGCGGCGCGCCTTTCGTGAACATCGTCGTCCATATTACGGCATCCAGACAGGCAACAACCCACATTCTTCAGAAAATAGACTGGCATAAGATCGAAGGAGCGCTGAAGGACTGAGCAAAGATCGTTTTCACAGTGAGCCCTGGCCGTGGTTGGCCGGGCCATCAGAAGGTATTCCGTTCCGCTCCCTCACCTGCACAATGAAGGGGGTGGGCGGGATCCTTGTTTCAAGCAGATGAGCCGGTGCGAACGGGCTGGCCGCATTGCGCGGTCATGCAACGCTGGCTTTCAACCTATCAATACCACACGGCCCTCTCCTGGCGGATCTTTGCGGCGGCCGGTTTCGGTGCGCTGGGGATCACGCTGCTGACGGTGAGCTATCAGGCGATCCGCGCGGCGCTGGCCAATCCGGTGAAGAATCTGAAGACGGAATAAAATGCCCTCCGGGCCAATCGGGGATCCTGATCTACCTGCCCGCGACAGGAATACGATGGCGGCGCTATCTGATCAGCAACGTGCCCGTGAAACTTTTTGTCCCCTGCTGTTCGGTGGCGCGGACAAAGTAGGAGCCTGCGGCCAGCTTGTGCCGGAAATTCAGCCGCGTGGCCTGGACATGGAGGAACAGATCGGATTGCACCCGGCTGCCCGCTGCATCGAAGAGATCGACCTGCCAGTTGCCGGAGGCGGCGCCGGAAAAATGTATATCCACAAAGTCGGTGGCCGGATTGGGCCAGAGGGTGAGGCCCCCGGGTCCGCCGGGTCCCGTTGCCGCAACGGTATATTCTTTTACTTCGGACCATGACGAACCGCCATGCCCATCGTTCATTTTCAGCCGGAAATACCATTTCCCCTGGACAGCTGCGGTCGCCGGACCGCCGGGAAGGCTGAAGGCATACCGGTAATCCGCCACACCGTTGTTCCCTTCGATGGATGACAGGGAGCCCGCGGTGGTAAAATGCTGTCCATCCCTGCCCTGTTCGACTTCATAGCTGCGGCCGGTCTGTTCATTCAGGATGGTCCAGGACAGGCGCAGGGTAGCTGGATCCGCGGCAACGACCATAAAGCCTTTGAGCGATAAGGCCAGGGTAGATGCCTGGCAATGAAGATAGGTAACGGAAAAATGGACGGTATCCGGGGCCACGGCGTGGTAGTTATAGCTTGCGTTATTGCTGGTGCGGAGGTCGGTATAGGTAACGGGCGAATAGGCGAACTGGACGTTGTCATATCCTATGAACGGTGCCGTTGCAGCGGTGATGCTGTCGATATTCGGATGTCTGTCCATAAAGTAAAAAGGAGGCATGACCACCGAATTCCCGGGGTCAAGGGGATAGTCGCCGATCAGCTGTTCTACGATCTTTTCGTAAGGATCCATGGCCGGACTGGTGATCTTGTCATACCGGCCCACGTGTAAGGAATAGAGACTGGGGATGAGGTCCGAATTCTTGAGGGTAAAACTATAGCTCATGGAGACCTCGGCATTGATCTTTACGGAAACGAGGGTGCCGGAGTCGGGATGCCATTTGGGGATGCTGAAGGTATAATTTCCATAACCCGGACCGATGACGACTGTATCGTATGTACTGGTAGTGAGGCTGTTACCGCATTGTCCTGCTGAATGCAGCGGGGAGGAAAGCTGCAGGAGCATGGCCAGGCCGAGGGCAAGGCCCGCTGTTCTCCGGCGGGGGGTGGTGGAAGTTCTCACAGAACCATTGGATTATTGGATTTCAGAATATCGGATTCCGATACTATAACTCCCCGGGGGGGCTGTTTATTTCATCGGGGGGCGTATTTCCGGACCGGGCCGCCGTCTTTCCCGGGCCGCCGGTCGTGGGGGGCGTAAATAACGAGCCGCCCAGGGATCCTGGGCGGCTCGGATATCTTAAGCACGCGCTCTGGCCATCTGGCGCAGCCTGCGGGCGTCTTACTGACGGGTTATGAACAGCTTGCTGGTCTGCTGGGATCCGTCGGCTCCTTTTACAAGGATCAGGTAATTACCCGATGGGTAGTTGCTGACGGGGAGGGAAACCGTGGTGCCTGCGGCGCCGCTCAGTTTCTTTTCTGCAAGGGTCTGTCCGGCCTGGTTGATCAGGCGGATGCTGGCCCCGGAGGTCATTTCGCTGCCAAGGCTGACATTCACATAGTCCGTGGCCGGGTTTGGATAAACGCTCACCCCGCTGATCAGGTTCGTACGCACCACTTTGGTGATCGAGTAGCCGATATTGCCATCCCTGTCTACTTCCATAAGCCGGTATTCGTTGACACCGGATGCCGGGGACTGGTCGCTGAAGCTGTAATTGACAGGAGACGCAGAATAACCTTGTGCGGCTACAGTGCCCAGGATCTGCCAATGCGCTCCGTTGTCGGTGCTGCGTTCTACGGCAAAATGATCGGAATTCGATTCCTGTGCCGTGGTCCAGGTCAGATCGACCAGGCCTTTTTCAGATGCGGCGGAGAAACTGGTAAAGTGGACGGGGAGAGTGCCGGAACCATTAAAGGTCTTTACACCTGTCGCAACAGAACCACCCTGAACCGTACCATTCTGTGAGAAAGAGCCATCGGCGTTAAATATTGTTGCCGGACCTTGTCCAACCTGCTTCTGATAAGTACCATTTACGGTAAACACACCATCACGCATGGTTAAGGCTGGGGCGCTTGCATCAATCACACTATTGGTATACAACAGTTTAAGAACCACATTGTCTGCACCTGCCGAGCTGAGAATAAGGTTATTTGAGGTTGCGAAAGTAGATCCGGTGGAGGCCGCGATCACCAGTTTAGCAGGAGCGCTGCCGTCATTCCCGACATTAAAAACGGAGACGCCGGTGAGCATCACATGCGTATCGAGGGTAAGGGTAACACCCGAATTGATAGTAATGGTGCAATTCGGACAATTGGGAGAAGGTCTTCCACTGGCATCCCAGGGGGTTGAAATACCGACGTCACTCCAGTTACCGTCGCGGACGGCTGTAAACTGAGAAAAGGCACCGGTGGAAAAAGCGAATAAAGCAAGCACAGTAGCTGCCAGAGCGTAGACATGTTTCATGGTAACACAAATTTTTACTTAATTGAATGTGGTTTGCGGTAAACCATAGACAATGGATTGAGATAAGCTTTCGGCAGATAAATTGGATTGGATAGGCGTGCAAAAAACCAGGCACACTGCTGTGCAAAAAAAACAAGAATTACTTTAGTGCGGGATTACAAGGGATACGGCTTCAGAGCAATAGTGCGTTACATAGTGGAGTGCCTTTTGGTGCATGAGGCATCGGTCGCGCAACAAAACTAGTAAAAAAACTATGAGCGTCATAGTAAAAAAGCAAAAATTTTTTGAGAATTATTCCCGGGGGGATCAGGCCGGTTCCTCACCGGAGTCTACTTTGTTGATTCCCAGCTTATCCAGAGCGAGTTGGGCGGCTATCTGACTGGCATCCTTCTTATTATAGGCCTTTCCCTGGGCCAGGAGCTCTCCATCGACAACGGCCCCTACGGTGAAGAGCCGGCGGCCCCCTTCGATCCTTTCATCGAGGGTCTCGAATTCAAGGCCTTTTCCGTTCTTATTGGCCCAGCCGTAGAGCTTGTTCTTGTGGTTGATCTCGAGCATCTCGAGGTCGTCCATGAAAAGGTAAGGCTGGACAAGCCTTTCCACGACCCACTGCCGGGTCTTCTCAAAGCCCTTATCGAGATATATGGCGCCGACGATGGCCTCGAGGGTGTTCCCAAAGATCTGACTCATTTTCAGGCTCCCGTCGAATTTGTTGAAATTGCTGATCTTTTTCAGCCCCATTTTTATGGCAATATCGTTCAGCTGGTTGCGGTTGACCATCTTGCTGCGCATCTCGGTGAGAAAGCCCTCTTCTTTATAGGGATATTTCTTGAAAAGAAAATCCGCGACGATGGCGCTGAGAATGGCGTCGCCGAGGTATTCCAGCCGCTCGTTATTCTCGTCCGCACCGTCCTTGACGGATCGGTGGGTAAGGGCCGTACGGTACAATACATCTTTACCCGGGGTAAACCCCAGCACGTTCCGAAGCTGTCTTTTAAATGAAGCGCCAGCGGCGTCGCCTTTTAAGATACGTTCCAGGATTCCCACTTTGACAAGCTACAATTTTTTTGATCCAATAAAAAATAAAAAAGCAGTGGCATCGGCAACAAATGACCGGCATTTACACTCCGCAAGGTTACCCTTATCGGGCGCCCTTCCAAAAGCATCGCACCGGCATATTGCGGCGCGTTCTATGCCAGATATTTCTTCACGATAACGCAAGCGTTGTGACCGCCAAAGCCAAAGGTATTGCTCAGGGCGGCCCTCACGGTCTTCTGTTGTGGTTTCCCGAAAGTAAAATTGAGGCGAGGGTCGAGTTCCGGATCGTCTTCCAGATGATTGATGGTAGGCGGGATCCGGTCATGTACTACGCTCATTACACAGGCGATCGCTTCTACTACTCCGGCCGCTCCCAGGCAATGGCCCGTCATGGACTTCGTGGAGCTGATGTTAACCGAAAAAGCGTGCTCGCCAAAAACATCCATGATCGCTCTTACTTCGGCGATGTCGCCGAGAGGGGTGGAGGTGCCATGTGTATTGATATAATCGATGTCTTCCGGTTTCATGCGGGCATCACGCAGGGCCGCGATCATCACATTCTTGGCGCCAAGCCCTTCCGGGTGTGGAGCGGTGATATGATAGGCGTCCGCAGTTGCGCCGGCGCCGGCGATCTCGCAATAAATATGTGCGCTCCTCGCTATGGCATGTCCCAGCTCTTCCAGCACCAGCACACCGGCCCCTTCTCCCATGACGAAGCCGTCCCTGCACTTGTCGTAAGGCCGGCTGGCGGTCTTTGGATCGTCATTGCGTTCGCTGAGGGCCTTCATGGCATTGAACCCTCCTACCCCCGCCTCGCTGATGACGGCTTCGCTGCCACCGCTGAGGATGATATCGGCCATGCCTAAGCGAATCAGGTTGAAGGCTTCCATAATGGCGTTGGTGGAGGAGGCGCACGCGCTGACTACGGCAAAGTTGGGCCCGCGGAATCCGTGGCGCATGGAGATATGGCCTGCCGCGATATCCAGGATCATCTTTGGAATGAAAAAAGGGTTGAAGCGCGGCGTTCCGTCCCCTTTGGCAAAGTTGATCACTTCTTCCTGGAAGGTGATGAGGCCGCCGATGCCGCTGGCGACGATCACCCCTGCTCTGTCCACATCGATATTGTCCCTGCTGATGCCCGCGTCGGCTACGGCCTGGTCGCTGGCGACCAGTGCTATCTGCGTGAAGCGGTCTATCTTACGGGATTCTTTTTTATCCAGGTATTGAAGCGGATCGAAGTTCTTCAGTTCGCAGGCGAATCGTGTTTTGAATTTCGAGGCGTCGAAAAGGGTAATGAGATCGGCGCCGGAGACACCATTGATCAGTCCGTTCCAGCTATCGTTCAAATTATTACCCACTGGCGTGAGTGCGCCGATGCCCGTAACAACAACTCGTTTCAATTCCATAACAGGTATTCCCCGGAAATTAGTTTAAGGATAAATCCGCCTTTTAAGCCGGCATGCTTGAAAAGGCGGATCAACGCGAAATGTATTGCAGAGAACCGGGTATGCTGGTTACTTTGCGTGTTCTTCCAGGTAGGCGATAGCCTGGCCAACTGTAGTGATGGTTTCCGCCTGTTCGTCAGGAATGGAAATGTTGAACTCCTTTTCAAACTCCATGATCAGTTCGACGGTATCCAGTGAATCTGCGCCGAGATCATTTGTGAAAGAAGCTTCGTTGGTGACTTCTGCTTCTTCTACACCAAGCTTGTCAACTATAATCTTTTTAACCCTTGTAGCGATGTCTGACATTTTTGTAAATTTTAGTTATACGGCTGCAAAAATATAATTTTTGAACTAAACACAACAAACATGGCATTTTTAATTTTTAACAGGGATATTGGTCAGGGCATGGTGTTCGGGGGCATAAGCGCGTATTATGCGGGGATATTTGACCCGTGAGTCAATGCCAGCGGGCCTGTCAGGTGGAATCAGCGTTTTGTCCGGAAGGAGCATTGCCGGTTTTGGGCGTCGAATGGGCTGGAAAAGAATGAGCAAAAGCAGGCGGTTCGCCGGTCCTTATACCATAATAATGTAATATCTGGTATAATCCCTGGTCTGGGTGCCGTTTTTTAGTCAATTTTCATTTTTGGGCGTTAATTGTACCCCGGAATTGGTAAATTTAAATAACTTCGGTCTCCCGGTAGTTAACCCTTATATTAACAGCATGGCACTTAAGATGATAGATCATGGAACGAAGGAATATCTGCAGATGGTGAATTTGCGGAACGAGATCCTGCGCAAACCGCTCGGGTTGAAATTTGAGGCGCCGGAACTGGAAAAAGAGAAGGACGACGTACTGATGGGCGCATATGAGGATGATAAATTACTGGGCTGCTGTCTGCTGACCAGGGTGGATGCGACGACGATCCGGCTGAGACAGATGGCTGTTCCCAACAGCATGCAGGGCAAGGGCATCGGCCGCGCCCTGATGATCTTCGCAGAAAATATCGCCCGCGACCTGGGCTACCGGAAACTCGTCATGCACGCCCGTAAGACGGCCCTTGGCTTCTACCAGAAACTCGGCTACCACGCCAGCGGCGAAGAGTTCGTTGAGGTGACGATCCCACATTATATCATGGAGAAGAATCTGCGGTAGCCGCAGCGGTGCGATGCTTTGCGGCCGGCTAAACGCGTTCGCCCGGTCTACGATGCCGCCGGCGCTTCTGGCGTGGCTGTGACAGCCGCCTTCGGTACTGCAAACGCGCTCATGCGCCGCAGGAATTCCAGCAGCTCCTGCATGGAATGAATATCCTGTACCACGAGGAGGAAATGCTTCCCTGCCTGCTTCAGCTTCGCCTTATTGGTCTGCTTCTGGATAAAGTCCAGGATCAGCCGGAAGACTCCGGACTCGAAATAGGGCGAATCGGGCCGGTTGATGAAATAACCCCGGAGCGTATCCTCTTTCAGGATCATTTTCTCGAATCCCAGTTTTACCGACAGCTCGCGGATCCGGACCGTGTCGAAAAGGTCTTCTACCTGTGAGGGCACCGGGCCAAACCGGTCCGACAGTTCCGTATGGAACAACCGTAGCTCCTCTTCATTCTCGCAGTTGTCCAGACGCGTGTACAAAGACAGCCTTTCGGTGATGCTCTCTACATAACTGTCCGGTATAAGGATCTCGAGGTCCGTATCGATGGTGCAATCCTGCACATAATCGTCTGCCTTGGCGATCTCTTCCTTGAACAGATCCTTGAACTCCGTCCGCTTCAGCTCCTTTATCGCTTCGTCAAGGATCTTCTGGTACATCTCGAAGCCGATCTCGGCCATGAACCCGCTCTGCTCCCCGCCCAGCATATTCCCTGCGCCCCGTATGTCCAGGTCGCGCATGGCGATCTGGAAGCCGCTGCCGAGGTCGCTGTGCTGCTCGAGGGTCTGCAGCCGCTTGCGCGAGTCGGCGGGTAAGGTCGCCAGAGAAGGGGCCAGCAGATAGCAGAAGGCTTTCTTATTGCTGCGCCCCGCCCTGCCCCGGAGCTGATGGAGGTCGCTGAGGCCGAAATGATGCGCGTTGTTGACGATGATGGTATTCACGTTGGGGATGTCCACGCCGCTCTCCACGATATTCGTACATACGAGTACGTCATATTTCTTGTCGATGAAATCCATGATCCTTTCTTCCAGCTCATGGCCTTCCATCTGCCCGTGGGCAAACCCGATGCTAAGGTCGGGACAGAGGCCGCGGATGATGGCGGCCATCTCGGACAGCCCCTGGACCCGGTTGTAGATAAAGAATACCTGCCCGCCCCTCTCCGTTTCATAATAGATCGCGTCGCGGATAAAGTCCTCGTCGTAGCCATGCAGCTCCGTCTGTATCGGCTGGCGGTTGGGCGGAGGGGTGTTGATGATGCTGAGGTCCCTCGCGCCCATCAGGCTGAACTGCAGGGTTCTTGGGATAGGCGTTGCCGTTAGCGTCAGGCAGTCGACGTTCGTACGCAGGGTCTTTATCTTTTCCTTGTGGCCTACTCCGAATTTCTGTTCTTCGTCGATGACGAGCAGCCCCAGGTCTTTATACTTTACTTCCTTGCCGAGCAGGGCGTGCGTGCCGATGATGATGTCTATTTTCCCTTCCTCCAGCCGCTTCAGCGTCTCCTTTTTTTCTTTGGAGGATTTGAAGCGGTTGATATAATCCACGGTGACGGGGAAATCCTTCAGCCTTTCGCTGAAGGTCTTGTAATGCTGGAATGCCAGGATGGTCGTCGGCACGAGCACGGCGCCCTGCTTGCCATCCAGACAGGTCTTGAACGCCGAGCGGATGGCCACTTCTGTCTTTCCAAAACCCACATCGCCGCAGACCAGACGGTCCATCGGGGATGGGGACTCCATATCCTTTTTTACATCGGCGGTGGCCTTGCTCTGATCGGGGGTATCCTCGTAAATAAAGGAGGCCTCCAGCTCCGTCTGCATGTAATTGTCCGGCGAATGGGCAAACCCATGCTGGGCCTTGCGCTGTGCGTAGAGTTTGATGAGGTCGAAGGCGATCTCCTTGACCCTGACCTTGGTTTTTTCCTTCAGCTTCTGCCAGGTGTCGCTGCCCAGTTTGTTGATCCTGGGTATGGTGCCTTCTTTCCCGGTGTACTTGGAGATCTTATGAAGCGAATTGATATTGACATACAGGATATCGCTGTCCCTGTAGATGATGCGTACGGCCTCCTGCAGACGGCCATTGGCCTCGATCTTCTGAAGACCGCTGTAGGTGCCCACTCCATGATCGATATGGGTGACATAGTCCCCGGGCTGGAGTTCCCGCAGGGTGCGCAGGGTGATGGCCTTGCTCTTGTTATAGGCCTGTTTGACCTTGTATTTATGATACCGCTGGAAGAGCTGGTGGTCGGTATAGCAGACTATTTTCAGGTCCTCGTCGATAAAGCCCTCGTGGATGGACAGGGGCACGGGCGTGAAATGGATGTCCGACTTCAGGTCTTCGAAGATCGTGTGCAGTCTTTCCAGCTGGCGGGGGTTCTCTGCGAAGAGATAGACCGCATATTTTTTTGACTCCCAGCTCTTGAGGTCTTTTATGAGCATATCGAACTGCCGGTTGAATGCGGGCTGGGGCCGGGTATGGAATTCAATGGTGAAGGGGGCGGCGGAGGCTATTCCTGCGTCCGGGCCGGCATGGTCCTGGGCGGCATGGCTCGGAGCGGCAGCGGGCGTCTTTGGAGCGGAGGTGAGCCCGAATTCCACGAAGTGGAATCTGCGCAACTTCTCCTCTACATCCGCGGCCGTAACGAACTCATTGAGGCTGACATCCTTTTTTTCGAGTCTGTCCTCATCGTCGGCAGCAGTTCTGGACACGGGAGGCCTGGGGGCCGGTGGCCGGGTTCCGGGACCACTCCCGGCGGATCTGCCGGTGCCTTGAGCCCGTCCGGATGCGGAGGAGCCGGATGCGGAACCCGGGTCGGAAACTTCCCGGACGGAGCCGGATGCAAATTCGGCGAGACGCTCAAGGGCGGCCCGCTGGTTCCCGAGGAACTGGCCCAGGTCCTCTTCCTGGATCAGCAATCTTTCGCGGGTAAACTCCCAGTCCTGCATCCAGATCACCGTGTTTTCGGGAAGATAATCCAGCAGGGAGATCTTCTGCCCCCCGTCGAAGCGGGTCTCTACATTGGGTATGATACTGACCTGCAATAATTTGCGCTCGCTGAGCTGCGTTTCCGGATCGAAGATGCGGATCGAATCGATATCATTCCCGAACAGCTCGACCCGGTAAGGCTTTTCATTTCCGAAAGAATAGATATCGAGGATGCCGCCGCGCAGGGCGAACTGGCCCGGCTCATAAACAAAATCGGTCCGTTCGAAACCGACCTGCACCAGTCTTTCCATGGTGCCGTCGACGTCCAGGGTATCCCCCGTCTTTATATAAATGATATTTCCAGAAAGCGCTTCCGGCAACACCACTTTTTCAAAAAGGGCTTCCGGGTACGTGACCAGGATCTTTTTGGCCACGCGGAGGGTGGTGGCGGAGGAGGCGCCAGAAGGAAAAGCCAGGCGGGTCAGCGCTTCCGTACGGAGCATGACATGGCTGCTGTTCAGCAGACGGTAATTCTTCTTGTTCTTGAAGGAGGACGGGAAATAGAAAATGTCTATGGCCCTGGTCAGGTTCTCCAGCGTATTGTGCAGATAGGCCGCAGCCTCTGCATCCTCGCAGACCACCACATGGTTAAGCTGGCTGCTGATGGAATGCTGAAAAATGGCGCTGATGAGAAAGGATGGAGTGCTCCCGTGCAGGTTCTTACAGACGATCCGTTGTGGGGTGGACAATACAAGCCTGTCCGCCAGTTGAAAAAGGCGGGGGGAATGCAAAAACGATCCGGATAGCACCTCACTGTTCATTCAGACCGCAAAGATAAGAAATAAATACATGAGGGAGGAGATTCGGCGGGTGGCGGGCGGCAGACAAACGGGTGGTCAGTGCGGATGTACGGCGGTTGTTGTCCCCATCAAGCAACCGATAGCGTTAAAAAAACGTAAATTCTAGTAAACAGGCTTATGATCAGATTCTACCCTGCATTCCAGTTCTGTCATTTTTCCCGGCAATACTTCCACGGGGGCGATATTGTTCTTCTCATCCATCCGGCTGGCATAGAACAGGTCACCCTTTTTGGTAAAGACAGAATAACGCCCCGGAGGCAATAACACGTTGAAATACCCTTTATCATCCGTATCCGCCACCCTGACCAGCGCCGTATTTACCGCTGTGTACCAGGGGGACTGACCCTGCCGGACTACCTGGCCGGTGTTTGTCAATCTGAATATATATAGTACGGATCGTATGCCAGTGCCGTGATGAGAAGAGGGTTTGCGGCTGGGAGAGGGCATCTGGTTACCCGAGACGGAGTAAACATAGCCTTTGATGCCTGTGCTGTCCTTTGGGGATGCTGACGGCTGTGGGGAAGCAAAAAAGGCCGTGACGAGAAGGATTGTAAGCATCGGGAACCCCCTGAAATTTAGTCTGACTGAAGTTATCATAAAAAGGTATATAAGTCCATAAAAACATTAATTTTAAGAACGATTTAAAATACGTGTATGAATATAAGCAGGTTTGCCCCCTTATCCGTTTTCGTCCTCCTTTTGCTGGCCGCCGGGACCGTCCGTGCGCAGGTAACGACCAACAGTGCGGTGTTACAGAAAGTCAGTCAGCAAAGAGCATTGCAGGCCAGGGACTTACGCGCCAGGCTGGTTTCCCTCGCCCGGCAGAAAGGCTGGTCGCTGACGATCCACAACAAAAAAGGGCGCGCTGCTTACCTGGCCGGGGTCGATCCGGTTGGCAATCCTTTATACACGACTACGACCGATAATATTATTTCCGCGGCGACGATCCGGACCAACCAGCTCTGGCAGGGCGGCGCCTCGGGACTCAACCTGAACGGCAGCTCGGCCAATGTAAAAGGCAGGATTGCCGTCTGGGATGAAGGGCTGGTAAGGCCCACCCATGTGGAGCTTATCGGCAGGGTGATCCAGCCGGATGCCTCCCCGACCATCAGCGACCACTCCACGCACGTCGCGGGCACCATGATCGCGGCCGGCGTCAATCCCCTTGCCAAGGGTATGGCCTTTGGCGCACAGCAACTGCAGGCTTATGATTTTGACGACGATGAAACGGAAATGATGGCCGCCGCCGCCGGGGCGAACGGGATACTGGTCTCCAGCCATTCTTATGCGACGATCGCCGGATGGTACCAGAACAGCGATCAGAACAACCGCTGGGAGTTCTGGGGAAATTTTGGCGACACCGTGGATTATAAATTCGGATATTACGACCAGGATACCCAGATCTGGGATTCCATTGCCTATAACGCCCCCAACTATCTTATTGCCAAGGCGGCTGGGAACAACCGGGGTGAGACCGGGCCTGCCGTTGGATCTCCCTATTTCCGGTTCAACGCCACCCATACGATGGCCGCTGCCGGCAACAGGCCTGCGGGCATCAGCAACAACGACGGCTACCAGATCATCTCCACCTATGGTGGCGCCAAGAACATCCTTACTCTGGGGGCAGTGAACCCGATCCCGGGTGGGTATATCAAGCCCTCAGAGTAAGGATG
>DATHHO010000160.1:0-11394 GCA_035317125.1 Puia sp.
CTCAGCTTCACCTCGCCGCTGCTACTGGATGATCTTTCCCTTTTATCCCGTCCTGTATCCTATGTCTCCTTCAAACTCAGGTCTAATGATGGTAAACCCCATAAGGTGCAATTGCACTTCGGCGTTGGGGGAATGCTGGCGGCTAATACGGCCTCCCAGGAATTGAAGGTCGGCCGCGGCAAAACGTCGTCCCTGGCCTTTATGACTGCCGGCACCAGGGAACAGCCGGTGTTGCAAAAAAAAGGTGATAATCTGCGTATCGACTGGGGAAACTTATATGTGGCGGCGCCAATGAGCCAGGGGGGAAAGCCACGAATATCCATGGCGAAAAAAGGCGCTGCGCAAAACGCCAGTCTGAATATAGATTTCTATCCCATAACGGTCGGGGACCAGGCGGTCGAAAAGCTGGTGCTGGTGGGCTATGACGAATTGTATTCCGTGCAGTATTTTCATAAGAACCTGAAGCCCTGGTGGAGGGAAGTGGGAGGGAAAACATCCATGGAGAAGATGCTTGAGCGGGCTTACGGCGATTATGAAAATGTGATCGCCCGCTGCGACATTTTTAACAAGACCCTGTATTCAGCGGCCGTCGGGGCAGGGGGCGAACATTATGCCCAGCTCTGCGTAGCGGCTTACCGGCAGAGCATCGCCGCCCATTCGCTGTCGAGGTCACCGGCTGGAGAGATCCTTTTCCTTTCGAAAGAGAATTTCAGCAACGGCTCTATCAATACGGTGGATGTCACCTATCCGTCGGCGCCATTATATCTGGCCTATAATCCGGCATTGCTGGAGGGCATGCTGAACGGCATTTTTTATTACAGCGAGAGCGGCATCTGGAAAAAGCCATTTGCGGCGCATGATCTGGGCACGTATCCGCTTGCAAACGGGCAGACCTATGGAGAGGACATGCCGGTGGAAGAATGCGGTAACATGATCATTCTGACCGCAGCGATAACAAGGGCGGAGAACAAACCCGACTATGCCGCGAGGCACTGGGAGAGCCTGACGACCTGGGCAGGATATCTTGAAGCAAACGGCTTCGATCCCAGCAATCAGCTCTGCACGGATGATTTTGCGGGCCATCTGGCAAGGAATGCCAATCTTTCCATCAAGGCCATTGTGGCCCTCGGAGCTTATGGCATGATGGCGGAGAAACTGGGCAAGAAAGAGACCGCTGAAAAATACAAGACCCTTGCAAAGGAGCTGGCGGGAAAATGGATGAAACTGGCGGATGCGGGAGACCATTATGCATTGACCTTCGATGATAAGAATACCTGGAGCCAGAAATACAATCTTGTCTGGGACAAGCTGCTGAACCTGCAGCTGTTTCCACCCGAAGTCTATACAAAAGAAATAGCCTGGTACCTCACTAAGCAGAACAAATTCGGGCTGCCCCTTGACAGCAGGAAAGGCTATACAAAATCAGACTGGATCCTGTGGACATCGACACTGGCAGAAAAGCAGGAAGATTTCGAGGCCCTGACGGACCCGGTGCTGAAGTATATAACGGAGACGCCGACCCGCGTACCGCTGAGCGACTGGCATCAGACCACCGATGGCAGCCAGGTGGGGTTTCAGGCGAGGAGCGTGGTAGGAGGGTATTTTATAAAATTGCTCGATAAACAGTGGAACAACCGCTGAAAAATCATACATGATGAATAAATTATTTCTCGCACTGCTGGCTGCGGCGCCCGTATACGGTTTCGCCCAGACACAGCCTGCTGAAAACCTTATCCAGTATGTGCGGCCGATCATCGGAACACAGCGGATGGGGCATGTCTATCCGGGCGCCACTTCGCCATTTGGCATGGTGCAGCTCAGTCCCGACACCGATACGATCCCTTACGAGATGAACGGAAAATATAATCCGGATGTATATAAATATTGTGCGGGTTATCAATATGACGACAAAACGATCGTAGGGTTCAGCCATACGCATTTCAGCGGCACGGGCCATTCCGATCTGGGAGATTTCCTGGTCATGCCATCCACGGGCGAACTCAGGATGAACCCGGGTGTAGCGGACAAGCCGGGAAGTGGATTCCGGTCGGCATTCTCGCATGCAACCGAAGTAGCCGAAGCGGACTATTACAAAGTGAAGCTGGAGGATTATAATATCGAGGCCGAGTTGACGACCTCACCACGTGTGGGATTTCATCAGTACAGCTTCCCGGCCTCGGAGCAGTCCCATATCATCCTTGACCTGATGAGCGGCATTTATAATTATGAGGACAAGAATGTATGGACCTTTGTGCATGTCGAGAACGATACGCTGGTGACGGGTTACCGGCAGACCAACGGATGGGCAAGGACGCGGATCGTTTATTTTGCGATGACCTTTTCGAAGCCTTTTACGGCCTACGGGGCCAGGAACTATTCAAAAAGACAGGTGTACAGAGGCTTCTGGGGTAATTTCGATCAGAACCATAATTTCCCGGAAGTCGCGGGCAAGCAGATCCGCATGCATTTCGATTTTGCAACGACAGCTGGAGAAAAGATAAAAATAAAATTCGCCTTGTCGCCGGTCAGCACGGTAGGAGCGCTGCTGAACCTCCGCACGGAAATACCCGGATGGGATTTTGAAAAAGTAAAACAGGATGGGCAGGCCCTGTGGAATGCCGAGTTGAACAAGGTGCGGATCGACGCCGGAAAGGACGACAAGGAGAATTTCTATACCTCCATGTATCATGCTTTTATCAATCCAACCCTGTATATGGATGTGGACGGATCTTACCGCGGGCTGGACCAGAATATCCATAAGGCGGAAGGGTTTGCCAACTACACTACGTTCTCTTTGTGGGATACGCACAGGGCGCTTCATCCTTTATTCAATATCCTTCAACCACGCCGTAATGCGGATATGATCCGGTCGATGCTGGCCCATTATGACCAGAGCGCACAGCATATGCTGCCTGTCTGGTCAAATTCCGCCAATGAGAACTGGTGTATGTCCGGATATCACAGCGTATCGGTGATCGCGGATGCCATTGTAAAAGGCAACACGCCATTCGATGCGGGCCAGGCCCTTGACGCCTGTATCACCACTTCGGGACACAGGAGCTTCGAAGGGCTGGGCGTATATATAGACAAGGGATATATCCCTGCGGAAGGCAACGGGGTCTCGGTGTCCACCACCCTGGAGTATGCCTATGATGACTGGTGTATCGCGCAGGCGGCGAAGAAGCTGGGCAAAATGGACCTGTATGCCGAGTATATGAAACGATCCGGTAATTTCAGGAATGTTTATGATGCGTCTATAGACTATATGCGCCCCAGACTACGGGATGGGAGTTTCAAAAAAGACTTCGATGTATTAAGCACCAACAACCAGGGTTTTATTGAAGGGAATGCCTGGAACTATAGTCTTTATGTGCCACACGATCCGGCAGCGCTGATCGCGATGATGGGCGGAAAGAAGCGGTTTGTCTCCCATCTGGATTCCCTGTTCACGATGGAACTGCCCGATAAATTTTTTGCCGAGACGGAGGATATCACCCGGGATGGGATCATCGGTAATTATGTGCATGGCAATGAACCTTCGCATCATGTTGCTTATTTGTACAACTGGACCGATCAGCCCTGGAAAACGCAGTCGACGGTGCGGATGATCCTAAAGAAGCAATACCGCCCGTCGCCGGACGGGTTGGGTGGAAATGATGATTGCGGGCAGATGAGCGCCTGGTATATCTTCAGCACGCTTGGGTTCTACCCGGTGGCGCCCGGCGGGGACCAGTATTCCCTTGGCAGCCCGGCCATTAAAAGCGCCGTCCTGCAACTGGAAAATGGGAAGACCTTTACGGTGGAGGCGAGGGACCAGAGCGATAAGAACGTGTATACCAGAAAGATAGAGCTGAACGGCCAACCGCTGGACAGGCATTATATTACCCATCAGGAAATCATGGATGGGGGTAAGCTGGTATTCTATATGAGCGCAAAGCCGGGGAAATAGCCATTTTCGCTGGATAGTGGAGCCCTGCGGATGGCGTTTCTCGCCGTTTGAGGTTGTCCTGCAGGGGTTGCAAATACCACATTTTTTTTATATATTAGTATTGGATGAATGCCATTTTCCGTTCATTTTAAATTCGCCTTTATGAAAAAGATTACTCAAACCCACACCCAGCAACATCCCCATCACTACCATCTTGGGCAGACTGCCACCACCATATTGCTGGCCGTCACTTTTTTGAGCGTCGTCATGCTGCTGTCGTATCTTTTCTCAGCCGGTCTGCTCACTAAATAAGGCCAGCCTCACCACTGACCCATCTTCAGCGGAATGCCTGCTGATCACAATTCTATCCCGTAACTGGATTCTCATGGACCCGGCTACGGGATTTTTGTTTTTGGTCCCTCCGGTGGGTGATGACCCATGTCCGCAGGCTGGCTGTATCGTTATGGGAAAAAGACCAGGAATGGAATTGGATTCCCGGATTGGGAAGATCGAAGACCAATAAAAAATACAGATAGCTATCCGTCAGCTGGTTGTAAATTGGTACGCCAATGGAGATGGTATACCTATTACAAAAAGTCCCTATTTATGAAAGCGTTACCCTCTATCAAACAGATCATCCTCCTGATTATCATCAGTCTGACCGCGATGCTGGCCGAAGCAAAAAAAACATCGCATCACCGGACCCGGGTCCGGGTCGTATCGGCAACAGCAGTGAAAGCAATGACCGCAGAAGCGGCTGCTGCCGAGCTGAAGATGGTGGTCCTGCAAGCGGACGATATTTATGACCGCATGAGCCTTGAGCAGGAGGGCCTGAGCCAGGAGGCTTTTGAATATGCCTGGAGGGGATATCACAATCTTCTGAAAAAGGGGCTTATAAAAAGAAAGTCGGTGTTGTCGATCTGTGATTTCAGCCAGTCTTCATGCAGCAAGCGGATGTATGTGATCGACGTAAGACATAAGAAATTGCTGTACCGGACCTATGTAGCGCACGGAAAGAATTCAGGAGATGAATATGCCAGCTCTTTTTCCAATGAACCGGAATCCTTCAAGTCCAGCCTTGGGTTTTATGTGACGAAGAAAACCTATTATGGAAGGAATGGTCTTTCCCTGCGGATACAGGGCGTTGATACCGGGTTCAATGATCAGGCCAGCAAGCGGAATATCGTGTTGCATGGATCGGGTTATGTGGGGGATCAATACCTGCAGAATAACGGGATCATCGGAACAAGCCTTGGCTGTCCTGCGATCCCTGCTATTATGAGCCCCCGGATCATCCGGTCGGTCCGGAACGGAAGCTGTCTTTTTATTTATCATCCAACGGAAAAATATTTAACGGAATCTACCGTCATCAATAGTTGAAAAAAAAGATTTAGTATTAATATACTCAGGACCATCGACCCGGCCCGCTCCTTAACGAGTGGGTTTTTTTGGCTTATCTTTGCGGAGGGACAGGTGTTCATGGCACCTTGTCAACTGAGGCAGTTTTTATGGAAGTATTTTTAACGGGGCCGAAAATATTCAACTATGCACATTCTGCATGAACTATACCGCGAACTGACCGGATTTTTCGGGATAGGCACCTGGATGGAGATGTACCGGACGGGCAATTATAAGCTGTTGCTGACCGCACACGGTTTTTTTGCCGCGCTCTCGCCCATCATTCCGATCCTGTTGTTCCTGGAGATCGGCCGGGCCTTGCTCTATAAACGGTTCAGGATCGAAGATTACCGGATGCCCTTCTTTATTTTTGTCGCCAACCGGTTTATCTCCCGGTTCCTTTCTATCGCAGTTGTGCTTTTCTGCATTGGCCATCTGGAAAAATGGGCCGTCCTTAAGACCTCATTTACCTGGTACTGGCTGATCTATGGATATATCGTCTGGGAGCTCTCCCATTTTGTCTATCATTATTTCGGTCATAAGGTAAGGTTGTTCTGGTGTCTGCATTCGACGCATCATGCTCCGCAGACGATGAACCTGTCCGTCACCTACGCGCATTTCTTTCTGGAAGCGCCCTATGCCGATCTGATCCGCACGTCTATCTGTATCATCCTGGGGGTGAGTCCGCCATTGTTATTCTTTATCATGTTGCTGGATGGCACCTGGGGAGCATTTATCCATGTGGGAGAAAATATCCTGAAAGACGGGCGGATGGGATTTCTGAACAGGGTCATTCTTACGCCGTCGCATCACCGGGTACACCACGCAAAGAACCCATTATATATGGATACCAATTTCTGCAACCTGCTGAATATATGGGACAAGCTGTTTAAAACTTATCAGCCCGAGGAGAAAGAGACCCGGATCGAATATGGAATTACCCGCAAGGTGAACACGCGCAATTTTCTGGATGTTTATTTCGGGGAGTTCTATTATCTCTGGAAGGATCTCCGCAGGGCGCCGGGCCTGAAGAACAAAGTCCTTTATATCATCATGCCTCCCGGCTGGAGTCATGACGGCGATCATAAGACGGCCACCGTTGTAAAGCGTGCGGCAGCGAAAAGTGCAGTCTCGTGAAAGAGAAAGGTTTTATGGGGTGATCAGATAAGTATTGTTAAAATGGCCATTGGTGACCACCAGGCTATCGTTGGCGCCAGAAGTGTTCTGCATTACACCGCTGAATACCCCTGCAATCTTATGACCGGCGGTATCCCAGGAGGTAACGGTGACGATACCATGGCCCCAGAAACCATCAGCTGCATAGCTCTTACCGGTATGGAAGTCCGTATACATAAAGCCGCCAGCGCTGACATCATCCACATGGTTGACCTTGACCGTATCCGGAATATCTATCTCGAGGACGAGGGTGTCCCCGTTAACGACCTTGAGACCCGCCATGAAGACATAGCTGTCCGAATTGGGCATTACACCGATTACGGAGGTGGATTGATAGGCTGTACCGCCGAGTGTAGCGGAGATGCCGCTGGGTCCCGATCCGGAGCTACTGTCACTGCTCTTTTTACAGCCGTTGATGGCCGAGACGAGGAAAAAAGAACCAAGGGCGAGCGCGAGAATGGCAGGCCGGGAAAGAATTTTTAATTTCATGGGAAAATTGAATTTAAGCTTACAGATAAGTTGGAACAATGGAACAAACGTGTGAAGGAGAGGTTTATTATCGGATTGTCCGGTTTTGCTGTTAATTTCTCATTAAAATATTTACGCAAATGCAGACTGCCGTAATAAATTCAGATTATAGCTACAGGTCATGTTCTGCGGGAGACAGCAGTTGCCGGACCATTTATCCGGTGAATTTTAGCCTAATTTTGTTTCCAGGGTAATTTATTGAACATGGTAAAGATCGCAAACATCACACTTCCTGAATTCCCTTTGCTGCTTGCTCCCATGGAGGATGTGAGCGATCCTCCATTCCGCGCCGTGTGTAAGGATAACGGGGCCGATTTGTTGTATACGGAATTCATTTCCAGCGAAGGGCTGATAAGGGAGGCGATCAAATGCCGGAAGAAGCTGGATATATTCGATTATGAGCGGCCTGTCGGCATACAGATCTTCGGCGGCGATGAGGACAGTCTTGCCCTTGCGGCAAAGATCGTGGAAGTCACCAATCCGGACCTGCTCGATATTAATTTCGGATGCCCGGTGAAGGGAATAGTGGGGCGTGGGGCCGGAGCGGGGGTACTAAAGGATATCGGCAGGATGATCAGGCTGACGGAAGCCTGTATCAGAGCGACCCATCTTCCGGTGACCGTAAAGACAAGGCTGGGCTGGGATGAGCATACCCGCAACATCGAGGAGGTGGCGGAGCGGCTGCAGGATGTGGGGGTTAGCGCGCTGGCCATTCATGGCCGGACGCGTTGCCAGATGTACAAGGGTGAGGCTGACTGGGAACTGATCGGCAGGGTGAAGAACAACCCGCGCATGCATATTCCCATCTTTGGGAATGGTGATATCGACAGCCCGCAGAAAGCGCTGGAATACCGGAACCGTTACGGGGTGGATGGTATCATGATCGGTCGCGCCGCGATCGGCTATCCCTGGATCTTCCGCGAAATAAAACATTATATGCAGACGGGAGAATTGCTGCCCGCGCCGACCGTTGCCGAAAGAGTGGCTGTCTGTAAGAAGCATCTTCAGGGATCTGTCCTGTGGAAGGAGGGCATAACCGGCATTTATGAAATGCGCCGGCATTATATCAATTATCTCAAGGGGTTGCCGGGCATCAGGGAATTCCGCGGCAGGCTGGTGAGGGCTGAAACACTGGAGGAGGCGGAGGAAGCGCTGGACCAGGTGCAGACCGCCTATAAAGGATACGAAATTCCAAGGGTTCCGATCGAGCTGGTCAATTACCATGAAAATTGCGCGTTGTAGATAAAAGAAATTTGCGTAACCGAAAGGTTTCCTTATATTCGCTACCGATTGGTTACATAAAACTCAAATATGAAAAAAGAACCTTTTATAATCGAACGGATATACAACGCAAGCTCCGCCAGCGTTTGGAAGGCCATCACAGACAGAGACCAGATGAAACAATGGTATTTCGATCTTACCGATTTCAAGCCGCAGGTGGGCTTTGAATTTACCTTCGAGGCGAAGAATGAAGGGAGGACTTTCAAGCATTTATGCAAGGTGACCGAAGTAGTTCCCGGTAAAAGGCTCGCGTACAGCTGGAGGTATGAAGGATTCGAGGGCGATTCGGTCGTGACCTTTGAATTGTCCGGGGAAGGCGATAAGACAAGGCTCAGATTAACGCATGAAGGGCTGGGAACCTTCCCGGCGAACAATGCGGATTTTGCCAGAGAGAACTTTGTTGCCGGATGGACTTCGCTGATCGGCACCAACCTGAAGGGGTTCGTCGAGAAGTCTGTCGTGAAGCACTAAGCGAGGCTGAAGGTTTTCTTTTTGCAGGAGTTCAGCAATGCGAGGATATCTTCCTCCGTACCGGTAAAAGGACCGGAGGATTCGATCTTCAGGGTGGCCATACCTGCGGCAAACTCGCCGGCGTCCTGCGGCTCTGCTCCTTTCAGCCGCTGGTATAAATACCCGGCCATATAGGTATCTCCGCATCCTGTGCTGTCCACGACGGAGCCATCCGGAGTGTAGGCAGGGATATCGTAGAAAATGCCCTCCTTATAGATCACGGAACCCATGCTGCCCAGCGTAATAACAACGTCTTTGACGCCCCAGTCAGACAACACCCTGGCGCCCCTGCGGACATCTTCATAACCGGTCAGCACTTCCATTTCGGACCGGCTGGCCTTCAGGATATCCACATAGCGGAGCGCTTCTTTTTTTGCGTGCCAGTCGATCGCGCATACCTTTTTGTCCAGCACCTTGCGGAGATAGCCCTGCACATCCAGCGATACGACCGACCGCGCGGACAATGCCTTTATCAACTCTACCGGCATATCATCGGCCAGCAGCGGGCCCAGATGGAAGATCTTCGAATCGATATCCAGCAATTGTTCAACGGTGAAGGGATCCGCTTTTTGCAATACCCGCTGGGTGCGGTAATCCTGGTTATCGGAATAGATATTTTCAAAATATACCGTATGTTCGCTTGGCAACAGCTTTACTTCTATACCCTTGGCACGGAGATCCGACACAATTTTCATTTCCGGCCGACCAAGCGCGGTGACCAGCACATAATTCAGGTCCATATTGTGGATGGCATTGGAAAAATAGATGGAGGTGCCCCCCGCCATATGGACTACCGATCTTGTGGTAACTACTTTGTCCGATGTAATATGTCCTACGCAGCAAATATCGTATATGCTCATATGCTATTTTTTCTCCCTGATCGATTCTGACCGGGGACAAAGGTAGCAATTTTCCGGGAGCCCGAAAATTGGCGAAGGCCTTTGTAGGTGATGGTGATGACGGACAGTCTATGTATCAATATCGTGCAGTCCGCACGACATGACTCATCATAACTAATTATCTGCTAACGAGATAGTAAACCGGCATTTTTTTGGGGTTCAGATTGGGTCAATTAAACTACCATGCTGAAAAACTATTTCACCGCTTATTTCTTATCCTGTTTCTTCTCCTGGGCTTCAAGGATCGGGCGGGGATCGAAGACTACCCGGTAAGTATTTATTTTCCCGTCCTCCACCTGGTACCAGCCGCATCCGAATATGGTCAGACCGCCCTGGGTAAAGTCGAAGAGAAGACAAACATCATTCCCGGTGGCGAAGGTCTTTCTTATCTTATATTTCATACGCATCTTCTCCATATCCTTAAAATAGGCGTCTGCCCCGTCGCGCGAGCCCATAACACCGGAGAAAGCAAAATCATCTTTTACGTAATTTCGTGCGCCCTTGAAATCTTCGTCATTGAGGGCTTCAATAAAGGACAATACGGTGTCCTTTGCGCTGATGGCTGTCGGTACAGCATGATTTTTTGTTGTCATCTTTTTGTTTTTAGTGTCGGGATGATTGATTAAAAAATCATGCCACCGCGGGAGGATCCGGGCTGCCTGGGGGACTGGTCTGCGGCCTGAAGTATTTTAACTTTTTTGAATAACTATGTTCTGTTTGAAGACCAGCAAACAAATCGTATCTTTATGGAGGAGCTTAATAAGATAACCGGTAAGGTTAATGCTATGGGCATCATTGAACAATTAGCGGAAATAAGGGCTGAAGAAGGCCGGGAACAGGGGCTTAAGGAAGGCAGGGAAAAAAGTAGCCGTCTTTTTGTCAAGAATCTTTTGTCAGATACCGACTTTCCTTTTGAAAGAATAGCTTCTTTGGCAAATGTCTCCACTGACTTTGTAAGGAATGTGAAAGAGAGCCTTTCCAGCAGGTAGCTCGGGCCTTTCAGGCTCAGCCCTTTTTTATCTCAGCACTTCACCGTTTTCTTTTTCTTCCCCAGGGATCCCCTGTCTTTTATTTTCTTTATATACTCCACGGCATCGGGAACTTTGCAGGCTGTCCCGTTCATGTCGACTTTAACTGCGCCGATTTTTTTTGCCGTAGCAATGGCATCGTCGTGCAGAGGGGTCACATAGGCGCCGACGGAAATGATAAAGCCATTCATATTATATCGTACATGGTTGTCCGCGGTGTGGATCGTCTTCGCCACCCTGGCCAGCAAGGCTTTTAATGCGGGGATATCCAGTTCATTGTCCGGCCGGATGGATACAAGGCAACCCAGTGTCGCCCAGCCTGCCGCTGCGATATATTCCTCTTTGGCATCGATCCATTCCATGCCCAGTTCATTCCCATATTTGCTGCCGGTGGCGACCCATGGAACAATATAGTTACAGAGACTATTGGAGGCGGCCTGTCTGACCCAGGTCTCCAGGTCCTTCCTGGTCATTTTCTCATCATCCGCTATCAGTCCTGCCAGGTACATGGCGTCCGCGTTCCCGGTCGCATAAAGATCTTTTGCGAGCTGGTAGTCCTTTTTTATCTTTTTCTGGATGGTCTTCAGCTGCTCGATCTTTACCCCGAAAAGCGGCTCTTTTATACCATGTTTCAGGAATATTTTTT
>DATHHO010000161.1:0-21427 GCA_035317125.1 Puia sp.
AGCGTATTGCTGAAGTCCAGCCCCGTCCGCCCATGGTCAAGCACCTCGAACAACGGATGCTCGACATGAAGGCCCGCGGAGCGGTGACATCCTTGAAAAGTAAACAGTACGAACGCCGCAGCAACGACCCGGCCCATGCCGTGTCTAAGGCCCTTTATTCCTGATGCCGCAGAGGCGAACCGACAAATGGCGCCCTTCAGGCGCGGAGCTGCGAACTTGATGCTGTTTATGCTTAAATACATGCTTATCGATGTTTGGTTTGCAGCGCTGCGCTCATGGCAGGAAGCTTGCAATTATACAAGACCGGGACTTCATCATTCTGAAGGAACAATAAATATACACGATCTTTTTCCGGTATTTCGGCAATATCCCTGATCTGTCCCCTCAGATCGAGACCGGAGCGCTCCGGCCCTATCCACGAAAAATGACCCTTCCCATCATTGAGCAGGACATGCCCGAAACTGGCGTCCAACCGGCCGAACTGTGGCAGAAAACCAAATTCGTTGCCCCCGAGCACCAGGTCGGGAAAGCCATCGCCGTTGAGGTCCATCACCCGGATCGCGTTCACAGAGGACAACTGCACCATCGGCGGCAACGGCTGCACCGAAAATTGCCCGTTGCCCTGATTAAAGGCGATAACAGAAGAAGGATAGTCGAATAGCCTGACCAGGGAGCTGTCCAGTATCTTTGATGGAAATAGCTCATGCACCGATTGCTTTGCAAAATCGCCATGTTTCAGGTTCTGTTTTTTGAGGGATGGGATCTGGATCTCCATCTCGTGCTTGAGAAAGACCGGCATATCTTTACCGTCGACCGTCCGGGTCATGATCTTGTCGATGATGCCGTTCTGATCAAAATCGTTGATCCACAGCCGCACAGGGTGCGTGGAGTCGGGGGACAGATAAAAATTCTCGCCGATATTGCCCAGCACCAGGTCCATCTTCCCGTCACCGTTCAGATCGGCCGCGGTCACCGTCTGCCACCAGCCATAAAGATGGCCCAGATTGGTCCGCACCTCCGAAAAATGGTCACCGGTATACGAAAAAACACGCGGCGACATCCATTCGCCCGTGATGACCAGGTCTTTTTGCCTGCCGCCCGTGATATCGGCCCAGACTGCCCCCGTGACCATCCCGATATGGGAGATGTCCGGGTTCTTCGTGGCGGCGACATCGGTGAAATGCCCATGTCCGTCGTTGACGAAGAGATAGCTCGAAGGGTACAGCCCGTAATTCTGAGGCATGCTCCTGCCCCCTACGAACAGATCCGGATAGCCATCTCCGTTAAAGTCATTGGCGATGGCGACCGAAATATTCATACCCGTATTCGGGAATGCACCCGCATCGATCTCGAAATTCCCCTTCCCATCGTTGCGGTATAGACGCAGCTGCATCTGACGACTCATCGTCGAGGCATTGTTGCCACCCGGGCACACCAGCAGATCGAGATCGCCGTCGTGATCGCAGTCGAACAACAGCACGGCGACATCCTCGAAGTCGGTAAACTGCTCGAACGCCTTCTCGGGATGTTTGACGAACCCTCCTCCGGGAGTCTGCAGGTAGAGTTGCCCACCCTGTCCCGCAGCGCCTCCGATATAGATATCGGCAAGCCCATCGCCGTTGACGTCTCCGACGGCGGCGTGTGGCCCTTCCCGGGAGAGCATCTTGGGCAAGTTATGTTCCGTATGAAAATCCGTATAGAAATCTTCCCGGTGCTTGTCAAAGGAGCTGCTCACCGGCTGCAGAAGGGTTTCCCTTCCACCGGGTCCCTGCATCCCAGCCCCGCCAGGATTCGCCGGATTCAGGCCGGCCCCGTGCGCCCCAGCCCCATGCCCGGTCATAGCGCCATGCCCGACCACAGGGCCGGTCACGGCAGCGCCACCAGCCGCAGCCATCGCGGGCAATGCCGCCGGCACCATCCCTCCGCCCACAGGCTCCTGGATGATATGCAGCGTATCGGTGACGGGATATTCGAACCGGGACAGCGTCCGGTCGGGCCAGGTGATGGTCATGGAGTCGATCTTCGCATTGCTGCCAAGCCCGATGACCACTTTATAATCGACGGAGGACTGGAAGCCCCGGCTGGGGACCACCTCCCGGCTCAGGATCTGATCGCCCTGAAAAACCCTGATCTGACTGCCGATCGCAAACGTATTCTTGTTCCCACCCTTCAGCAGGATGGATATGGAATGATTTTTATTCAGCGCACGCGAGTTGTTCCGGTAGATAAAGGCGGGACCATTTTCGTTGTTGATGACCAGGTCGAGGGCCCCATCGTTGTCGAGATCGCCAAACGCGGCGCCATTCGAGAAAGAAGGATGGGTAAATCCCCACGATTTGCCGGCATCGGAAAATTTCAGATTGCCCAGGTTCCGGTAAGCCTTGTTCAGCATGGGCGTCTTCGGGATCTTCTTGAGCACCTCGTCGACCCCTTCCTTCTTGCCCGTAAGCACCATCTTCTGGATGATCTCATTGGCGAAGAAATCCATAAAATCCAGATTGGTCACATCCTTGTTCACCCCATTGCACACATAGATATCGTTGAAGCCGTCATTGTCGGCATCGAAGAACAAGGCCCCCCAGCTCCAGTCCGTAGCCGATACCCCGCTGTAATTGGCGATATCCGCAAACTTCCCGTGCTTATTATTCAGCTGCAGGCAGTTCTTTACATACTGGTGATAGAATCCGGCCTGTAGCTTGCCGTTATACAGGTCTATATTGTCAAAGGAGCCCATGGTCTTCAGCCGGTAATCGTCTTCGGGCAGCATATCCGTGGTGAAGAGGTCGGGATAGCCGTCGTTGTTGATATCCGCAAGATCGGCGCCCATGGAAGAGAAGCTGGTATGCTGCATCCAGTCCTCCAGCTGGTCCCTGAACGTTCCGTCCCGCTGATTGATATACAGATAATCCCGCTCATAGGAATCATTCGATACAAAGACATCGGGGTAGCCGTCCCCATTGATATCGCCCACGGACACGCCCAGGCCAAAGCTGATAAGGCTGCCATGGATGCCCGCCTGTCTGGTCACTTCTGTAAAATGCCCGTTGTCGTTGCGGTAAAGATGATCGCCCCCGCCTTTGAGAAAAGGAGCGATGGGCCATTCCGCATCCGGCAGGTCGCGCCGGTTGGCATTGTTCAGGGTATTGATGGGGATAGGGCTGTTCTCGATGACAAAGCAGTCCAGATCGCCATCCATATCATAATCGAAAAAAGAGACCTGGGTACAATAGGCCGAAATATCCAGACCGTATTGCGCCGCTGCTTCCGTAAAGGTCAGGTCATGGTTATTGATATAAAGCTGGTTCTTCCGGTGGCCGCTGGTCATATGGCCCGAATTACAGATGTAGATGTCCAGCCAGCCGTCGTTGTTGATATCGACCAGCGTCACGCCAGTGCTCCACATGCTGTCCTGCCTGAGATGTGATCCGGCCGTGATGTCCTCGAATTTCATCCCGCCCTTGTTGAGGAAGATTTTGTTGTCCCCCATATTGGAGGTCAGCAGTACATCCGCCAGTCCATCGTTATTCAGATCCCCGATGGCCACGCCACCGCCATTGTAAAAATTGCGGAAGAGGAAGCTGTTCTCCAGCTTGCCATCCGTGACATTGTTCTCGAAGTTGATGCCCGTATTCTCCATCAGCGTAAATAAAGGCGGGGGAGGACTTTCCTGTTTGCAGGAGCAGAAAAAGAGGGTTCCCAGCAGGCAAAGGAGGAAAGAGGTTCTCGTTAGCATATTCATACTGGCTAAAATTACAAAAGACCATTAGTAAATAATGGTCTTTTGTAAAAAATTAAATCGCTTATTTGTTAATTGTAACCGTTGTTCTGTTTGAGGTTAGGGTTAGCTGCCAGGGCCTGGTTTGGCACCGGGAACAACAGATATTTAGGATCATCGGTTGGTTTCAGCTGCCAGATCACATTGAACATCTTGTACCGGATAAGGTCCGTCCTTCTCACCGACTCGAAATACAGCTCTCTGCCTCTTTCAGCCAGGAGGGTGTTAGGATCGTCCACATTAGCCGGATTGTTGAGTTTCAGCGGGGCTATCATCGGGGCTGCCTTTCTGGCCGTTCTCAGCGCGTTGACCAGGACCAGCGCTCCTGCTGCGTCCGGAGCAGCGGCTCTCAGCTTAGCTTCGGCTACCATCAGGACGGCATCGGGATAACGGAAGATCATATACCAGTTACCGGCATTGGTGGAATACCATTTGCCCGTAGGATCGGAAAAGTCAGGTACATATTTTGGAACCCGGATCCCGGTTACTTCCAGGTTGCTGCCTTGTTCGATCATGTTGGCGGCAATGGCAGGAGTAAAGGAAAGGGGGGCTCCCTTTCTGTCTTTAAGCGCCACACCGTTTTCGTCGAACTGCTGACCGACCAGGAAGCCAGGACGGATACCGGAATATTTTGTACAGGTAGTATCGGACAATGCCCTGCGGCCAATGCGGGTATCCAGCAAGGTATCGGCAAGGGAATAATTAGTGGTTCCACCTACAGAGAACGTGTTATAGAAGTCGCTCATCGTAGAGAATCCATTCCAGCCAGCGTTAGGCGCCTGGCCATTGTATTCGTTATAATGGAAACCCATCATCCATCGTGCCTGTACGGCTCCGTTGTTGACCGTTCCGCCCGATGTGCTGGCGTACGCAAAGATGGCTTCTGTCGAATTACCGTTGCTGAAATTGAAATTCGCAAAATAATTGTCCATGTATTTATATTTCCCACCCATCAGCTGGGTACCCAGCGTGATCACCTGCTGCATATCTGCATCGGCGAAGGTAGGGGAAGCCCTGTTCAGGAAAGCGCCTCTGTTCAGATAACATTTCATCAGCAGGAACTTCGCAGCGTCCTGACCGGCCTGGCTGGAAGCGACCGATCCGCTCAGATCGGGCAGGATGGTCGTCAGTTCGGAAATGATAAAGTTGATAGCACTGTCGCCGCTGTACACCTTTGGCGCATTCAGCAGGTTGTCGCCTGGATTACGGAAAGGGTACTGATTGAAGAGATCCAGCAGGTAATAAAGAGACATGGCCCTCAGGAACCTTGCTTCGGCTGCCTGTCCTTTGCTGGGGTTGAACTGCAACACGTTGGTCGCATCGAAGTTCAGCTTGTTCAGGTTGTTGTATACATTCAGGATCTGGCCATGATCGGCATTCCAGGTATGGTTGTGCAACACCCTCCAGACGCCATTATCATCCCAGTCACCACCACGGGTGGGGACCAGCGATTCATCGGTGGTATTCTCTTCCAGGGAGAACAGTTCATCCTGGGGAATAAAAGAGGACGGTATGTCCGCATACGCTGCGGCCAGAAGAAGACCCGTTCCTGCCGATCCCAGTCCAGAAGTGGTCTGAGCCGCGGTAAAGGTATTGGTCAACTGTTCATGAAGCTTGGTACAACCCGCGACACCCGTCAGCAGCAGGAGGGCGGATATTTTTATATAATTTGACGTTTTCATGCGATTCAATTTTTAAATTATTTTAGAGAGAAAAGTTTAACCCTACTGTCAAACTCCTGGGAGTAGGATAAGGAATATATTCGATCGACCTGGAAGGATACCCGTTACTGTTCTTGTCGATATTGACTTCCGGATCGAATCCAGAGAATTTGGTGGCCACAAAGAGGTTCGAACCGCTGAAATAAACATTCAGGTTCTTGATGAAATCGCCAACGTTGCCTACAGAAAAATTAACCGTTGCATTCCTCAGCTTGAAATAATTGCCGCTTTCGAGGAACCGGGTAGAGGCTGCTGCCCCGCTGCTGACGCGCTCTGCGGAATTATAGGCACGTTTGTCGACATTCCTTCCACCAGCGATGCTGGAAAGGTTGGTAACGTCGGTAGCCGTGTTGTTATAGATAAGGTATCCACCCGCTCCGCCGCCGTTCAGCACGAGCGAAAGCTTCTTGTACTGGAGGGTTGTGGATACGCCATATAAGAAGTGTGGGTTGGGATCGCCGGCATAAGCAGGATCGGGTCCGACTTTCTGCGCGCCGTTCTGATCGAATCCCTGGAAAGGTTTCAGGAAGAATTCGTCGATAGGCTGGTTGTTGGTGATCACCTGGCTCAACGTTCCAGATACACCCTGTCCATCGATGGTGCTCGTCTTGATCACCAGCGGGGTCTTGCTACCGGGAGCATAGAATTCTTTTAAGATGTTATGATTGAACGCCATATTCACCGTCATATCCCAGGTAAAGTCTTTCTGGCGTACCAGCGCACCACCCAGGGTAATTTCAACACCCGAATTGATCAGGTGACCGGGAAGGTTGATCCAGTAGCTGGACGCGGGAGCAGGCTGGATGGCCGTGCTCTGGAACAGGATATTCGTGGTATTCTTATTATAATAGTCTACCGTACCGGTGATCCTGTTGTTCAGGAGCGAGAAGTCCAGACCGAAATCAAACTGGGTCGTCTGCTCCCATTTCAGGTTGGGGTTGGCGACATTGGTTTGACCGGCATTGTTATAGGAGTTGAACACGAACTGCTCCTGGGAAGCGCCGGAGGGGAATTCCGAGCTACCCGTGATACCCCAGGTACCGCGAAGGGCCAGACCAGACAGCGTCTTGCCATCCTTCATAAAGTCTTCATTGCCGATATTCCATTTAGCACCAACGGATGGGAAAACACCATATTTGTTATTCGCACCGAATTTGCTGGAACCATCGTCTCTGATGGTGGCAGTCAGGTAATATTTATCTCTCAGGTTGAAATTAACTCTCGCAAAGTAGGACTGCAGTTCCGTAGTCAGATCCACGAATGTGGAAGGAAGGAACTGGGTCTTGCCATCCTGCAACATAGCCGTATACTGAATGGATTGCAGCGTGGCCTGGGTCAGGTTGGTGTTGAAGCCTGTCGCTCCGACCGATCCGTTGCCATAATTGGATTTCCAGTATTCGAAACCTCCAAGCGCGTCGAAGGTAAGGTCCTGGCTCAGGTTGGTATGGAAATTCACGGTATGCGTAAAGATCTGGGAAGTCAGGGCGGCATTGGAGGCAAGACCTAAGCCTACGCCGCTGATACCGGTGATCCCGTTCAGGAATCCGTCAAGGTTTGTATTCCTTGTACCATTGCTCTGGTTGATCGAGTAGAGCATTTTATATTCAAGGCCCGGTAAGATCTTGTAGCTCGCAGAGATATTACCCAGTACCGTATTTACGTAAGCAACATCATTATATGCACGGAGCAGCGCGAGAGGATTGCCCGATCCGTTTGCAGGATAAATATAATTGCCGCTGGCATCTGTGAAATTCTGGGTAGGGTTCCACTGAAGGGCGGAGCTGATCAGGTTACCCTGGGAGCCGGCCGAGTTGGATACCAGAACGATATGTTCCGTAGTATGACCGGCTATAAGACCGAAATCGAGGCTCAGCCTTTTATCGAGGAACTTATAAGAACCGGAGAAACTACCGATATATTTGTCAAGATCATTGGTCTTGATAAAGCCGGGTGTTTTCTGGGCGAGGAACGAAGCGCGGAATTTTCCGGTCTCGCTGCCACCGCTCATGGCCATGCTATACGTCTGGATAGCAGTATGCTGCGTGATTTCCTTCATGGCATCCGAAGTATGACCAAAATCCAGCTTGTTGGTCAGCGTGTCGAGCTGATATTTA
The DNA here is from genome assembly GCA_035317125.1 of Puia sp. GTDB lineage: Bacteria > Bacteroidota > Bacteroidia > Chitinophagales > Chitinophagaceae > Puia. Next base: position 7,611 of record DATHHO010000161.1, read on the forward strand.
TGCAGCGCGCTCCTGAATTCACCAGCGTTCAGGATGTCGTATTTCTTCATGTACCCAACGTTCATACCAAGCGAAGTTCCCAGTTCCAGTTTGGTGGGACCGGCAGAGCCTTTCTTGGTCGTGATCACGATAACGCCATTCGCGCCGCGTGAACCGTAGATGGCCGTAGAAGAGGCATCCTTCAATACCGTGATATCGGAGATATCATTGGGATTGATGAACAGAAGAGGGTTTTCGTCGGGGGTCGGTCCGAATCCGCCAACACCTAAAGTCACCGCAGGACGTGCATTTCTGCCATCCAGAGGAACTCCGTCGATAACATAAAGAGGATTACCTGCACCGCGGATCGAGCTGTTACCTCTGATCTTTACGGTAGTGGCGCTTCCGGGCTGACCGCTGTTATTGACGATTTCCAGTCCGGAGACCTTATTCTGCAATAACTGATCGGGGGAAGTGATGACGCCTCTGTTGAATTCTTTGGGGGTAACCGTCGTTACCGATCCGGTCAGGTCCTTTCTGCGAACGGTACCATAACCGATGACGACCACTTCGTTCAGGTTGGAAGTAGAAGCCACAAGAGAAACATTGATGGAAGTCTGATCACCGATAGGAATGTCCTGCTGGGTGAATCCGATCGAACTTACGGAAAGTGTGGAAGCCGTAGGAGAGACATTAATACGGAACGTACCGTCGGCGCCCGTCGTAACTCCACCCTTGGAGCCCTTGGCCGTTACAGTAGCGCCCTGAACCGGGGCCCCCTTGTCATCCGAAACTTTACCTGTAAGTGTTTTTGTCTGAGAGAAAGAAGTTTGTGTAAAAAAGACACAAAGTAGCATAAGCATCGCCGCTTTGGCAAGGAGTCGTTGAATGATCATAAAGCAAAAGTTTAGCTATTAAGGCTCGAAGTTAAAAAAATTAAAGTTTACTTAACAACTTTTTTTTTGGACCTGTTTAAGATGTTCTTTTCACACTAAGGACAGCCGGCAATAAAACAGTGCTGCACACTGCAAAATTAAATATATGGGATTCGAAAAATATCGCCGCAATATATTGATTATCAACAAATTGAACAACTACCTAAAGTATCTCCGTCCGTGCTGTTCGCCTTCCTGCCGACAGCTTGCCCCGTTTTTCCTGCCCGGTCTGCTCCGGATCTTCCCGTTCCCACCTACCGGCCCGCCTCCTGATAATCTTTCCCATAACGAGAATAATCTGTTCATATTGCATTATTATCGTATCTCTCGGCTGACCTGCCTCCAGCAACCATTCATCCATCCGTCCCATCGGTTTCCGCCCGACAGCCCGCCCATCATACTGCATTTCTACTGCATTCTTACGCCCACATGTAGTTGAACTTTTTTCAACAAGCTGACAATCAATCAACCACAAAAAGTTCGTTTTCATTTCCACATTGCACTACAAAATTTCTCTCCAAAATCCCCGGTCCCATCCGGTCTCCCTCCCCAATTGCTCCTCTGGCGCCAATCAACAGCACTCCAATTGCTCCTCTGGCGCCAACCAACAGCACCCCCAATAGCGCCTCTGGACAATCAACGGTACCCCGATAGCGCCCTGCCAGCCTCCCGAGCGAGGCTCAGAACCTCCCCGCCCCGATCCACGCCTTCAGCAGTTCCCCGGAATAATAGGGTTTGCCTTCCTCCGCAACCAGCCAGTCCGTATCCTGCTCCAGCTGATAATGCTGCCCCTTCAGCGGAGTGCTCCGGTTGGGGCCGGCGTCATAATCCGCCCTGGCCAGCGTAAAAACAAAAAGAGGAGACCCCGGAAAACGCTCCCGGACCACCGCAATGATCATCCTGACCGTCGTAGCCGTAGTAAGGATATCGTCTATAATAAGGAAAGGCCGGCCCTCCGCACCGGGCGGTTCCCGCACCTCTATATAATAGGTATCCCCCAGCTCAGACTCCCGCTGCTGCCTGGTAAACGCCTTGATCGGACGGGTCACCCGGGATTTGAGGAGGAGGTGGGGGGCATACCGGCAATCAAACCGGAGGGCAAGCGCTCTTCCCAACTGGTCGAGCGAGACCGGGCCTGCCGATCCGGCCGTTGTTTCGTTATGATGAAGCGCCCTGATAATGGTACCACCTGAAAAAAGACCCGGGGAGCATTGGGAAAGACCCTCGGCAAGTATGGTAAGAGAACAATCGATCCACCCGTCGAGATCGGGCTGCTCACCCCTTTTAAACAGGAGCAGACTATGAGAAAGCCTGTCCCTGCCCGCCGAAACCGGAAGGTAGTTGCAGAGATAATAATGTGGATACGTGAATTCGTTTACCCGAATAAAGGCTTGTTGCAGTCCCATGGTCCTCTCTTTTTCTGATCCGCCGTCTCCGCTGCGAAGCCCAGGCGTCCGCTCCTCCCGGCAGCCCTCCCAGCGTCCTCCCGGCAGCCTGTAAATTTACAAATTCGGCAATTTATTATCGCCCAAATTCTTTGCCGTTCACTAATAATATAGTAAACTTGTTTAGTAAAGGAACTACAGGTCATTAGTACGCAAGACGCTTTAAATACTGCAATGAGCAAACACAACGGTACCGACATCGTGGAAGGACTGAAAAAAGGAGACACCCAGGCGCTTCAGGTCATTCACGAGCTCTATTATTCGTCCCTTTGCCATTTTGCAGAAGGCCTCCTTGGCGAAGAACCCGCCTCACAGGACATCGTGACTGAAATATTCGTCACCCTATGGAGAAAACAGAATGACTTCGGGACGCTGCAGAATATAAAAGCCTTCTTATTTATCAGCACCCGCAATGCCTGCATCAATTATCTGAAAAAACAACAGCGCGACAACGAGATGAGGACCGCACTCGGCAAATATCTTTCCGGGGATTACGAGGAATTCGCGCTCAACGAAATGGTCCGGTCGGAAATAATGCAGCAGATCTACGACGCCATCGAGGCCCTGCCTACCCAGTGTAAGCAGGTCTTCAAAAGCTGTTATGTCGAAGGCATGAAAAATGCCGAGATAGCCGAGAAATTCCATATCTCCATCAATACGGTAAAGAATCATAAGGTAAAAGCGCTGAGCCTCCTGAGATTTAAATTCGCGCACAACCTCGCCGAGATCGACTCATGAGCAGGATGGAAAAAGCCTTTGCCCTCTTCGACGCATACAACCGGCAAGATCCCCATATCCTTACAATGGAAGGGATCGCTTATCCCGCAGAATATTTTTACGCCCAGCAATGCTGGCATTGGGTGCGTCGTCTTCAGCCGGATGCCGGCGAGACGCTCTTACTCGCTTCGCGCTGTCAGCATATCGGCCGTTGGGAGATACCCCGGTCCGCATATCCGGCAGGGAAAGCGGGCTATTATTCCTGGCGCACCGGGCTCGCGAAGTTCCATGCGGATAAGGCCGGCGGAATACTGACCGGTATCGGCTACGATGCCGTGACAACAGATGCCGTACGATCCATTTTGCTCAAGGAAGATCTCCGCAATAACCCCGACATGCAGGTGATGGAAAATGCGCTGTGCCTCGTGTTCCTGCAGTTCCAGTACGAGGACTTCGGACGGCAGCAGGAAGAGGAAAAAATGATCAGGATCCTGAAAAAGACCTGGGCAAAGATGAGCCAGCCCGGCAGAGATGCCGCCCTGACCCTCCCTTTCAGCGCCAAAGGAAAGGAACTGATCGGCAAGGCGCTGCAGGGTTAGCGCGGTATTCCAGACCTTCATCCCGCAATCTCCGCACATCACTCCGGCAAACCTCCGCAACTTTCCGCAACTCTCCGATGCAATTTTTTCGCAGTCTCCCGCATGCATAAACGCCGCGCCATAAATATATTTAATCATTCCGGCGCCCCACTGCAATTATTTACCGGCTATCCCGTTAATAGAATGGTTTTTCATAGGATATTGGATTTTAAAACGGGGCTGAATTTCTATTCTGGCCCTTTTCTTTTTTTTGGTATCTTTTATCCATGAAAGATCATTCACTCGGTGGCTGGGAGCAACTTTTTTACCATTATCTCAGGTTAAACGTGGCCCATGAAGACGACTCGCATGACCTGGGCCACTTTTACAGGGTCTGGAAGTCGGCAGTATATATCGACCGCGAGGAAGGGCTTGACGCCGACCAATTGATCCTGCTGGCTTCGGCTTATTTTCACGACCTCGTTTCCGTTCCAAAAAATCATCCGGACAGGCATCGCGCTTCCTGGCTCAGCGCGGAAAAGACGATACAGGTGCTGAAAGAGCATTTTCCGGACTTTCCCCCAGAAAAGTTCGAAGGCATCCACCACGCGATCCACGCGCACAGCTTTTCCGCGAACATCCCACCCCTGACGGCTGAGGCAAAAATATTACAGGACGCCGACCGGCTGGAGGCGCTCGGGGCCATCGGCCTTGCAAGGGTCTTTTATACGGCGGGCAGGCTCAATCAAAAGATGTTTTCCCCGGAAGATCCGCTTGCGCTGAAACGACAGCCTGACGACCGTACCTTTGCATTGGACCATTTTTCCATAAAATTGCTGAAGCTTCCCTCCCTGATGAATACCCGCACCGGCAGAGGGCTTGCCGATGTCAACGCAGCATACCTGACGGCCTACCTGAAGAAGATCGGCGCCGAGATCAAAGGAGATTATGAGAAACCGCTTTAATAAAATATTATGTTGATTGATATCATCGGATGGATCGGCTCAGTAATGGTCATAGTAGCGTATGGGCTCAATATCGCCAAACGGCTGGCGTCCGACTCTACCTGGTATTACCTGTTGAATATCGCAGGCAGTGGTTGCCTCATCGCGAATACGTATTATCATCACGCCATACCTTCTGCGGTGGTGAACGTGATCTGGGTGTTCATCGCGCTGGTCGCGCTGCTCCGGAAAAAGTAGCCGCCCGGCTGACCCGCTCCCACCCCATCCTCCACCCGCCCTTCCTAAAAAACAGGATAGAATAGTCTCGTCACCCATTTCGTACTATCCGGCTCCCGGCTCCTGTCCGTGACCAGTGTCTGATAATGGATCGCCATGACCGTCCGGTGATAATCGCTGATATAGTTCTGCATCTGCCCCTCCGCGGCAATCACCGCCTGCTCCCCACCCGTAACATCTGCGATAAGGAATTTCCAGGGGACGATATGCTTTGGGAAAATATCTCCTTCAGGTTCCAGGGTCTTGTTCACCGGTATGGCCACCATGGTCCTGTATCCGCTGTCGGGTACATGGGTAACATTCATGATCGGATATCCCGTCTCCATGGCGCCCTGCCGGACGATATAGGCGTTTATTTTTTTCAGCATGGCGTATATCTCGTTCGTCGCCGGATAAAGCGGATAGATCGCCCTTGTAGCCATCACCAGCGTATCGTTGCTGCTCCCTTCATTTACCTTGACCCCATAGATATTTTCATCTTTTTCTAAAAATGAACGCAGGCTGGAAAAAGCGCCGTCCATATCTTTCCTGATCTTCACCCCTTTCCTGTACGCCACGATCCTGCTGATGGGGTCCATACCCGTTGCCAGGTTACATTCCCAGTGCAGAAGCACCGAATCATTATTGTTCAGAGGGATGAGCATGATCGTACTTCCAATACCCGGATCCTGGTCGCCGATCCTGACCTTCACGGCATGATAGGCATTGTGCACCATCTTATAATGTAAGCCCGAGCCACCGACCCAGTTCGCGTCCGCGCCGGTCACAGTTCCCCTCGTCTGACCGGATGACGCGGCTCGCCCCGTCTCAGCTCCCGCCTCTGACGGCCAGGGCCACCATTTCACCCAGTTGCCCTCGTCTTCGAAAAACCTCGACGTGCCGTTTACACTGCACTTCATGCTGACGGATTTCGAGACGATAAGATTCGCGGGAATAAACACGTATACTGCGAAGAGCAACAACAAAAAAACTACGGATCCGGCTATCAACCATTTTTTCATATGAGCGATGAAAATAAACAATAATGTGTAAATTACACACCTTCGATTGCAAATTTACAAATATGACGATCCGAAAAGAAAATGGATGGCTGATTATTTTTTTACTGATGATTGCCGCCATCCCCTCACCCGTTCCCGCACAATCCACCTGGACCATCCGCGCTACCTCCATCGACCCGTCCAATTATTATGGCGAAACGGTGGCCAATGGCATGATCGGCATCGTCTCTTCACCTGACCCCTTCAAGGCAAAAGATATAGTCCTCAACGGCGCCTTCGACCTCTACGGCCGTGGCCGTGTCAGCAATATCCTGAAGACCTTCAACTTTGTGAATATGTACCTCGAGATCGATGGACAGCGCATCGAGAATTTCAAGCAGACCACCGGCCTCGAACAGACCCTGGACATGAAGCGCGCCTGCCTGACCACCCGCTTCGATTACGGCGACAAGGCCTCGGTCAGCTACACCTGGTATTCCCTGCGCCAGCTCCCCTACACCGCATTGGTGGATGTCTCCATCACCGCAAAAAAGGATATCGAGATCGTTCCCGCCAGCATCATGGAGGCCCCCGACATGCTGAAGGATGTCCAGAACTACTACAACGAGATCGACCGGCCGCATACCCGCATCTCCCTGCTTACTTCCACCGCGAAAAGCCCCACGGGAAAACTGCTCATGGCCGCCTCCAATAGTTTTTTATTCGATGAGCCCCACGGCTCCGAGCCTTCCGTCATCCACGAAATGTGGGACAACAGCATGCACCTGCTGAAATTCAGAAAGAAGCTCCAGGCCGGCTCAACTTACCATTTTGCCGTCGTGGGTTCCGCCATTACATCGGCTCATGACGACGATCCCCTGAATGAGGCCGAGCGGCTGACGATCTTTGCAAAGCTCGAAGGAAGGGACAGGCTCATCGCCTTTCACGAAAAGGCATGGGATGAATTGTGGAAGAGCGACATCCTCCTCGAAGGCGATGACAGCACACAGCGCGACGTACACAGCATGCTCTATCATCTCTATTCCTTTGCGCGGGAAGGCACGGCCTACAGCCTCTCGCCCATGGGCCTCAGCGGGCTTGGATACAACGGCCACGCCTTCTGGGATACCGAGCTCTGGATGTTCCCCGCCCTGCTCCTGCTGCAACCGAAGATTGCCGCCTCCCTGATCGAATACCGCTATCAGCGCCTGCCCGCCGCACGCAACAATGCTTTTTCACATGGCTACAAAGGGGCCATGTTCCCATGGGAGAGCGCCGCCAGCGGAAATGAAGAAACACCGGTATGGGCCCTCAGCGGTCCCTTCGAACACCATATCACCGCCGATATCGCCATTGCCGCATGGAACTACTACTGCGTCACGCAGGACAAGACCTGGCTGAAGGAGAAAGGCTGGCCGATCCTGAAAGAAACGGCCGACTTCTGGGCCAGTCGTGTGGAAAGGAACGGTCCCGGTCATTACGATATAAAGAATGTCGTCGCTGCGGATGAATGGGCCGAGAATGTCGACAACAACGCATTTACCAATGCCGCAGCACGCGCCAACCTGCACTATGCGGCGGAAGCTGCCCGGCTGCTGGGCCTGACCCCCGACCCGGACTGGACGACGGTCTATAACAATATCCCTATCCTTCATTTTGACGACGGCGTCATAAAAGAGCACGCCGCCTACAACGGGGAAAAGATCAAACAGGCAGATGTCAATCTCCTCGCTTACCCGTTGAAGGAGGTCACCGCTCCCGACGCCATCCGCCGGGACCTCGCCTACTATGAGCCAAGAGTGGGAGAAGGCCCCGCCATGACCCATGCCATTTTCTCGATCCTCTACGAACGCCTCGGTCAGCCCGCAAAAGCATACCAGGATTTCAAGACAGGCTATACGCCAAATCTGCGTCCTCCCTTCGGCGTTATAGCGGAGACCGCTTCCGGCAATAACCCCTATTTTTCCACAGGGGCCGGCGGCATGCTCCAGGCCATGCTGAATGGCTTCGGCGGGCTGGAGATCACCCCAGCGGGCATCACCCAGCTGAAAACAAAGCTGCCGGACGCATGGAGATCGCTCCGGCTCACCGGCATCGGTACGGGACGGATCACTTATTCGGTTAAATAACCCGTTGGATCACCCCCGGCCAGCATCGGACCAGCCACAAACCAACCTCCAGGCCAGCCCAGCCCCGGCGAGCCTCCGCCTATACCCCTCATTTATCACCTGGCGCACTATAGCCCAGTATTCTGCGTTTTATCTGGCCACTGTCCATTGATTGCCTGTTCATCATTTTGACGTAGGTTTGGGCACATAAAATTTCAATAAATGCTTAAATGCGGGGTTTTTGGAGTCGGCCATCTGGGGAAATTCCATCTGAACAACTGGAAAGAGATCAAAAAAGTAGAGCTGGTGGGTTTTTATGACCCAAATGATAAGATCGCCCAGGAAGTCTCGGAGAAATACCAGCTTCCCCGCTTTCTTGACCCCGAGGTCCTCATGGACGCCTGCGACATCGTGGATATCATCGCCCCCACCCCCTTCCATTTCACCCTCTGTGAACGGGCGATCCGTAAAGGCAAGCACGTGTTCGTGGAAAAACCCCTCGCACACAGCATGGAAGAAGCCCGCGAGCTGGTCAAGCTGGTGAAAGAATCGAATGTCAAATTACAGGTCGGCCATGTAGAACGGTTCAACCCCGCCTACCTCGCCCTCCAGTCCATGCAGCTGAATCCACTCTTCATCGAGGTCCACCGCCTCGCCCAGTTCGATCCGAGGGGAACGGAAGTAAGCGTGATCCTCGATCTCATGATCCACGACATCGATATTATCCTGAACCTGGTAAAAAGCGAAGTGAAGAACATCCTCGCCAGCGGCGTCGCGGTTTTGACCGATACACCGGATATCGCCAGCGTTCGCATCGAATTCAACAACGGATGTGTGGCCAATCTCACCTCCAGCCGCATATCCATGAAAAAAATGCGCAAGATGCGCCTGTTCCAGAAAGACGCCTATATCGGGATCGATTTTCTCAATAAAAAAACGGAGATCATCAAATTGAAAACTCCACAGGACATCGACGTCTTTGCCTTCGACATCGAGACGCCGAATGGAAAAAAGACCATCGCCCTTTCCAACCCCCTGATACCGGAGGTCAACGCCATACGGCAGGAGCTGGAAAAATTCTGCGATGCGGTGCTGGACAACACTCCAACCCTTGTGTCGGAAGTGGATGGTTTCCGCGCAATGGACATTGCCCATCAGATCCTGCTCAAAATAAAAAATAATACCATCAACTCCTGACCATAGCCCATGCCGGCAAGCAAAAAGATCCATATCATCTGGTATATCGTCAGCGATTATATGGCGGCGCTGGTGGCCTCGATGGTCTTCCATTTCTCCCGCCGCATCTTGCTTTCCGAAACCATCTTCGCCGACGGTCACCTGCTGCTGACCAACCGCTTCTGGCTGGGCAGCTCCACTATTCCGGTGGGATGGCTACTCCTGTACACCATGATGGGATCCTACGCCTCCCTCTACAAAAAATCCAGGCTCGACGAGCTCGCCAATACCTTTACCTGCAGCATCCTGGGCTGCACCATCGTATTCTTTGCGATCGTCATCAACGACCCGGTGAAAGAGTATCATTATTTCTATAAGACCTATTTCATTTTTCTGGCTGCACAGTTCCTGCTGACCATCACCGGCAGGATGATCATCCTTAATATGGTCAGAAGACAGATAGAAAAAGGAAAGATCGTATTCAACACCCTGCTCATCGGCTGCGATGCCGTGGCTGCGGGCATCTATAAGGACTCCCGCGAAGGCCTTGGATCATCCGGCTATCACTATACGGGATATGTCTGCCATGAGGATAAGGGCGAAAACGCCATTGCCGGCGCTCTTCCCCAGTTGGGCAGCATGGCGGAGATCGAAAGGATAATCGACCGGCACAATATCGGGCTGGTCGTCGTGGCTCTCGAAAAATCGGACAGGGCCGATGTGGAAAAGATCGTCGAAAAACTGAGCGACAAAGACGTCGAAATAAAGATCATCCCAAGCGCCCTCGACATCCTCTCCGGCTCCGTCAGGACCAGCAATGTGCTCGGCGCCATCCTTTCCGATATTCATACCGATCTCATACCGGAATGGCAGCAGAATATCAAACGCCTGATCGATGTGATGGTCTCTCTGCTGGGAATGATCCTGCTCTCTCCGCTGATCATCTACTCGGCCATCCGTGTCAAGTTTTCCTCTCCGGGTGACATCATCTATATGCAGAAAAGGATCGGTTATAAAGGAAAAAAATTCGTGATCTATAAATTCCGCTCCATGTACCTCGGCGCGGAAAAGAACGGCCCCGCACTCTCCTCGGTGAACGACAAGCGCATCACGACATGGGGAAAGACCATGCGCAAATGGCGCATCGATGAGCTGCCGCAGCTCTGGAATATATTAAAAGGGGAAATGAGCCTCGTGGGACCCCGTCCGGAACGGCAGTTCTATATCGACCAGATAGACCGGCAAATGCCCTATTTCCGTTATCTTCTGAAGGTCAAGCCCGGCCTGACATCCTGGGGCATGATCCAGTTCGGCTATGCGGAGAATGTGGAGGAAATGATAGAAAGGATGAAATACGATTTGATCTATATTGAAAATATCTCGCTGGGCCTTGACCTCAAGATCATGCTGCATACGCTGCGCATCATTTTTATGGGAGAGGGCAGATAAACCAGAGGCAATACAGTAAACGCAATGACAAGAATGACACACCGGTCCCGTACCGGCTCCAGCAGATCAGCATTCCGCAGACCGATAAAGCTTTTCCTCTTATTGCTCGCCTTCTGCACCCTGCACATCCCCGCCCTTCCGCAGCCCGCCGTGACCCCTCCGCGCGAGCAGTCCCCCGCGCCACCATACCCATCGCAACCCGTGCCCCTGACGCCCGACCAGCCCTACTGGCAACAGGAAGTCCACTACGACATCAGCGTTGCCCTCGACGACAAAGCCCATTCCCTGCAAGCCTCCGAGACCCTCGGCTATATCAATCATTCCCCCGACACCCTCACCTTCATCTGGTTCCATATCTGGCCCAACGCTTACAAGGACAAGACCACAGCCCTGTACCAGCAATTGTCCGCGCTTAAAGAAAGAAAGAGCAAGTTGAAAAGGATCCGGGACAACGGCTTTATCGACCACCTCGATTTCACGGTCGATGGCGCAAAAGCGCTTACGGAACCACATCCGCAATACTCCGATATCATAAAGCTGATCCTGCCCACGCCGCTGCCGCCTGGTGCAGGCATAAAAATAGTCACTCCATTCTTTGTCAAGATCCCCTCCTATTTTTCCCGTCTCGGTCACGATGGCCAGAGCTATATGATCACACAGTGGTATCCCAAGCCGGCCGTTTATGACCGGAAAGGCTGGCATCCCATTCCCTATCTCGACCAGGGCGAATTCTACAGCGAATTCGGCTCCTTCGACGTACACATCACCCTCCCCGCGGCTTATGTGGTCGGGGCTACCGGCTCACTGCTGACAAAGGATGAACTGGAAAAATATAAGGCCATCGGCCTGACCAATCTGGCTGATACCACGGACCCTTCCGCTTCGCTGGCCTATCAGCCAAAAGATCCGGCATCCACCAAGACCCTCGACTATCATGGCGAGAACATACACGACTTCGCCTGGTTTGCCGACAAGGGGCTGCTCATCAGCTACGATACCCTGCAGCTCGCATCGGGCAGGATCATCGATGTCTTTTCTTACCGGCGCCCCGGCGGGAACAAACGATGGATGCACGGCGTCTCTTTTATAAAGGATGCCGTCCTGCACTACTCGAAATGGATCGGCGAATATGCTTATCCGGTCGTCAGCGCGCTGGAAGGCCCGGGCAATGTTTCCTCCGGCGGCATGGAATACCCGATGATCACCCTCATCACCAGCCCAAGGGCCGACAAGGAAGAACTGGACGGAGTGATCGCGCATGAGGTAGGGCACAACTGGTTCTATGGCATGCTCGGCAGCAACGAACGGGAACATCCCTGGATGGATGAAGGCATCAACACCTATTATGAATTTCTGTACGAAGCCGAAAAATACAGGAGCAATTCCGCACTCGGCTTCATGATCCCCGAAGAGATCAGAAAAAAAGGCTCGGACGATTTTCTCGAATCCATTTACAATGTGTTCAATCAGGTCAACACCACGATGCCCATCGAAACGCCCGCTACCGGCTTTTCTTCCGAATACGAGTATGGCATGGTGGAATACGCACGCACCGCGGTATGGATGTACATCCTCGAAAAAGCCATGGGCAAACCAGCCTTCGAAAAAGGCATGCAGACCTATTTCTCGAACTGGAAATTCAGACATCCCTACCCCGAAGACCTGAAGTCAAGCCTCGAACAGGCGACACACGAACCGCTGGACAAGCTGTTCGATCTGCTCAACAAAAAGGGTTCTTTTTAAGGAACAAGTCGTTATTCCTATTTTTGACAAAATATGCACTACCTCACACACAGCCGGAAATCTCATACCCAACACAGGCGGTCCTTCGCCCACCGCCCACGGCTTGTGACGTCTGTCCTGCGGCTCGCCGCCTGCCTCATCCTGCTTTTCCCAGCCGGCCTGCGGCTTTCAGCGCAGCAGTACTGGCAGCAGCAGGTGAACTATGCGATCGATATTTCGCTGAACGATACCGAACATACCCTCGATGGCTTTGTCAAAATACAATACAGCAACCATTCCCCCGACACGCTTTCCTTTATCTGGTTCCACCTCTGGCCCAACGCCTATAAGAATGACGGGACGGCCTTCAGCGAACAGTTGCTGGGAAATGGAAGGACCGACTTTTATTTTTCCACCAAAGAGCAGAAGGGGTATATAAACCGGCTGGATTTCAGGGTGGATGGGTCCCTCGCCCGGATGGAAGATCATCCCCAGTATATCGACATCATAAAAGTAATCCTCCCGCAGCCCCTGCCGCCGGGTGGGCAGATAACGATCACCACCCCCTTCCACGAACAATTGCCCTTTAATTTTTCAAGGGGCGGTCATGTCGGCAGGACCTACCAGTTGACGCAATGGTATCCCAAGCCCGCAGTCTATGACCGGCAGGGCTGGCATCCCATCCCCTACCTCGACCAGGGTGAATTTTACAGCGAGTACGGCAACTTCGATGTACGTATCACCCTCCCCGAAACCTATGTCGTGGCAGCCACCGGAGAGCTGAAGGACGCCCCGCCACCGGCCTCTTCCAAATTCCAGGAGATGCCGCCCGCGCGCCCTCCCCGCTTCTTCCGCCCCCCCACGCCAAAACATTCCCCCGCATCCAGCAAACCGGCCGCAAACCATAAACCTGCCCAATCCACGGCAGCCGATCTCCCGGCCAACCGCCCCGCATCGGATTTCTCCGGGGCCACCAGTCTCCCCTACCCTCATCCCCTGGTCCCACCCGCCAACAAGACCCTCCACTACATACAAAATAATATACACGACTTTGCCCTGTTCGCAAGCAGGAGTTTCCAGGTAGACCACGACACCCTGCAACTGGCCTCGGGAAGGATCATCGATGTCTATTCCTTTTATTCACCCGAAGCGGGCGAGGTGTGGAAGAACAGCATCCGGCTGATGAAAAGAGCGATCCGGTTCCGCTCAGCCCTTATCGGTGAATATCCTTTCAACATCGTCAGCGCCGCCGAAGTAAAAATGGGCACATGGGGAGGAATGGAATATCCCACGATCACAGCCATCACTCCCCAGAAAACGGAAAAATCACTGGACCTCATCCTCGAACACGAACTTGGCCACAACTGGTTCTACGCCGTCCTCGGCACCGACGAGCGACGCTATCCCTGGATGGACGAGGGTATCAACACATACTACGATAAGCGTTACGAACAACAATATTACGGCTCCGCTCATCCGTCCTCCGC
>DATHHO010000162.1:0-21162 GCA_035317125.1 Puia sp.
CGTGATACCAGCGGTCCTTGCTGCGTGGATCGATGTCCAGCGGGCCGGTGCTGCCATAACAGCTTCCCGGCATATTGACGCATACGATATACCAGTCGGAAGGATCGAAAAGCCTGCCTTCGCCCACGAGGCCAGACCACCATTGGCCGGCCTCACTGTTAGCCGTAAGCGCATGAAAGACCCATACCACATTATCCCCCGCTGCGTTGAGCCTGCCCAGCGTGGTATATGCAAGATGGTATGCGGGAACAACGGCCCCCGACTCCAGCGTCAGGGGCCGGTCGTATCGGAATAGTTGCGTCATGCCACTTCCAGCTTGCCGCTGGCCACTTTCTCGAAAGCCTGGGCGAAGTCAGCCTTGATATCTTCGATATGTTCGATGCCAACGCTGATCCTCACCTGATTTGGCTGCACGCCGGAGGCGACCTGTTCTTTTTCGCTGAGCTGCTCGTGCGTGGTCGACGCCGGATGGATGACAAGGGTCTTGGCATCGCCGACGTTGGCGAGATGGCTGGCCAGCTTCAGGGAGTCGATGAACTTGCTTGCATTTTCCTTGCTGCCTTTGACGCCGAAATTGAGGATGCCGCCAAAGCCGTTGGTCAGGTATTTTTTTGCCAGGTCATTATAGGGACTGCTCTTCAGGCCCGGATACTGTACGAAGTCTACCTGCGGATGTTTTTCAAGCCATTGCGCCAGCGCGAGCGCATTGTCGGTATGACGCTGCACCCGGAGGGACAGGGTCTCCAGACCCTGCAGCAGGAGAAAGGAATTGAAAGGGCTCTGTGAAGCGCCGAAATCGCGCAGCCCTTCCACCCTGGCCCTGATGGCAAAGGCGATATTGGGCAGGCCCAGCGGATTGCCTTCGCCGAACACATCCCAGAACTTCAATCCATGATATCCTTCGGATGGCTCCGTGAACTGCGGGAATTTTCCGTTGCCCCAGTTGTAGTTGCCGGCATCAACGATCACCCCGCCGATGGTAGTGCCGTGACCACCGATCCATTTTGTGGCGGACTGCACCACTACATTCGCACCCCATTTGATCGGGCTGAACAGATAGCCAGCCGTACCAAAGGTATTATCGACGATCAGGGGCAGATCATATTCTTTCGCCAGTGCGGCAAATTTTTCAAAATCGGGGATGTTCAGACGGGGGTTGCCTATCGTTTCGAGATAGATGGCCTTTGTGTTCTTATCGATATGCTTAACGAAGCTCTCCGCATCGTCCCCGTCGGCAAAACGTGCTTCGACGCCCAGGCGCTTGAAGGCAACCTTGAACTGATTGTAGGTACCACCATAGAGATAGGTCGTAGTGACAAAATTATCTCCCGCCTGGAGGATATTGTTGAGCGCGAGGAACTGAGCCGCCTGACCGGAGCCCGTGGCCAGCGCGGCCACGCCGCCTTCCAGCGCCGCGACGCGTTGTTCGAAGACATCGGTGGTGGGGTTCATGATCCGGGTAT
Organism: Puia sp.; assembly: GCA_035317125.1. Taxonomy (GTDB): domain Bacteria; phylum Bacteroidota; class Bacteroidia; order Chitinophagales; family Chitinophagaceae; genus Puia. Next base: position 1,464 of record DATHHO010000162.1, read on the forward strand.
AGATATTTCCGAACGCCTTCAGCCCAAATAAATTGGCCGCGTGCTCGGCATTGTCGAATGCATAAGAGGTGGTCTGATAAATGGGAACAGCCCTCGATTTGGTAGTAGGATCGACTTGCTGTCCGGCATGAAGTTGAAGCGTCTCGAAATGATAGTTGCTCATAAATACATTTTTAGTTGTTTGATAGATGCGTTAACCCGTTGCGATACGGGTGAATAAACGATTAACAGATGATAAAACCCCGGGCAGAATGGATTAGCAGGTAAACGAAATTCCCGACAAAAGTAGTCGGGTTTTTTATAAATCCGAGTGGTTTTTGTCAATATTTTTTTAAAATACTACTTAGCGGGAATGCCCGGAAAACCGCTCGTTTCCTGCCTCTCGCCGGTCGTCATTTATCTCCGGCCGGTCATTGTCCGATATCCGCCAGCTCTTTTTTTCCGATTTTTTTTGCGTTTTCCGGAAACTCGTCGGCGCTCAGTACACGACCTGCCGCGCCACTCCTTTTTTCGATTTTCGCGAGGGCCTGGCGAAGGTCATCGAGCAGGTCTTCCGCATCTTCCAGCCCGGTGGACAGCCTGATAAGGCTGTTGGCCACGCCGGCGGCCTTGCGCTTCTCCACGGGGATGGTCTTGTGGGTCATGGTTGCGGGATGCGATATCAGGCTCTTGATCCCACCGAGGCTCTCGGCCAGTTGGAAGAGACCGGTGGAGGTAGCAAACGCGATCGCAGCCTCCTCCGTATCCTCTTTCAGCGAAAAGGAGACGATTCCGCCATATCCTCTGGCCTGTTTGCCCGCGATGTCATGGCCGGGGTGGGTAGTGAGACCGGGGTAAAATACTTTGTCCACTGCCGGGTGTTTCGCGAGGAATTCCGCAATGGTCTGTGCGCTGGCGCAATGCTGCCGGATGCGCAGGTGGAGGGTCTCGATGCCCCGGATCAGCAGCCAACTGTCGAAAGGCGCGAGGATGGCCCCGCCGGCATTCTGTAAGAACCTGATCTTGTCGCCCAGCTCTTTTTCCCGCGCAATGACCAGACCGGCGATCAGGTCGCTGTGCCCGCCCAGGTATTTGGTGCCCGAGTGGACCACCAGATCGGCGCCCAGCGTCAGCGGTTTTTGCAGGGCGGGAGAGGCAAACGTATTATCCACGCAAAGCAGGGAGCCATTAGCTTTTGCGATCTTTGCAATGGCCTGGATATCAGTGATCTTCAACGTGGGATTGGTAGGGGTCTCGATCCAGATCAGTCTGGTCTTCGGGGTGATCGCGTTGAATACGGCCTGGGGATCGGAGGTATCCACATAGGTCGCTGTGATGCCGAATTTCCGGTAGACCTGTTCGAACAGACGGAAAGCGCCGCCATAGATATCATCCACCGCGATGATCTCGTCCCCGGTCTGGAGGAGCTTGAGGATCGCATCGATCGCGGCAAGCCCGCTGCCGAAGGCTACACCGGTGTGGCCGTTCTCCAGCTGAGCGACGATCTTTTCGAGAGCGGCGCGGGTGGGGTTGCCCGTACGGGCATAATCATAGCCTTTGTTCACACCGGGGGATTCCTGGACAAAGGTGGACGTCTGGTAGATGGGCACGGAGATAGCGCCGGTCAAAGGATCTACGGGAATGCTGTGAATGAGCTGTGTTGTCGCTTGCATGATGAACAATTTTTTGAGATTAGAAAAAATTATGTTCAGCGACACCACTTACCAAATACCTTCCAGAAGAGATCTTCCTTCCCCTTCCGCCGGCTGCCAGGTTTATCCGGCGCGTTACGGTGGTAATGGGCAAAAAAAAGCTCTTCTGATAGTCAGAAGAGCTTTGATTATGATGTATCTATATCGTCAAGCTTTGATCTGACTTATCTGTCCCGTTAATCCACGGGATGGAGTTGGCACCTTACCTTCATCGTGTGTTGCACGAATCGGCAGGTTGTCAAGGCTTCTGCGGGCCATTTCCCTCAGCCTTTCTTGATAAGAGATGTGTTAAGAACTGGTACAAAGATAGACAGGCTTTTTATATTTCCAAATCCGGGGATGATTTTTTTTGAATAATCTACAAATTTAGTAGGATATGTGCAACCACGCGATGACTCGCGGGGCAGAACGGACCCCTTGCCCTTCATCTGGGTCGGGATCAGCGACCGGATCGCAACCGGTCCGGGTCGTTTCCTTAAAGAAATGTGAAATTTTTTGGATCGCTATAATATGGTGATTAACGGTGGAATAACGATCCCATGGCCCATTTTGGAACGGTTTTTGGTTCCTTCACGACATGAGCCATCTGTACGTTTAAAACTTCAAAAACATGAAAACTTTAACCAAGTGGCTTGCCTTTGGCAGTGGCATTACTGCGCTCATTCTATTCTTCGCCTGTAACAAGGACAATTCGAATTCAGGCTCCAACTCCAGCATTCCTCCCGGTAAAACACAGCTCGCCGTCTACATGATGGACGATCCCAGCCAGTTCTCCAAAGTATTGATCGATATCCGGCAGGTGGTCGTCGAGATCGACACTGCGGCCAAACAGAACGATCAGGACCATGACGACCAGTGGGATGACAGCTATTGCGGCTGGCACAGGACGATTCAGAACAAGTCGGTGATCTGGGATACGCTGGGCATAACTCCTGGCGTATATGATCTGCTTGCCCTTCGTAACGGAACGGATACCCTGCTGGCCTCGGGTCAGTTCCCCAGCGGCAAGGTGCTGAAAGTAAAGGTCACCTTGGGTTCGGACAATACCGTCTATACCGACAGCGCGACGTTCTATCCATTGGAAGTATTTGGTCCTCATCCTTATTTCACCATAAATGTGCGCAGGGAGAATATTTTCGATGCCTCCAGCAACGATCTCAAGCTGTGGCTGGACTTCAACCTCGGAAGATCGATCTTCTTCTGGAGCGGCAAATTCCTGCTCTCGCCATATGTTGTGGCCTTCAACGACATGAGGGCAGCGAAGATACAGGGACGGGTATTGCCGGAACGTGCCACCGCGCTGATCACCGCACTTAAGGGGACGGATACCTTGTATGCCATTCCGAACGGTGATGGCCGGTATCTGTTGCGTGGCGTTCCCGCGGGCACGTATTCGCTGAATTTTAAGGGTCGCAACGGGTATCAGGACACGACGCTGAGTAATATTGTCGTGGACTCCGCAAAGACCACTCAGGTGCCTTTGATCACGCTGCATAAATAAACTCTTCCGATAACCATTAAACAATCGGGGGCTGACAGAAATTGTCAGCCCCTTTTTTTATCCGGGGCCCTGACGGGTGAGATGAAACTGGCGAATTGCTTACCTTTGTGTTTTACCCCCGAATTTTAAGGAGCAAGCATTTATGACGATTACAGAAATTAAGGCAGAGGCCAATGGCACAGAGGCCAAAAGCATCCCCGCCGAAGAATCCATTGACGTGTTCGGAGCCAGAGTGCACAATCTGAAAAACATAGATATCAGGATACCCCGGAACAAGCTGGTGGTGATCACCGGCATCAGCGGCAGCGGCAAATCGTCGCTGGCCTTCGATACGATCTATGCGGAAGGACAGCGGAGATATATGGAAAGCTTTGGCGCTTATGCGAGGCAGTTCATCGGCGATATGGAAAGACCCGACGTGGATAAGATCACAGGCCTGAGCCCCGTCATTTCCATCGAGCAAAAGACCACCAATAAAAATCCCCGCAGCACGGTAGGCACGGTCACGGAGATCTATGATTTCCTTCGTCTCCTCTATGCGCGCATCGGGGAAGCCTGGTCTTATAACACGGGCAAGAAGATGATCAAGTTCAGCGAAGAGGAGATTGTGGACAATGTCTTTAAGAAATATAAGAATAAGAAGATCACGATCCTGGCCCCGCTGGTGCGTGGACGCAAGGGACATTACCGCGAGCTGTTCGAAGATATCCGCAAAAGAGGCTATCTGAAAGTAAGGGTCGACGGGGAAGTAAAAGACCTCGCGGCGAAAATGCAGGTCGACAGGTATAAGATCCATGACATCGAGGTGGTCGTCGACCGGCTGGTGGTCACCGAGGACATGAAGGTGCGTCTCAGCCAGAGTGTTCAGAAATCCCTGCAGCTGGGGAAAGACCTGATGTTCCTGCTGCTGAATGACGACAACAAGCTGCTGCAGTACAGCAAGCAGCTTATGTGCGAGGACACGGGCATCAGCTATGAGGAGCCGTCGCCGAACAGCTTCTCCTTCAACTCTCCGTATGGCGCCTGTCCGACCTGCAAGGGCCTTGGGGCCGTGTACCAGATCAGCATGGACGCCATCATTCCCGATCCGGCTAAAAGCATCAACGAAGGCGGCATCGCGCCACTTGGCGAGGAACGGGAGGCGTATATGTTCAAACAGGTGCAGCAGATCGCCAGGAAAAATAAATTCAGTCTTGACGTCGCGATAAAGGATATGTCAAAGAAGGCGCTGAACCTGGTGTTATATGGGAACGAGGCAGGAGAGACGAGTATCGATCTGGATTTTGATGAGACGGTGTCCGCGGGGCAGGTCTATGCAACGGAATACGAAGGGCTGGTAAATGCGCTGAAACGCTGGTTTGCCGGCGGCACATCCGATAGTCTCCGGGAATGGGTGGAGAAATTCATGGAGCTGCGCACCTGTGAGACCTGTCACGGCGCAAGGCTGAAGAAGGAAAGCCTGCATTTCAAGGTAGGGGAGAAGAACATCGCCGAGCTCAGCGCCATGAACCTGAACAAGCTGGCGGACTGGTTTGACACCGTGGAAAAAAAGCTCAATAACAAACAGAATATCATCGCCAAGGACGTATTGAAAGAGATCCGGGAGCGGCTCCAGTTCCTTATCAATGTGGGGCTCACTTATCTTAGCCTGGACCGTTCGTCCAGGACCCTGAGCGGCGGGGAATCGCAGCGCATACGGCTGGCCACGCAGATCGGATCGCAGCTCCAGGGCATCACCTATGTGCTGGATGAACCCAGCATCGGGCTTCATCAGCGTGACAACCAGCGTCTGATACAGGCCCTGAAGAACCTGCGCGATATCGGCAACAGCGTACTGGTGGTGGAGCATGACAAGGATATCATGCTGGCCGCCGATTATCTGGTGGATATCGGTCCGATGGCGGGATATCATGGAGGAAGGATCGTGGCCCAGGGCTTGCCGGCCGCCATGCTCAAGCTGGATACGCTGACCGCCGCCTATCTTAGTGGAAAAAAGAAAATAGAGCTGCCTGCGGAAAGAAGAAAGGGGAACGGGAAATTCCTCGAGCTGAAAGGGGCGAAAGGAAATAACCTCAAGAATGTGGATGTAAAGTTCCCGCTGGGGAAGCTGATCGTGGTCACGGGGGTGAGTGGCAGCGGAAAATCCACGCTGATCAATGAGACCCTCTATCCGGTGCTGAGCAAACATGCTTATGGATCGAAGATGGTGGCACTGGAGCATAAGAGCCTCAAAGGGCTGGAGCATATCGACAAGGTCATCGAGATCGATCAGTCGCCGATTGGCAGGACGCCACGCAGCAATCCCGCCACTTACTGCGGATTTTTTACGGATATCAGGACCTTGTTTGCCTCCGTGCCCGAGGCCAAGATACGGGGATACAATGCCGGACGCTTCTCCTTCAACGTAAAGAGTGGCCGCTGTGATGTCTGTGAAGGCGGGGGGATGAGGGTGATCGAGATGAATTTCCTCCCCGATGTATATGTCCACTGCGAAAAATGCAGCGGCAAGCGTTACAACCGCGAAACGCTGGAGATCCGTTACAAGGGGAAATCCATCAGCGATGTGCTGGACATGACGGTGGAAGAGGCCGTGGAATTCTTTCAGAACGTCCCATATCTGTACCGCAAGATCAGGGTCCTTGAGGAAGTGGGGCTTGGCTATATCACGCTGGGACAATCGGCCGTGACGCTGAGCGGGGGTGAAGCGCAGCGGGTGAAGCTGGGTACGGAGCTGTCAAAAAGAGATACCGGCAAGACCTTCTATATCCTCGACGAGCCTACCACGGGACTGCATTTCGAAGATGTGCGTCATCTGCTGGATGTACTGTACAAGCTGGTGGACAGGGGGAATACGGTGCTGGTGATCGAGCACAATCTCGATGTCATCAAAGTGGCGGACCATATTATCGATATGGGCCCGGAAGGAGGCGATGGGGGTGGCAGGGTGTTGTTCGAAGGGGTACCGGAGGATCTGGCAAAGAACAAAGAGAGCTTTACCGCCGTATTTTTAAAAGAAGAATTGAAAGGGTGAGGGCGTAATGCCGCCGCACACCCGAAGAAGCAAAAATAAACCCGCATGCAGAGAGTAATAATAGACATGGACGAAGTGATCGCCGACCCAATGGGTGAGATGATCGGATGGTACAAAGAAAAATATGGCATGGACGTGGACTGGGATAAGATGCTGGTGGGCTCATGGCTGAAAGGGTTCCCCGAGCAGCATCAGGGACTGGTGTTGGAAAGGCTGAAGTCGCCTGGTTTTTTCCGCCGTCTGCCCGTCATGGAGGACAGCGTAAACGTGCTGCGGGAAATGAACAAGCGGTATGAGATCTTTATCGTGTCTGCCGCCATGGAATTCCCCGAGTCGCTGAAGGACAAGCTGGAATGGTTGCTGGAGCATTTCCCTTTTTTCACCTGGCATCAACTGACCCTCTGCGGCAGCAAGGACCTGGTGTCCGGGGATTTTATGATCGACGATCATGTAAAGAACCTGAAGAACTTTAAAGGCAAGCAATATCTGTTCACGGCCGCGCATAACCTCGAGATCATTGGCTATGACCGTATCAATAACTGGAAAGAGGCGGGAGAGATCTTTCTGGGCTGAGAGGTGACCGTTTTAAATGGCTGCCTGGCCGCTCGTGGGGGGACTACCGCAAATTCCAATAGGCGGCAGCAGGGAATCAATAAAATCTTTGAGGGTACTAAAAAATAGGGAACGGATCAGGTTGATTAAACCTTCGGATATACGGATCTTACTAATTTCCCTGCTTGCCTATTGGTTGTATCTTTACCTACCGTACGGTCAACTTTCCGTTCTCGATGCGCTCGTCATCGCTGAACACTTCGAAGAGATAATTTCCTTCCGCCAGATTGGTGAGTACCGTCGTCTCCCGGTTTCGGATGCTGGCCTGATTGACCAGCTTCCCATCCATGTCGAACATATACAGCTGGTAAATCTTTTTCTCTTTTCCAGCGGCGGAAAAGAAGAGTACCTGCTGCCTGGCGTCAGGGTAGAGGCCGATCTTAACCTTTCTGCTGTTCAGCGATTTGTTCACCAGAATACTATGGATGGCTGTTGTGTCCGCAGCGACGGGCGGACGATTGGCGGTTGAATTGCGGCCTGCTGCCTGCAACGGGTCCGTTGTAATCAGCATCAGGCCAAGGGCCGTGAGGCAGGTGCACAGTCGTAGGGTAGTGTTCTTCAAGGGTAAAGTTTTACGCATAGGTCTATTGATCATTGAATCAATAATAAAAATAGGGTACGGATCAACAATTATATAGCGCGGTCCCGCATCCGGGTTGCCGCTTTTCATAATAAACACTAAAACCTCAGCAGCGGGCAATGCGTCGAATTCCTCCAGCGTTCGGAGCTGCCGCCATTGATCCGGAAGGCTATCTTGAAGCCTGCCGTGAAATAGGCGTCGTTCTGATGCGGGTCGCCTCTTTTATTGCCCTTCTGATAGGAAGGCGTAGCATAACCATTCACGCTCTTGTTCGACAGCTTCACTGCCACGGCCGCCTGTGCAGGCGTAAGATATTTACTGAATAAGGTCGGATCCACGTAAGTAGTGCTCACGTCATCGATATAATCGGTAAATGTCTTACGGTGAATGACCTCGAACGATACGTTCAGATTCTCACTGAAGAAATATTTTATACCCGCGCCCAGGGGGATATTCATCTGCATGAGCGAGTAGTTCTTTCTGTCCGGATATTCGGAAAAGCCTTCTCCTTCCGTGTGCAGCGGCTTCAGGTCGACCCATGATGCGGTGCCATTGACGTCCGTGATGGTAGCCTGTGGGTTGAAATGGAAAAGCCCAAGTCCAAGCACACCATAAGGACGGAGCCTGGCGGTAACGTCTTCGGGATCGTCTTCGAGGAACACCGTAGGATAGAATTCAGCCATCACCGTTCCTTCCCAGATCGTAGACCGGAAATTCAGGTTACGGGCGAGACGTGTTTCTTCATCGCCGCCCTTGCCCTTGATGAGGCCATCATCGCCTTCAATACGTCCATAATTAAGGGAGAAGCGGAAGCCCAGCCATTGGGCCGGGAAAGCAGTAACGAAGGCGCCGACCGATAATTTGGTGGTGGCCATGTTGTAATCTTTCAGAAAGCCAGTGCCTTTTCCAAAGTGACCTCCGAGGTCACCTAAAAAGACCATGGGTCCGATGGTGAAGCCGCCTTCTGTGGTATTTTTTTCAGATTCCTGGCTGAATGATACAGGATGCAGGGATAGAGTTACTACCAGCAAGAACAAACACTTCCGCAACAAGGAGTGTAGACTCTGTTTCATGAATATTAGATTTAGTTTTCCGATGGTTTGGATTCCAGGTGTCACTATGACAAAACTGGTTGTCTCACAAGAAACGAAAAAAAGACGTTTAATTGTGTATAAAAAGCCAAGTATTTTATTAGAGAATCATTCCCAAAAAAGGAATTTATCTGAGTGTTTACACGTAACTCCTTATGCGGCTGGGGATAACAACATTTCTATATGCTCGATACCGTCTTCGATGTAGATGTCTCCTGTTTGAAGAAAGCCGAAAGATTCATAAAATTTCTTCAGATAGTATTGTGCGCCGATACGTATAGCCCTCTTTCCGTGCAGGGTATAGAGTAGTTGGATGCTTTGCTGCACCAACATTCTGCCGATGCCCTCCCTTCTTGCGGATCGTGAAGTTACGATACGGCCTATAGAAGATTCCACATAGGAAATTCCCGCGGGCAGGATCCGCGCATAGGCGGCAAGGTGACCATCTTTCCAGCCCATCAGATGATAAGAATCCTGATCTTTATTGTCCATATCCAGGAAAACGCAGTTCTGTTCCACGACGAATATATCGCTCCGGAGTCTCAGCACCGTGTATAATTCTTCTGCGCTCAATTCATTGAACTTTTTGCCGATCCATTGCATATTGCCTGTCCGTTTGAGTTAGAAATGGTTATTGGTAAAGTTAAGACTTGTATTGAAAGATCGGGAGGGGTTCCCGAAAGTTAGTATGGATCAATAGCCATATTTTTCCTTCCACAATGCGCGGAGGAATTTCCTCAGCTCATCTTCCCTCGCATTTTTTCCCGGGTCGTAGAATTTTGTGCCGGCAATCTCCGCGGGCAGGTATTCCTGCTGTGAAAAATTATTTTCATAGCTATGGCTGTACTGGTAGCCCTTTCCATAGTCGAGGTCTTTCATCAGTCTGGTCGGCGCATTACGGATATGCAGAGGCACGGCCAGGTCGCCATGCGTTCGGACGGCTGCCTGGGCGGCGCCTATCGCCACGGTGGCCGAATTGCTTTTGGGCGAAGAAGCGAGATAAGTAGCGCACTGGGAGAGGATGAGGTTCGATTCGGGATAGCCGATCTTATTTACGGCATCGAAACAGGCATTGGCCAGCAGCAATGCGTTGGGATTGGCATTACCGATGTCTTCGCTGGCGAGGATCAGCAGTCTGCGGGCGATGAACTTTACATCCTCTCCCCCTTCGATCATTCTTGCCAGCCAATATACGGCGGCGTTAGGGTCGCTGCCACGGATGCATTTGATGAAGGCGGAGATGATATCGTAATGCTGTTCGCCTTTCTTGTCGTAGAGGGCAACGCGCTGCTGTGCTATTTCCATGACAAGTTCGTCGGTGATCACCGCACCTTTGCCTGCCGCGTTGACAACGACCTCGAGGAGGTTGAGGAGCTTGCGCGCATCCCCGCCAGAGATCCTGATCAGCGCTGCGCTCTCCTTCACCTGGATGCCCTCCTTGCTCAGTACCTCGTCGGCCTTCAGGGCGTGGTGCAGCAACTGTACCAGATCGTCCTCGTTCAGGGGCTTCAGCACATAGACCTGACAGCGGCTGAGCAAGGCGCTGTTCACTTCAAAAGAAGGGTTTTCCGTCGTGGCGCCGATAAGGGTCACGATGCCTTTCTCGACGGCACCCAGCAGGGCGTCCTGCTGCCCTTTGTTGAAGCGGTGGATCTCGTCGATGAATAAAATGGCCTTTGCCTTTTCCTTTGCTTCGGCAATGGCTTCCCGGACCTCTTTTACCCCCGCCGAAATAGCACTCAGCGTATAGAAAGGCGACTGGAGGGTGTTCGCGATGATGCCCGCAATGGTGGTCTTCCCCGTCCCAGGAGGCCCCCAGAGGATCATCGACGGCACTTTCCCCTGTTCGATAGCCGTCCGTAAAACGCTACCTTTGCCGGTCAGATGCTGTTGCCCGACCAGTTGATCGAGTGTCTGGGGACGTAGCCGCTCGGCCAGCGGCGCTTGTGGAGATAACATAACAAAATTTAAACGTCAATAGTACAACAAGTTAGGCCTTTTTCCAGTTTTAATTCAAACAGGTACGGATGGCTCGGCTCCAGCTCATTTTCATGATATTCTTGTATCCCGCGGCCTTTGGCCAGCGGCTCACCGGCGTGGAAAGCTATGCAATGAACAGGCCAGGCGTCGTCATGGTCAGGACGGAATATTCCGCCAATGTGTACGTCAACAATATGAAAATGAACAGCAGGGCCTTCAATCACCTGCTGGATTCCATTCAAAAGCTGGACAACAGCGGGGCGGTTCCTGCGGAGCAGAAGCTGGACATCGTGCTGAAGGAGATGAACAACAACCCGGTGCGGTTCTTCCAGACCACTTTCGATTATATCAAGCAGGCGGAACAGATCACGGCGTCCGGGACCGGCTTCTTTCTCACCGGGGACGGCTATGTGGCTACCAACTGCCACCTCATCGACCGGGATAATTCCTTTATCCGGCGCCAATTTATCCTTTCCGCCTTCCAGCAGATCACCAATGCGAATATTTCCGCGCTGGAAAGCTCCTGGGCCACCAGCTTCACAGAGCAGCAGCGCAGCCTGCTGTATAATACCTATGCATCCGTTTATTCCCGTTTGTTTTCCATGGTCCTGTATGACCTGAAGAAGAACGTGTATGTGGTCTATCGGAGCGACCGGGAAAAGAATGGGGCAGCCAGCGAGAAAAAGCCGGCCGCCATCATCGTAAAGGGACAGCCCATGCCCGGTAAGGATATCGCCATCCTGAAGATCGAGACGGACCGGCAGATGCCCGTCCTGCCCCTTGCAGGCGCAGGCTTACCAAAGGTAGGCGAGCAGCTGTTCGTATATGGCTATCCGGGACCCGTGACCAATAACGATTTTGTGGCCGTCGAATCGGCGATCGAGCCAACGCTGACGACGGGCATTGTCAGCGCCATAAAGAAGTCGGTAAATGGCTGGCCCGTCATCCAGATGGATGCCAATATCAACCATGGCAGCAGCGGCGGGCCCGTCTGCAATGAAAAGGGGGAGGTGGTAGGGCTTACGACCTTCGGCAGCATCGAAAATACCGGAGGCCTGGCGGCGGGATTGAATTTTGCGGTGCCGGTCACGATCCTGGACGAATACCTGGACAGCGCGGGCATCACCCCAAAGGTCAGCGATGCGTCAAAGTTGTTTGCAGAAGGCCTGATCTTTTTCGATAAACAATATTACCGGGCTGCCCTCAAGAAATTCGGCGCCGTACGCGATCTGAATAATTCCTATCCCGGCATTTATGAGTATATGGCTGAATGCAGGAGCTATATCGGCAAAGGGAAGAGCAGGGGTTCCGGCCCCGTAGAGCACCTTCTCCTGTATGGGAGCCTGCTTATTCTGTTGTTTGCTGCTGTGAGCTGGATCAGCGGCAGCCGCGGCAGGCAAGCCCACTGACCGACCTGTTCCGGGTCGCCGGACCAACCCCGGCTATCTGATCCTGCGAGCAATCCCGCCTAGATCATCCCCTTCATAAAAAAATACCAGCGGAGAAGCCTGAAATTGAGGATCACGTTGACGGCAATGCTGATACCGGAAAAGAGCAGGAAGACCGCACCTGTATGGGCATTGTTCACCAGATCGGCTGTTTTGAGCTGAGTGGGATACTGGGCCTGCATCAGTTTGATGATCTCCTGGGTATTCTGTAAAACAATGACCGCACATCCGAGGTAAATGACCCCCAGGAAAAGGGCTATCACACCGACAAAGCGGATTCCTGCCGGCGTCTGGTTGCTCAGGGGAATAGCGGGGTTCCGGATGCTTGCATGCAGCTTCAGGGCGGCAAAACTGTGCAGGGCCGTCGCACCCATCACAAAATACAGGACGAGGACCAGGGGATTGCCGACCATCAGGGCGCCCAATACCCCCATGACGGGAATGATGCCCCAGATGATGAGGTTTATCCAGGACAGGACCGTAGAAACCTTCAAGACCGTTCTCATACTTTGGCGAGTTGAATGGAGAGTTCCTGCAATTGCCGGTCGTCGATCGTGGCCGGTGCATCCAGCATCACGTCCCGGCCGCTGTTGTTCTTTGGAAAGGCGATGAAGTCGCGGATGCTTTCGCTGCCGCCAAGGATGGCGCAGAGCCTGTCGAACCCGAATGCGATGCCACCATGCGGCGGTGCTCCGTATTCAAAGGCCCCGAGCAGGAATCCAAACTTATGCTGGGCTTCTTCGGGGCTCATGCCAAGCGCCGCGAACATCTTCTCCTGCAGCTCGCGCTGATAGATCCGGATGGAGCCGCCGCCGATCTCGTTCCCGTTCAACACCATATCATAGGCATTCGCCTTGATCCGTGCATAAGGATGCTCGAGGTATTTCTCCGCATTCGTTATGGCAGGATCGTTGCCGATCATCACCCCGATGTCCGACGGCTTGGGCGAGGTGAATGGATGGTGACGGGCTACCCAGCGGTTGTCTTCCTCAGCATATTCGAACAGGGGGAAGTCGAGCACCCAGAGGAGCCTGAATTCATTTTCTTTGCGTAATCCAAGGCGTTTGCCCATTTCGAGGCGGAGGTCGCTGATGGCCTTGCGCGTCTTCTCTTCTCTCCCCGCAAGGATGAGGATCAGATCCCCAGGCGCCGCGCCAACCGCTGTGGCGATGGCTTTCAGCCTGTCTTCCGCATAGAACTTGTCCACGCTGCTCTTCAGGCTGCCATCCACATTGTATTTGATATAGACCAGCCCCTGCATGCCGATCTGCGGGCGTTTGACCCATTCGGTAAGCTCGTCCGTCTGTTTGCGGGTATATTCGCTGCAACCCGGCACGGCGATGGCCAGCACCGTCTCCGCTTTGTCAAAGACCCCGAAGCCCGCGCCATCGATCAGCGCTGCGGCTGAGCCTGTGCTGCTGCCTTTCCCAGCGGCCAATGCGGGTCCGCTGATGCTAAAGGCCGATCTGAGATTCAGCAGCTCCATACTGTAGCGGATATCCGGCTTGTCGTTGCCATAACGCCACATGGCTTCTTCCCAGCTCATCCGGGCTATCGTATCGGTGTAGTCGATGCTTTTGATCTCTTTAAAGATATATCGGATCAGGCCTTCGAACATGGTCAGAATGTCCTCTTGCTCTACAAAGCTCATCTCACAGTCGATCTGGGTGAACTCAGGCTGGCGGTCAGCGCGGAGGTCCTCATCCCGGAAGCATTTTACGATCTGGTAATAGCGGTCATAGCCGCTTACCATCAACAGCTGCTTGAAGGTCTGAGGGGACTGGGGCAGGGCGTAGAACTGTCCGGGATTCATGCGCGAAGGCACGACGAAGTCGCGTGCGCCTTCAGGGGTGGACTTTATAAGGAACGGCGTCTCGAGGTCCATGAAATCATTTTCATGGAGGTAATTACGGGCGGCCCGGTTGACTGCATAACGCAACTCGAGGTTCTTCTTCACGGCCTGCCGGCGGAGATCGAGGAAGCGGAATTTCATCCGCAGGTCATCGCCCCCGTCCGTATCGTCCTGGATGGTGAAAGGAGGAGTGGCGGACTTGTTAAGGATGGAGAATTCAGTGACCTTCAGCTCGATGTCGCCGGTGGGGAGCAGAGCGTTCTTATTGCTCCTTTCGGTGACCGCGCCCTTCACCTGCAATACGAATTCTCTTCCTAAAGGATTTTCAGTCAGCTCTTTATTCAACTCCTCGCCAAACAAAAGCTGGGTAATGCCATAACGGTCGCGGAGGTCGACGAAGCTGATGCTGCCGAATTTGCGGATCGTCTGCACCCAGCCTGCCAGGGTGCTGTTACTGCCGATATGCTCTTTTCTTAATTCCCCACAGGTATGAGTCCGGTACATTCCTTTGTATTTTTCAAATTTAAGAGCTGCAAAGGTAAATTAAAAGCCGGGGAATACTAATTATGATGGTAATTTATTAATTTCCAGTCGGTTATAAAAAAGGCCTAAAACATTTCCCCGGAGCTTTTACTTTTTGAAAATTCTTTCTATCTTGTTGCCAATCCGTATGATTCATTCCTCTTGAACAAAACCCACCTATAGGTTTTTCCTTCTAATTCGAAACCCGTAGTTCTGTATCCAAGACCTTTGTAAGACCCGATTGTAGCAATCGTTTCTTGAAACACAAAGAAAAATGAACTCTATGGAACTCGTTATCATTTCTTCATTGGTCCTGGGGATACTCCTGCTTAACCGTCCGGTAACGCTACTTGTCCAGCGCCTTTATAGCAAGCATCAATACGCTAATTTCATTGCGAAGGAGACCTTTTATCATTCGGTCGTCTCCCGTTATCTTAAATATTACAACCGGCTCAGCCTCGAGGAACAGCGTAAATTCCTGTTCCGTACCTATCAGTTCCAGCAATCCAAGAACTTCCATTATATAGAGGTGGATGAGAGTGCCGAGATGCCGATCCTCGTAAGCGCCGCCGCCACACAGCTCACCTTCGGGCTGGAAAAGTTCAAGCTCAATTATTTCGACGACATCTTTATATTAAGGGATGATTATCATTATGGCTTCTATTCGCGCCCTTTTATGGGACATGTGGACCAGACAGGGATCTATCTTTCCTGGGATAATTTCATCAAGGGTATCTCCAGCCAGACTCCCAATTGTAATGTAGGTCTTCATGAAATGGGACATGCCCTTGCCTATGTGAACTTCGTCACCCAGACGGAGGAAGATAAGCTGTTCAAAAGGGAATTCACCGAATTCTCAAAAGTCGCCCGCCCCATCTTTACGGCCATGCAGGCCGGAAGCCGGAACCTGCTCGGGGACTACGCCGCTACCAATTACCATGAATTCTGGGCCGTGTCCGTGGAGCTCTTCTTCGAGAACCCGGTGCAGTTCAGGCACGAGCTGCCCGATCTGTATGAATCCATGACAAGGGTGCTCAACCAGGACCCGCTGCATTTCACCACGGGCAGTACGACGATCATCCGGACCGCCCCAAGCGTCAAATTACAGGTAGCGAGCTAATTCCATTTTGCCGTCTGGAGCAATTGCTCCTTCAGATCCGCCTCCATTTTAAGGGCTTTGGGGATCAGCACCTTCTCTTCGATGTGCGCATGCACCTGCAGGTCGTGCTCAAAGGTCTGTAGCTGGGCGATAAGGATCCGGCAAAGGGATTCGTTGGTGGCAGGCGGCTCATAAAGGCCAATCGTATGGCGGATGTCCCGCAGTTCGTCTTCCGTGTCGTGATGATCGTCAAGGAACAGGCTGACGGAATAGCGCAGATGGGAGAGCGTATAGCGCGAGAAATGCTCAGGCGCATGAGTGGCCCTGCACATCGAGGCGATATAAGGCAGGAGCTTGGTCTCCTCTTCGTGAATATGATGGGTAAGGTCCTGACAATACCGGTGAAAGAAATTCTGAAGGGCGGTCAGGACCGGATGTTGAGAATGATAATGGCCCGACAACAGGATGATGCTCTGCTCTATCTCGGGCAATTTTTTCTGCAGGTAATAAACATGGGTGCGCAGGATATAGTCCACGATCATTTCTATGGGGAATGGCTCGAAGTCCTTTGCGCAAAATGCTTTTTCTTCAAATGAATGGAGAAGTGCGGCTATAAAGTCCTGGTCCACGTCGGGCTGAAGGGAATGGATCTTATAGCGGAGCATGACCTGTGGGAAGAAATCACTGTTTTCGGACATGGCTGTTCTGCATTTAATTTAAAGGAAACAAATTTAAGGCAAATCCGGCACATTTCCCGCGGATCGGCCGGCCGCATTTTTCCTGTCCCTACGGCCAACGTTGGTCATTCCGCCTATCCTGCAAGCGATCGCTCTCCTTTTCCGTTGCCGGCCTGGTTTCCTCACAGTAAACGACAGTTTGAAAGGATATTGTATCTTTGGAACGAAATGAAAAAAGCCCTTGCATTTCTCGTACTGCTTTCTCACATGAACACGTCCATGCTTTTGCCGCAGGTCCCGGAACAGGACCATTATGATACCAATGGCAGAAGGCTGGACGATATCAACAGCGTGGTGGAATATATCCAGGTAGCGCTGGGCAACGACACCACCCCGGACGACGAGGACGACGACAACGGACAAACCTTTCACCTCGTCAAAGCCGTCGACTATATTTTCTCCCAACCTCATTCCATCGTTCAGGAAAAAAAGCCGGCAGGAAGGAATACCAACCATTTCCCGGAATACCGGTCGGGCAAGATCGAGATGATCGCCATCGATATCGTAACGCCCCCTCCGGAAGCATAGACATCCCCTACACGCCGCTGTTCAGTCTACCCATTTCTCAAATATCCTGGTTTACATGAAACAAAGAACCATTAAGCGGAACGGCCTTGCGGCCGTGATCGTCTTATTGATGAATGTCCACCTGCACGCGCAGGACACCGTACGCATTACCCTGCGGGAAGCCGAGAAACAATTCCTGGAGAAGAACCTTGCCCTGCTGGCCGAGAGGTACAATGTCGATATAGCGAGGGCAGGTGTCATCCAGGCCTCTTTATACAGCAATCCCAATCTGTCGCTGACGGGGAATATTTACAACCCACAGGAGAAGAAGCCCTTCGACATCAGCAGCGGGACGGGCGAATATATCATTCAGGTTCAGCAGCTGATCCGGCTGGCTGGCAAACGGAACAAGGAGATCGGTCTGGCCGTAACCAATGGTCAGCTTAGCGAGAACCGCTTCTTCGATCTGATGCGGACGCTGCGGTTCTCCCTGAGAAGTAATTTTTTCAATGCGTACTATACCCTGAACTCCGTAAATGCGTATCAGAGCCAGCTGGCCTCCCTGGAAAAACTGAATGCCGCTTATGAAGGCCTGCAATCCCAGGGGATCGTGACGCTGAAAGACGCGCTGCGGATCAAATCCCTGTTATACTCGCTGAAAGGGGAACAGACGACCCTGCTGAACCAGCTGAACGATATCCAGGCGGACCTGAGGGTGCTTTTACAGAATAACAAGGCTACATTTATCCCTGTAGCCGAAGAAAGGGACGATAGCTTATCGGCATCGCTGAAACAGCTGGATCTGGCAAGGCTGATCGACACGGCCTATGCCTACCGGCACGACCTGCTGCTCGCCAACAATAATTTATTATACAGCCGGCAGAACTATGCCCTCCAAAAGGCTCTGGCGACGCCGGACCTGCAATTGGGCGCGCAGTTCGATAAAAGAGGGAGCTTTGTAGAGAATGCCAGCTTTCTGACGCTGGCGATGGACCTTCCTTTCTTTCACCGCAACCAGGGTAATATAAAGGCCGCAAGGATCGCGATCTCCCAGAACGAAATAATATACAAACAGCAGATGGAGTTGGTGGAAAATGAAGTGCGGCGTGCGTACGCAAAGGCATTGACGACCGATAACATGCTGAGCTATGTCGACCCAGGGTTCAGAGATCAGTTCGAGAAGCTGCTACAGGGCATTACCGAAAATTTCCAGAAGAAAAATATCAGCCTCATCGAATTCACGGATTTTTACGAATCGTACAAGAACAATATCCTTCAGTTCAACCAACTGGGGAACGACCGGATGCAGGCCATCGAAGCGCTGCAATTTTCCGTAGGAAAGCCGATTTTTTCCCATTAACCATTTCCAAAAAAAGGAATATGAAACGAACAATCTACCACGTGTCCATTATCACAGGAATACTGATCTCCATCTCCTCCTGCAAGAATAAAGTAGCCGACACGCCCGACAAGACGCCTTTCTGCCTTACGGATACGCTCCAGAAGAAGGCAGTGATCGAAGAGGTGAAGCTCAGGACCGTCAATGATGCCATTACCCTTTCCGGCAAGATAGCCGCCAACGAAGACAAGTGGATAAAAGTATTCCCGGTAGTGGGAGGCGTCGTCGAAGAAATGAAGGTGCAGCTGGGCGACTATGTGACGAAGGGGCAGACGCTGACCGTCATCCGGAGCGGCGAGATCGCCGACTATCAGGGACAGTTGTCGAATGCACAGTCGAGCGTGAGGATCGCCGAGAAGAACCTGACCTCCGCGCGGGAAATGTTCAAGTCCAACCTGGCGACGGAGAAAGAGGTCGTGACGGCCGAGACGGACCTGGAAAAGGCGAAGTCCGATGTGCTCCGGATGGAGCAAACCACGTCGATCTATGGCGCGAAAGGGAATGCCACGCAGACGATCAGCGCACCCGTTTCTGGATATGTCATAGAAAAGAACGTGACGGATAAGATGCATTATAAGGCGGATGGCGCGCAGCCTTTCTTTATCATCGCCAACCTCGATGAAGTGTGGGTAATGGCCGATGTGTTCGAGAGCGATATCTCTAAAATAAAAGTCGGATACGATGCCGAAGTGAATGTGATGGCCTATAAGGATAAGCTGTTCACGGGAAAGGTGGACAGGATCTTCTCGATCCTCGATCCGCAGAGCCGCGTCATGAAGGTGCGGATCAGGATCCCCAATAAAGGCAATCTTCTGAAGCCTGAGATGTTTGCCCAGATCAATATCCTGTACAGCGATAATATCAATCACCTGCCGGCCATACCTTCGCAGGCGATCATATTCGACAAGAACCGCAATTTCGTCATGGTGTACAAGGATAAATGCGATATCGAGACGCGCGAGGTCGAGGTCTATGAAACGGTCGGCAATACCGCCTATATCAAGAACGGACTGAAGGAAGGAGAAAAGATCATAACGAAGTACCAGTTGCTGGTCTATGACTCCCTGAACGATTAATTCCTGATTCCTTATTTAAGCGCAATTTTATGAACAAGTTTATTTCCGGGATCGTCACCTTTTCGCTGAAGAACAGGTTCTTTATATTTTTCATGACGCTGTTGATCATTGTCGGGGGGATATGGAGTTATATCAGGACCCCGCTGGAGGCGTTTCCCGACGTCACCAATACGCAGATCATTATCGTAACGCAATGGAACGGGCGCAGCGCCGAAGAGGTAGAGCGGTTCGTGACGGTACCCATCGAGGTGGCTATGAATTCGGTGCAAAAAAAATCTTCCCTCCGGTCGATCTCCATGTTTGGCCTGTCGGTCACAAAGATCATTTTCGACGACGATGTGGAGGATTTCTTTGCGCGGCAGCAGGTGAATAACCTGCTCCGGAATGTCAACCTGCCGGATAATGTGGAGCCGGATGTACAGCCCCCTTATGGACCAACGGGAGAGATCTTCCGGTATACCGTACAAGGCAAGAACAAGACCTCCATCGATCTGCTGACCGAACAGACCTGGGTGATCGACCGCCAGCTCCGGAGCATACCCGGTGTGGCGGACCTGGTGGCATTCGGGGGCG
>DATHHO010000163.1:0-40941 GCA_035317125.1 Puia sp.
CATTCCGGGACAGGGACGTTATCGTAAATAGTGGTTTCGTTATTGATCGCGGCATATTCCGTAGCGGTCGCCATTTTAGGGATCCGGTCCGGCTGCGCCCAGCCATGGTTAAACGTGTAGGATAGCTGGGGCTTGCCCGATTTACCATGTTTCGTGGTCACCAGGATCACCCCGTTGGCCGCACGCGACCCGTAGATCGCCGCCGATGCGTCTTTCAGCACGGACATGCTCTCGATATCCGCGGGGTTCAGCCGCTCGAGACCACCCGCGATATCCGGTATGCCATCCACCACGATAAGCGCATTGGTATTTCCCGGAGTATTGGTTCCCCTTATACGGATCGTGGAGCCATCGTACCCCGGCTCTCCGCTGGACTGAACGGCATAAACGCCAGGCAGACGGCCGACCAGCGAATTGGAGAGGTTGACGGTAGGTGATTTCTCCAGCTCCGAACCTTTTACCGAAGCCACGGCTCCGGTCACCGTCACTTTTTTCTGGGTGCCATAACCAACCACGATGATATCCTTAAGCGAATTATCGGTGGCCAGCAGCTTTATGCCGATCGCGCCGGGCCTTCCCTTTATGGGGTACTCCATCTGGCTGAAGCCAATGCTGCTGAATACCAGCACGGCATTCAGACTCGTTACTTCAAGGGTGAACGTGCCATCTTCTTTTGTAGAGGTCCCGTTATTGGTGCCCTTTTCAAGGATCGTCACCGCATTCAGCCCCTCCCCTTTTTCGTTGGTCACCTTACCGGTGATCTTAACGGCCATATGGGTCGTTTTTTCATAGGCTGCGACCGCTTCCTGGGTGATAACGATCAGATTATCACTGAGCCGGTAATAGGACAGGCTGGTATTCTCCAGTATTTTTCGCAATACATCCTCCAGATAAGCATGCTTAACCCGGATATTGACCCGCTGACCCTTTGGCAGGATATCATCCTTGTAAACGAAACGGTAGACTCCCTGGTCCTCTATTGCCTTAAAAACATTCTTTAATTGAACTTTCTCCAGTTTGAGCGTGATATTATCCTGGCCATACCCATTTGCAAAGGATTGCATGGATAGGGCAAAAACGAATAAAATGGCAAGTTTCGTCATCAGCAGTCGTTTGATGATTAGACGGCGCATATCTCGCGATAGGCCGCATCCAGTTTTTTTCATAACTTAGTTTTGATTTAATGATGATGATCCGCTCAGTTCTGAGCGATAATTGTCTTTACACGGGCGGGGGATGCTGCAATCATTCTCCGCCTTTTTATGTAAAGAAGTTAATCATGTGGTTCTATGCATATGTAGTGGTTTGGTTAGAAAATCTAGGGCCTTATGATAATCTCCTTTTTATTGATCGAATACCTGAAATTGCCCGTAAGCCGCAGCGCTTCCATCACCTGCCGGAGACTTTCATCCTCGAATACGGCGCTGTACTGGGTGTTTTTCAGATTTTCATCCGTAATGACCACGCGGATATCATACCAGCGTTCTATCTTCAGCGCCACATTCTTAAGGCTTTCCCCGTCGAATGCCAGCTTGTTCTTCACCCAGAGGATATCCGAGGCTACCGTGTCCTTTTTGATAAAATGAACCTTGCCGAGGACCATCATCGGTTCGTTGTCGTCCTCACCCGCTGCGATCCCCGTCTTGCCTGCTATCACGGACGCTTTCCCGTTCTGTACCACCAGCTTCTCATTCGGCCGCAGGATGATCTTTTTATCGGGACTGTTGCGCAGCGTGATCTCGATGGAGCCGCGGATAAGGGCCGCTTCCGTATTTTTTTCGTTCGTATAGGACCGGACATTCAGGGTTGTCCCCAGTACTTTTATGTCGATCGAAGAAGTATGTATGACAAAGGGATGCTCCTTATCCTTGACCACATCGAAATAGGCCTCGCCGGTAAGCTGTACTTCACGGGAGGCGCCCTGGAAACTTTCATCATACGTGATCCTGCTGTCCGCATTCAGCCATACCTGCGAGCCATCCGGCAGCTGAACTTTTGACTTGGAGCCCCGCTTGGTGCTGACGGTATTCTGCGCGCTCAGCCTGTCCTCTTTAATATACCCCCGCTTCACGGGCAGCAGCCACAGCTTCCCCCCAAAAAGGAAAAAAGCGATCACGGCCGCGGCCGCTCCGCTCACGATCCAGAGCCACCTGCGATTTTGTATAGCAACGACGACCGGCTCTTCTGCAGCCGGCTCAGTATCGGAGGACCCATCTGATTCATAGGCCAGCACCGGCTCGGAGAAATGATTGCTCAGCCGTTGCATGTGCTTGTTCAGCGCATCTTCTTTCTTTCCGGGAAAGCCGGCGTGTTTTTCCTGCCAGACATTCCGGAGTATATCCACACGCAATCCCAGCTCGGGATCTTGCCGTAAGAGGACATCCAGTTCTGCCAGCTCCTGTTCCGTCGCCTCACCGGAGAGCTTGAGACTGACGAGTAACCATACTTGATCTTCCTGCATAAATTGGGGGCTATATCCCCTTAGACAAGGATCCAGGGTCGTATGTACCAAAAGGAAAACGGGAATAATTCAGGAATGGGAGAACTTGCTGGAAAAATAGACCGGGGACTGCAGCCAGGCGGGCAAGACCTCACCGATCTTACGGACGGCGATAGCCAGCTGATTCCGGACGGTCAGCGGTGAGATCCCGAGGATGGCCGCCACCTCTTTATATCTCAGCCCCTCCTCTTTCACCAGCTGAAAGATCAGCCTGCATTGCGGAGGCAGCTGCTGTATGGCCTTCCTGAGCTGTCGGACGATATCTGCCGAAATGCACATTTCCGCAGGACCGTTGAATTCCACCACGGCTTCGATATCGAGATGGTCCAGACTTACCGTGAGGTTTTTGTAATTCTTTGTAATATAGTTGAGAGAGAAATTCTTGGCTATCGTGAAAAGATATACCCGGAGATGTTCTATTTCCATCAGCTTGCCGCGTATTTGCCAGACCTTGATAAAGACGTCAGAGACAATCTCTTCTGCGACTTCATTTGATTTAACGATCGAAAGGGCCAGCCGGTGCAGTCCACCATATAAAAAATCATACAGCTGGCCATAGGCCTTCATGTCTTCGTATAAAGCAATGCGCTCCTGTAGTTCCAGTATGGCGTCAATCTCTCTCATGGGTCTGTACAATCGTTTCCTTGTAGTGTTAAAGGAAAGTTAAACCCATTCTGTCAATTAGCAATGCTTTTTTAAAAAACTATTTGCAAAATATATTTGTTTACACTTAATAACCGTCCATCTTACAGTTGTTCTCTTAGTCACGGGCATACAGCCCGGTGTACTCAACACCCAGTCCGGGCGCCGTCGGCAGGGTCACTTTCCCATGCTCCATTCTGATGCCGGTGGCCAGATCTTCCCGCAGCAGCAGCGGTCCGTCCATATCGACATAATCCAGCGCCGGCAGGAGTTGCGCGATAGCCGCGCTTCCCAGTGTGCTCTCGTTCATGCTACCTACCATTACTTTCATACCCATCGCTCTGGCTGTCGCGATCATCCTGCGGGCCGGTGTGATACCACTGCATTTGGTCAGCTTTATATTGATGCCATGGAAATATCCTCCACATTTTTCCACATCCTCTTCCTGCACACAGGATTCATCGGCGATCAGCGGCAAAGAAGATTGCCCGTATAAGGTCTTCATTCCCTCCCAGTCCTCTTTCGCCAGCGGCTGCTCTACAAATTCGACTCCCAGTTCTTTCAGCCTGGGTATTTTATCCAGCGCCTCCCCAGCCGTCCAGCCGGCATTGGCATCCACCCGGAAGACTGCATCCGTATGAGCCCGCAGAGCCTGCATGATCTTTATATCGTCCTCGACGCCCAGCTTGATCTTATAGATGGGCCAGGGCATTTCCTTCATTTTGGCGACCATTTTATCGACCGTGTCGATGCCGATGGTATAGTCGGTCACCGGCCCTTTTCCAGGGTCCATTCCCCAGAGATCGTATAAAGGTTTCTGCTTCAGTTTGCCATACAGATCCCAGGCGGCCATATCCAGCGCGCAGACCAGGAAAGAGTTCTGGGGGAACAGATGATGCAGATAATGCCAGTACCGCTCGGGGCTCATAAAGGCAAATTTCTCGACAAAGGCCTTTTTCTCTTCCAGATCGGCGATCATCTTTTCGACGGGGATATGATAATAGCTGATCGCCGGGGCTTCTCCATATCCTTTCAGCCCCATATATTCCAGTTCGACGATCAGCGTGGGCTGGTGGGTCTTTGTTCCCCGGGAAATAGTAAATGGATGCCGGAAGGCCAGATTATAAGCATGATAAGTGCAATTCATCCGCAAATATAAACGCCGCCTTCCAGTTTTCTGCTCCGCCAGCCCATCTTCTCCGGATTGCCTCCTCTTTAAGAGAGAAATACTCCCATTTTTGGAATAATTCCCTTGGATATTCGACGTAAATATTTAATAATCAAATGGATAAGAATTGGTACGAATTTCCCGTTATAGCCCTTGTCCATTTAATCGTACCCGATGAAAACCATTTATAACCCACGTGTGAAGACAAGTCTTCGTCTGACGCTGTCTGCCGTCCTTCTTTTAACCGCCTCTACCCTTTTGCCAGCCCAGAATCTGGTCGTCAATTCCGATTTTGCGGGAGGATCGTTCGGAGGCTGGAGCACCGGTTGTTCGTATGAAATAAATCCCCAGTCCACCTATGGTGGTCCCAGCAGCTCTTTATATGTTACGGAGATCGATGTGGAACGTTGTATAAACCAGCAGGTATGTGTCATACCCGGTCTTACCTATACGTTCACGTACTCGGGCAGCCGGAGGATCGATCCTGTCACCCCTGCCACTCCGGGCATCCAGATAAAGGTAACCGGCACCAGCTCAGGGACAAATTATGTAAACCAGAACCAGACCTTCAACAATACTTCCTGGGACCTCCATGCTTACAATTATACGGTCACCATTCCTGCCGGCTCTCCGGATAAAAAAGTAAACATTCAATTTACCGACTACAACAACACAAGTACCTATGGGGTCCTGATCTCCAATATCATGCTGTCGGTGTCCTCCTCGAATACCCTTTCCATCCATGCACCGGCCACCACCGCTGTAGGATCGCCGAATAATTTTTTCGTGAACAACGCTCCCTCATCCGGTGTCAGCTACAACTGGAGCTTTCCAGGCGGCGGCACTCCGTCTACCTCCACTTCGAACACGCCCACGGGCATTACGTACAGCAGCATCGGAACAAAGACCGTCAGTGTGAATGTGGGAAATGGTACCTGTACCATGGCATCTTATTCAAAATCGCTGACCGTGTCCGCTCTTCTGCCATTGGAGATGGTAAGCTTCACCGGCGCATTAAAAGAAAATGCCGCCCTGCTCACCTGGATGACTACGGACGAAACGGATAACAAATACTTCGTCGTCGAAAGATCATCCGATGGCAGACCCTTCGATTCAGTCGGTGTAGTAGCCGCAAAGAACGGCTCCTCCAATGAATATAATTTTACAGATTATGGCTTGTTGAGCGGCAGCAACAATTACCGGTTGCGGCAGGTCGATATCGATGGAGGCGCGAGGTATTCGAAAGTGATCAGCATCGGAATGGTGGGTGCAGCTTCCTCCGCTAAAATGCAGGTATTTCCAAATCCGACTCTTTCTGTTCTGAATTATACGGTCACCAGCGCTTCGGCCGACCTTGTGGATGTGCAGATCTTCAGTCTGTCCGGGGCATTGGTCCTGAACAGCCAGCAGCAGTTGTCGGCGGGGCTCAATCAGCATTCGCTGACCGTATCCGATCTGAAGAACGGCAGCTATTTCCTGAAGGTCACCGGCAGACAGGGGACCACGCAACTGGTGCAGCTGTTTACAAAGTTCTAGGCGGTTTCTTCACTGACAAGACCCGGCCCCCTGGTGAAGCTTCAGGGTCGCCTCGCCCGCCGCGTACCCTATCTCCCGCTGCTCTCGACATATCCTTTCAGCTCCTGGATAAATTCCTTTTCTTTGATCAGCTCCTCCAGCCCGATATGCATCCGGTACCGCCAGTAATGATGGGGATCGGCCGGAACATTGATCCGCTCGTCGTGAGGGTTTTCCCGCCTGAACTGCTCGCTCATTCCCATGATATCCTGTAGCTGGAAAATACTCCACATGGCCGGTGAATGCAAATGCTGCAATACGATCGCCTTGTTGATCCAGGGCTCACAAAAATAGGGCGCTTCTCCCCACTGGCCCAGCTCCTGGTTGAAGAATTTCTGGATCATCGGATGATCTTCCTCCCACCAGCCCCGGATCGTGCTCATATCATGCGTCGAAGGCGTAACGACAGACAGGTATGGCGATTCTGCCAGATTGGAAAACTCCCTTGATGGATTTTTCGGCATACGCTGGATCTCGAGGCTGAGGATGCCCAGTTGCTTCATGGTATCCGGTACACAGTCCGGCACCATACCCAGATCTTCGCCGCAGACCAGCATATTGGTAGCCCGTTTGAGGGCGGGTAATTTTTGGAGGGCCTGCTTTTTCCAGAACTCATCCTGACGCCTGAAGAAATAATCGAGATACAGCTCCCGTAGCTGCTGCTGGGTATTCCATTCCAGATAACGGAAGGAAGAGGTGCGTTCCATACAGATACGGAAATGGAATTGCTGGCCGCCCGAACCTTCTACTTCCAGCAGGATCAGGTTGGAGATCAGATCGGATAACCCGGATTGTAGCCTGGCCGTTTGTTCTGTTCGCTCTATCAGACTGAAATGATCCTCCACTTTATGCTGTGTATCGAATGGCTGTTTCAGTTCATAGAAACCATTCCCTGTCGGTTGCAGAAATTCGGTTTTCACACAGTCGGATTCGTTGCCGAATATCTCCCAGATCACCGCTTCGTTGATATAAGGCCTCGTATACCGGTCATGGTCAAACCATATTCCCCGGTCATTGAACTCACCCCGCTTCACAGGAATGGCTGGATCGAAATGCCCCATGATCCCCTGTACGGATTCCCTCGGGATACACCAGATACGGAAAAAACCAAGGATATGATCGATCCGGAAGGCATCGAAATAATTGCTCATCTGCCCGAACCTTTTCTTCCACCATGCGAACCCATCCTTTGCCATCTCTTCCCAGTTATAAGTAGGGAAGCCCCAGTTCTGCCCCTTGATCGCAAAATTATCCGGAGGCGCCCCGGACTGAAGCTCCATATGATACAGACGTGGCTCGATCCAGGCGTCGCAGCTATACCGGTAGATTCCGATGGGGATATCCCCTTTCATGACAATACCATGCTTATGGGCATAGTCGGCGGCATCCCGCAACTGCAGGTGCAGATGGTATTGCATGAAATATTGCAGGGCAATGGAATTATAATGCCGGGTACCCGGTGCGACGTATTTTTCGATGGCCTCTCTGTCGTAACGGCTGTTTGATTTCCAGGCAGAAAAATCAGGTGTCCCATTTTTATCCCTCAGATAACAGAATGCCGAATAGGGAGCCAGCCAATGCTTGTTCAGGGCGAAAAATTCCAACCATTCCTTATCCTTGAGAAATTCCTCTTTCTGTAATTCGAATAATTCCCTGACGGCCAGGAGTTTTATCTTCATCACCTGCTCGTAATCCACTTCCGGCAATTCATTCAGCTCTTTTTGTTTCTTGCGGAGAGGTTTGATGAGATCGGCAAATTTACGGCCGGCTACCTTTTCAAGGTTAAGGTACAGCGGATGCAGGGCAAAGGCCGAAATGGCTGCATACGGGTAGGAATCCTGCCAGCTATGGTTGGCGGTGGTGTCATTCACGGGAAGGATCTGTACAACTTTGAGCCCGCATTTCCTCGACCAGTCCACCAGCCCTTTCAGATCGGAGAACTCCCCGACCCCAAAGGATTTTTTACTCCGCAGACTGAATACGGGAATGGCAACCCCGGCCCCCCGCCAGGTATCATTTGGCAGATGCACAAAGCCATCGTGAAGGATATTGATCTTCTTCTTTCTGGCGTCGCCATGCAGCACCCGGTTGGCGCCATTCTCATACTGAACGAATTGCCTGTCCTTTTCATTCCAGACGCCGTACTTGTATTCGATGGGAAATGATTCCTTGGGAATGTTCAGCCGGAGCGTCCACCAATTCTCTTCCAGTGCCAACACCAGCGGTACATCTTCATTCCAGTCCTTCAGAGCGTTCCCGCTGCCCAGCAGGCAGATCGATTCCTCTTTTTTTAATAAAGGAGCCTTGATTCTGAAAATATGGGTCCACGCCAGGGCAGGCTTGTTTTTAGCAGCAGACTCCGTGTGCTTCAGCAATATCTTGCGGAAGGGAGAGGTAAAAAAAACATTCTCATATTCCCCGGCATAATTCCAGGTGTCGATGACTTCGATCTCTTCGATGGCAGGCTCATTCCAGAGGATCACCCTGTCATCCCCCCACTCCGCGGTTATCGTTCCATCTTCGTTGAGCAGCAGATAATGATAACGCAACGGACCAGCCTGTTCATCCGGCGCCTCCACGCTCCCATGCCAGAACTCACCGTTCATATATTGCATGGGCATTGCTTTAGCGGGATCATCCATCCCGAGAGCCCGGGTATTTCCCGATATGAATAAGGATTGACCGACACGGGTATAGAATCTCAGGTAAAAATCGATTTTCACTTTAGGCTGTATCTCTACCAATGTGTATTTTTTACATTAACTAACCAGCTAATTTATACTAAAAATTCCGAATGTGTCAACCTGTCATTTCTTTTGTATTTCACCGATGGCCTGCAAGATCGAAAAGGATCGTAAAGGTAAGGCTCCTTACTGACAGATACACACTGTTTTCGCTTTGGTTATTGATCCATTTATCCTATTTTCGCACAAAGTTTACAACCCATGGAACAGCAAAAGAAATATACCGGATTATATTGGCTCCTGTTTTTCATCTCCGCCGCGGGACTGATCCTGGCCATCGCTACAAAATTTGAATACCTGACCCTTATTTTACCGTTTGTCTGCACATTCTTTGTGAAGGCGATGGATATCATGTAAATGGATTCCCTTCCATCTGGCACGGGCTCCCGCGCAACCGCCGCTTCAGGGCTTGCATCCGACACGTCCCCACTTCCATTTTATAAGGGAAAGATCGCCCATTATTCCACCCAGCTGAGCACGGTCCAGAAAAGACTGAACCTGATCGCACTGCTGCGGCTGATCTCCTTCTCGGGCCTGATCCTCGCCGGATATTTCCTGATAAAGGCCTTTGCCTGGCCCCTTTTATTTATCGCCCTTATCTCTCTGGCCGCCTTTATCTTTCTGATCCTGCTGACCCTGAGGCTGAGAGATCACCGGGCCCTGCTGGAGCAATTACTTTTTGTCAACAGCAATGAGCTTGGCGTCCTGGCCAATGGGCCAAACGGCTTTCCCGATGGCCAGCCGCATCTCAATGGCGACAGCTATCTCGATGACCTGGATATCTTCGGCAGGAGCTCGCTCTTTCATATGCTGAACAGAACGACCACCAGTCACGGTTCGGAAAAATTGGCGGGCCTGCTCAAACAACCGCTTCAGTCCTGCACGGATATTGAAAACCAGCAGGCGGCCCTGCGCACGCTGGTGCCACAGACGGACAAACGTCAGCTCCTGACAGCCCACGGCCTGCTGACCGGCGAAAAGGAGGGCAATCTCTACGGACTGGCTGGCTGGCTCGCAACCGAACCCAGACTACTCCGCCGCAAAGGACTGCTGGCCTTCCGGTGGATCCTCATCGTCTGGAATATCGGCGGCACCCTCCTTTATCTGGACACGGGTAATTTTGTGCCGCTTGTTGCCGGGGTAGCCGTCAGCTGGATCCTCAACCGTTCTTTCAGCGCTTATATATCGGAACAGCATGCCCTCATCAGCAGGAAGCAGGCGATCCTCAATCAGTATGCGGCGATCCTTGCCGTATTCAACACGACGGACGGCGCAGGCTCCGGTCTGCTGCAACAGCTGCTCCACAGTTCCGGCAAGGCCCATACGGCGATCCGGCGCCTGTCCCAGCTCTCCTCGTTCTTCGATCAGCGTCTCAATCTGCTCGTGAATATCTTCCTGAACAGCTTCCTGCTCTACGATCTTCAGGTGATGATCGCGCTGGAAAACTGGAAGGAGGCCAACAGGAAGGATTTTCCACAGTGGGTAGAGGCCGTTGGCAGCATCGAATGCCTGAATTCCCTTGCGGCTTTCGCATTCAACAACCCGGATAACAACTACCCATTGCCGGTGGATGATACTTCCCTGCTTATCAGGGCGGAGAAAATGGCTCATCCGCTGATCCCCGCTGAAGAGAGGGTGCCCAATGATTTCGTGACCGGCAGCAACGAACGCCTTCTGCTCATAACAGGGTCCAATATGTCGGGAAAGACAACCTTCCTCCGGACGACCGGAGTAAACCTTTTGCTTGCGCAATGCGGAGCCCCCGTCTGCGCCGCTTCTTTTTCCTTTACCCCCATGCAGATATTGTCTTCGCTCCGGGTCAGCGATTCGCTGCAGGAACATACCTCCTATTTCATGGCGGAGCTGAAAAAGCTCCAGCAGATCATCCACCGGTTGCAGAGCGGCCTTCCCTCCCTCGTCCTCATCGACGAGATCCTGCGCGGCACCAACTCCGAGGATAAGACATACGGATCGGAAAAATTCATCCGTAAATTGTTACAGTATAACTGCCTTTCCCTGTTCGCCACGCATGACCTGAGTCTCGGTAAACTGGAAAGCGAGATGCTCGGCATTATCACTAATTACTGCTTCGAGAGCGTCATCGAACAGGGCGAGCTTCATTTCAATTACCTGCTGCAACGCGGCATCGCCAGGAACCGCAACGCCTCTTTCCTGATGGAGAAAATGGAGATCATTTAATGGCATATCCGCAATAAAAAATCCCCGCAGAAATATCCTGCAGGGATTTGTCGTCAAAAGTCTATTTACAGAAATAACGTATATCAGTAGTTGAATCAGCCGTTAAAAGCTGATGCCGGTAACTATACCGCCGCGTTTTGCGCCGCGTCCGCGTCCCGCAGACCTCTTGTTCTTGCGGATATTCCACAGGTCTACGACTCCGAAGGAGTTGTTGTTTTGTTTTGCGAACTCAACATCCATTGCTACTGTTTCTTTTACTTCCGTCACTAATTGTCGGAGAACGTTTGGTTCCATCCGGACAATAGATTGCATGACATCACTTTTCATAATGTATCTGTATTTAAAAATTACGATTTGATTTTGAGCAAACTGAAAGAATAAAAAACACACTGAAGAATCGTCTGAAAAGAAAGTGTAGGATTTAAACTTATTCCGATGGCAAGCAGGTAGACTGCTCAAATGAATCAATGATTCGAGTGCAAAGGTACGATATTTTCCCGGATATGCAAGACCGAAAAGCTAAGAGTTTGTTAATAGAAAGATATGTTATTGATCAGCAAGATATTGCATAACTGCTTGCTTCTTCTGTCCCATATCGCCAACACCCACTTTCTTCAAATTCGGATTTGATCTTTTACTAAATTTGCCTGAGGAATTACCATAGTTTCTGTTAAATGTTATAACGATTTACTATTTTTGTTAAAACATTTGCTCATGGTTACCCATCTGACAAAAATTGGAAACTCTTTTGGAGTTATACTGAA
The DNA here is from genome assembly GCA_035317125.1 of Puia sp. Lineage (GTDB taxonomy): Bacteria > Bacteroidota > Bacteroidia > Chitinophagales > Chitinophagaceae > Puia. Next base: position 11,593 of record DATHHO010000163.1, read on the forward strand.
TAAAAAATTGCTTCAACTGGCGGGTGTTACTTCATCCAAAGAAGTCACTATCGAAGTTAAAGACGGCACTATTGTAATCGCTCAGGCATCAAGAGACATCCCCTTAAATCTGGATCGTTCCTCCTGGGCAAAGCAATTTAAGAAAACCGCGAAGGCTGGCCTTAAACCAGAAAGATCAGTATGGTCCGACGAAGTTTCTGAAAAGGCAGATGAAGACTGGACCTGGTAGATCAGGAGCAAAGATAAATTTTTCGGGCAATGAAACGATTCGACATATGGCTGATCCAGTTTGATCCATCGAAAGGAGCCGAAATCAAAAAGACACGCCCGGCAGTGATCATTTCGCCTGACGTCCTGAATAATCATTTGCGCACCGTCATTGTAGCGCCGCTTACCTCCACGATAAAAGGTTATCCAAGCAGGGTTTCCACCGATTTTGATAATAAAGGCGGCGAAATCATGCTGGATCAGCTTCGGTCGGTCGACAAGACCAGGCTTAAGAAAAAGATAGGTGTGCTGGATGCCAGAGAGGCAAAGGCAGTCTGTCAGCTATTGACCATACTGTTCGAACAATAATAAAAGAGAAAGCCCGGTACTCGCCGGGCTTTCTCTTTTATAGTATATTCAACTCTTCTTACTTCACTTCTTCAAACTCCGCGTCCGTCACATTCTCACTTCCATTCGCTCCATGTGGCTGACCCGCCCCCGCATGCGCTTCTGCGCCGGGTTGTGCGCCCGCTCCGGTATCCTGGGTTGCCTTGTACATTTCTTCGGAAGCCGCCGTCCAGGCCGTATTCATTTCCGTCATAGCTGCATCGATAGCCGCTACGTCCTGCGACTTGTGCGCATCTCTGAGCTTATTAAGAGCGGCTTCGATCGGGGCTTTCTTTTCGGCCGGGATCTTGTCGCCATATTCCTTCAGCTGTTTTTCCGTCTGGAATACGAGACTATCGGCCTGGTTGATCTTGTCGATCTTTTCCCTGGCAGCCTTGTCGGTGGCTTCATTTGCCCGGGCTTCGGCCTTCATTTTTTCTACTTCTTCTTTATTGAGACCGCTGCCGGCTTCGACGCGGATCTTCTGTTCTTTTCCTGTGCCCTTATCCTTCGCGGCTACATGCAGGATCCCGTTGGCGTCGATATCGAAGGTCACTTCGATCTGGGGCAATCCTCTCGGTGCCGGCGGGATGCCATCGAGATTGAAGGTCCCGAGGCTCTTGTTCTGCGTGGCCAGCGGACGCTCGCCCTGTAAGACATGGATCTGCACGCCTGGCTGGTTATCGCTGGCTGTGGAGAAGGTCTCCGATTTCTTCGTGGGAATGGTCGTGTTGGATTCGATCAGACGGGTCATTACACCACCCATCGTTTCGATACCCAGCGACAGCGGGGTAACATCCAGCAACAGCACATCCTTTACTTCGCCGGATAATACGGCTCCCTGTATGCCTGCTCCGATAGCGACGACCTCATCCGGGTTAACGCTCCTGTTGGCTTTCTTCCCGAAGAACTTTTCGACGATCTCCTGTACCTTGGGGATACGGGTGCTACCTCCTACCAGGATCACTTCGTCGATCTTCGAAACGTCGAGGCCTGCATCTTTCAGCGCCTGTTCGCAGGGCTTAAGACACCTTTCAAAAAGGGTGTCCGACAACTGCTCGAACTTAGCCCGGGTCAGTTTTTTGACCAGATGCTTGGGAACGCCATCCACTGCGGTGATATAAGGCAGGTTGATCTCCGTTTCGCTGGAGGAGGATAATTCCACCTTCGCTTTTTCGGAAGCTTCCTTCAGACGCTGGAGAGCCATAGGGTCCTTCCGCAGGTCCGTATTCTCATCTTTTTTGAATTCATCGGCAAGCCAGTCCATGACCACTTTATCAAAGTCATCCCCACCAAGATGGGTATCGCCATTGGTGGACTTTACTTCAAATACCCCGTCCCCCAATTCAAGGATCGATATATCGAAAGTACCCCCGCCAAGGTCGAATACGGCAATTTTTTCATCTTTACCGGCTTTATCCAGACCATAGGCCAAAGCGGCAGCCGTGGGTTCGTTCACGATACGACGAACGGTCAGTCCGGCGATCTCACCGGCTTCCTTCGTAGCCTGGCGCTGCGCATCGTTAAAATAGGCAGGCACCGTGATGACGGCCTCCGTTACTTCCTGTCCAAGGTAATCTTCAGCCGTTTTCTTCATTTTCTGAAGGATCATGGCGGATATTTCCTGTGGGGTATAAAGACGCCCATCTATGTCAATACGTACGGTATTATTGTCACCTTTGACCACTTTATAGCTCCAGTGGCTGATCTCATTGGTCACTTCATCGAAACGCCGGCCCATGAACCGCTTTACGGACATGATCGTGTTCACCGGGTTGGTGATCGCCTGCCGTTTGGCGGGATCGCCAACCTTTCTTTCGCCATTTTTAAGGAAAGCCACTACCGACGGCGTCGTACGGCGGCCTTCATCATTGGCTATCACGACAGGCTCATTGCCTTCCAGGACGGCCACACAACTGTTGGTTGTTCCAAGGTCGATTCCTATGATTTTTCCCATATAATTTATATGATTTTAAGGTTAGTAGAATCTGTTCAGAGGAGATTGACAATCATTGTGCCATGGAAGAAAAGATGAAAAAATGGCAGTCTCTATCTGATCACCCCAAGGACGGGTTTCAGGGATTGCTCCCGGAATACGTAATCCGCCGCCTCGTCAAGAGATCCTGTCGTGGAATTAAAGGAAATGCCCGTACCCGCCATTTTGACCATACAGACATCGCTTTCGCCGTCCCCGACTGCCACGGCATCGGCCAGACTGATCCCGAACCGGTGCAGGATATACTGGAACATATTTGATTTGCAATGATCGTGCTCGCACTGGCTGAACTTATCCTTCAGGAGCTGGGAGGGGATCTTAACCTCCCCGGTAGCCACGCTTTTCTGGAATTCCAGCTCATTTCCAAGCGTAAAATCAAGGCCCAGCATATTCCGGATATGATTGGCGATGCAATGATAACTCTCGCTGATGATCCCACAGACATAGCCCTTTACCTGCAATTCCCGGACCACCTGCACCGCATCGCCGATCAGGGGAATGGACTCGACCACATGGATGAGTTCGGCAAAAGTCCTGCCCTCCAGTAAACGGGCTATCTTCTGTGTCCGGATAAAATTGCTTTTCTGCTGGGAAAGGATATCCTCCAGCTCTTTTTTAAATCCGAATTTCTCGGCCGCCGCCTGTATAAAGCTACCCTGCAACAGAATATGGTCCATGTCGAACACGATCATTTTCTTCGGATTACGACCGGTCTCCCTCAATGCGAATTCCACCTGCTCCCGCATCATCTGGGCCGGATCTTCCTCATCCTCCCTCCGGTGGCTGTAAAAGATATTCACCCGCTTGAAAATAGCATTGGCCACCTGCTTGGCCATCCTGCCCAGTACATGCAAGGGCTGCATGTCATTCTCGATTTCGCCGATACATACCTCCGCGATCCTGGCCTTTACATTGTGCATATCGATCAGCAGGCCTATATCCACGCCGTAATCATTATCGAATTCCACTTTCTCGAAAAAGGATCTCCGTCCGGCGATCAATCCGCTGAGGGGCTGACGGAACTGGAGTAAATGCGGGAAAAAGAATTCCAGCATCGGCTTCACCATGATCTCGGCGACCCGGCCGGCCTGTCTTTCAAAATAGGATTTTACAAAATCCGCTTCTCCCCGGATCAGTGGTTCCGTCAGCTTCATAACAATATCGCTGGGGTAATCCGGTATATCGGCGTTCATAAAGACGAGCAGCTCATTGGTAGCCATCAGCATCCCTTCCCGCATCGAATCCCCTTTTCCGGATCCGGTGCTGGTGATCACCTTTACGTTTTCCATTCTGGCCTCGGCCACCGTATTGTCCACAGAAAGACTATCGACCACGATGATCTCGGTCACTCCAGTATTCCGTTTGGCCTGCTGGATAACGTTGCGGATGGTCTTCTCTTCATTTAAGGCGGGTATAATTACAGAGATCATAGCATTCGTTTTCCTCGCTGCCATGCCCCTAAAATTATGCCAGGAAGGTTTTTGTAAAACTTTGACAGGCAATGATTAATTTAGCTTTAATGCCAATTACACCCGAGACATACCGGAAGATCATAACGGCCAAGTGGTACATGGATAAGAACTTTCATGAACCCATCGACCTGGACCGCCTTTCCAGAGAAGCCTGCCTGTCACGGTATCATTTTCACCGGCTGTTCACCCGGATCTACCGCCAAACGCCCCATCAGTATCTTACCCAGAAAAGAATCCGGCAGGCGCGGCAATGGCTGACAGAAAAAGAGCTCAGTATTTCCGATATCTGCAATAATGTCGGGTTTGAAAGCATCGGGTCCTTCAGCGCTCTTTTCAAAAAGGTATCCGGCTTCGCGCCACAATTCTATCGCAGGAAAGCACTGATCAGAGAAAAAGAGGTCAGGCAGCAGCCCAGATCCTTCATTCCTCAGTGTTTTTTGTTTGCGCCCAGGGGCTCCAGTGAAATTCAGCCCCCCGCAGTCTTCCCGCCTCCCCAACAATAGCAAGATTCAAGAAGCGCATTCCCGCTCAATCCCCTAGCTTTATTTTCTAAAATCATCTTTTATGATCACAAGACTATCCCATGTGACGCTATTTGTACAAGACCAGCAGAAAGCATACGATTTCTATGTCACACAACTGGGGTTCACCGTCCACACGGATGCCAAAATGGAGAACGGCTTCCGCTGGCTGACCGTCTCGGCCCCGGAGCAGCCCGACCTCGAGATTGCCCTGTTAACCCCGCACGAATCCATGTATCCCGATGCAGAGACCAGAAATGCTTTTAATGTCCTGCTTGCCAAAGGCGCATTGGGCGCTGGCGTATTACAGACGCCTGATTGCCTCGCTACCTATGAAGAGCTGAAAGCAAAGGGAGTGGTATTCAAGTCGGCGCCAAAAGAACAGTTCTATGGTATAGAGGCGGTGATCACCGATGGGCTCGGCAACTGGTTCAGCATGACCCAGCCAAAGCCAATGGGATGATCAGGCAATGACAAACCTGCTCATCCGCAGGGGCCATCCTGGCCGGTAGGTCTCCGCCCCACAGGGATCCGGCTTGCTAGTTCGGCTTCTGCGGCTCGGCCTTGAAGGTATAATTCTTCTGCGTGAGGTAACTGAAGGTCACTACGATGATCGTGGTGAGGATCTTCGCCATGGTAGGATAAATATGCCAGCGCTCCACGAACAGCTTGATGAAGATATAGTTCAGCAGCAGACAGATGATCACCAGCACGAAATAGCGGAACAACTGCACCCGTCCCTGCAGCGTGGATTCCGTGAAGACGATATTCCTCATCAGAAAGAACCCTGTGGGAAAGCTGACGCAGAAAGCCATGATGATGGAGGCGATATAAGGCTTGAAGACCATAAAGCCAAGATTCACATCCTGCTTGTGCAGAATGAAATTATAGCTGATGGAGAAAGCAAGGATGTCGACAAAAACATTGGTCCCGCCGCAGGCCGCATACCGGAAGGTTTGCAGGGGCATGACCCTCCTGAAAATGGGGTAGAAAAAATCAATAAAGGATATGATCCACTTTTTCGCCATCTGATCCTGAATATAGCGCCAAATATACTTAAAACAGGCGTTTTTTTAGCGGCTACTTCACTACTTTTGCAGCCAATCAGCCGAAAAATGGATATAACCAGCCAGATCAGGACAGTGACCGCACAGGCTCTTCTGGATCTTTTTCAATATACGATCGCACCGGAAAATATCCTGGTGAACGAGACAAAGCCCGAATTTAAAGGCGATTATACGGTGGTGTTATTCTCTTTTATCAAAGAGCTGAAGAAATCACCCGAAGCATTGGGTAATGAACTGGGACAATTTCTGGTGAAAGAACATTCCGGTTTTTTATCAGATTTTAATGTGATCAAAGGATTTCTTAACCTTTCGATAACAGACGGCTACTGGGCTCATTTCCTCGGAATGCAATGTGATAACGCTGAATTTGGAAGAAAAGAAAAGAACGGGCAGAAGGTCATGGTGGAATATTCCTCTCCTAATACGAACAAACCCCTTCATCTCGGCCATCTCCGGAATAACTTTTTGGGATGGAGCGTAGCCGAGATCTTCAAGGCCAACGGATACGATATCGTCAAGACCTGCATCGCCAACGACCGCGGCATCCATATCTGTAAAAGCATGATCGCCTGGCAGCTTTTTGCAAACGGCGCCACCCCTGCCAGCACCGGCATCAAGGGAGATCATTTCGTAGGCGATTACTATGTGCTGTTCAACACGGAATACAAAAGTCAGGTGGAAGAACTCGTGGCTGCCGGAATGGACAAAGAGCAAGCGGAGAAACAAGCCCCGATCATGAAAGGCGCGCAGCAGATGCTGGTTGACTGGGAAGCTGGCAAGCCGGAGGTAATTGCCTTATGGAAGACGATGAACAGCTGGGTCTATGCAGGCTTTGACGTGACCTATAAAAGGATCGGCAGCGATTTCGACAAGACCTACTATGAAAGTGAGACCTATCTGCTGGGCAAACAGCTCGTGGAATACGGTCTCGGTAAAGGCGTTTTCCTTAAAAAGGAAGACGGCAGCGTATGGATCGATCTCACCGCCGATGGTCTGGATCAGAAGATCGTGCAGCGAAAGGATGGAACAGCGGTCTATATCACGCAGGATATCGGGCTTGCCGTCAATAAATACGAGGAATATCATGCCGGACTGAGCGTCTACGTGGTCGGCGACGAACAGAACTATCATTTCAAAGTGCTGAAGCTGATCTGTCAGAAGCTGGGACTGCCATCTGCTGATGGCATCTTCCACCTGAGCTATGGGATGGTAGAGCTGCCAAATGGCAGGATGAAGGCCCGTGAAGGCACCGTAGTAGACGCCGATGATATCCTCGACGAAATGATAAAGGAATCGGAAAAGAAAACGATAGAACAGGGAAAGACAGAAGGCTTTAACGCTCCGGAACTTAAGGAACTCTATGAGACCATCGGTCTGGGCGGGCTCAAGTTCTTCCTGCTCCGTGTGGACCCGAAAAAAAGAATGTTGTTCAACCCGGAAGAGTCCATCGACCTGCATGGCTTTACGGCCACGTTCATACAATATGCTCACGCAAGGATAAGATCCATTCTGCGCAAAGAAGCCGCCGCCCCGGACCCATCCGATCCCATCGCGGCCGTCTCCGGCAATCCCACATCGGATCCCGCTCCTGCAACCTCATCCGCAACGGTCTCCGGCCATTCAACATCCGGTGCTGGATCCTCCGCCCCGACCGCAACTCAGTCCTCCGGCCTGTTTCCGCTCGAAAGGGCCCTGATCATCGCCCTTGAAAAATATCCTTCCGTCATCGCACAGGCCGGTGTAGAAATGAACCCGTCCGTGATTGCCGGGTATGCATTCGCGCTGGCCAAAACCTTCAATTCTTTTTACAGTGAACATTCTATTGGAAATGCCGAAACGCCGGAGAAAAAACAACTTCGCCTTCAGTCGGCGAGACTGACGGCTACCGTCCTGCAGTCCGCCATGGCCCTCCTCGGCATCCGTGTGCCGGAAAGGATGTAGTCCTTATTTCAGGATCAGCGAACCCAGCGGCGGCAGCTGAAGATTGATCTCATATTTATCTTCGCTCTTATCCACCAGCCGCACCCCGATCGATGGATTGTAGACATCGCCGGTACCCCAGTATTTTTTGGCGTCGCTGTTATAGATCTCTTTCCATGCGGATTTTCCATGCGTATAGACCTTCCAGTCCTTCCTCACCACCGGGGTAAGGTTCAGCACGATCAGCAGGTCGTCGGCGGGGTTCTTCCCCTTCCTCCGGTAAACGATCACGCTTTCATCCCGGTGGTCCAGGTCCACCCATTCGAAACCATAGACCGAGAACTGATTTTCATACAGCGCGGGCTCTCCGGTGAACAGTTTGTTCAGGTCCCGCACACAATCCTTGAGCAGCCGGTGGCTGTCGTATTTCAGCAGCTCCCACGGCAGCTCGCTCTTATAGTTCCATTCCGTGGTGGAGCCAAACTCATTGCCCATGAACAGGAGCTTGCCTCCAGGATGCGTGAACATATAGGTATAAAGGGAACGCAGGTTGGCGAATTTCTGCCAGTCATCACCCGGCATTTTATAGATCATCGGGGATTTGCCATGAACGACCTCGTCGTGGCTCAGCGGCAGCATGAAATTTTCGTCATAATAATACATCATGCTGAAGCTGAATTTATTCTGGTGATTTCCCCGCCCGATAGGGTCCGTCTTGAAATAATCCAGCGTATCATGCATCCAGCCCATCATCCATTTCATCCCAAAGCCCAGCCCCCCCGCAAAAGTTGGTTTGCTCACACCTGGCCAGTCCGTAGCTTCTTCGGCAATGGTCTGCACATCCGGGAAATCCCGGAAGATCGTCTCATTGAGGTCCTTGATAAAGGCGATCGCCTCCAGGTTGCCATCACCACCGTATTCATTAGGTTCCCATTCCCCCTTCTTCCGGGAATAATTCAGCTTCAGCATAGAGCTTACGGCGTCTACCCGCATGCCATCGGCATGGAAGCGGTCCAGCCAGAATCGCGCATTGCTGATCAGAAAGGATTTCACCTCGCCCCGCTTATAGTTGAAGATATAGCTGTTCCAGTCCGGGTGAAATCCCTTGCGCATATCGGCATACTCATAAGTATTGGCCCCGTCAAAAAGATACAGCCCATGCGCGTCATAGGGAAAATGGGACGGCACCCAGTCGAGTATTACGCCTATACCTTCCCGGTGGAAAGCATCCACCAGCTCCATAAATCCCTGTGGATTGCCAAACCTTGACGTGGGCGCATAATACCCCGTGCCCTGATAGCCCCAACTCCCGTCGAACGGATGTTCCATCACGGGCATCAGCTCCACATGGGTAAACCCCATCTCTTTCACGTAAGGCACCAGTCTTTCCTGGATCTGCGCATAGGTGTTATAGCGCTCTTCATCGTTTTTATCGGGCCGCATCCAGCTTGCCAGATGCACCTCATACACGCTCCAGGGCGCATCCAGCGAATTATGCTTTTTTCTTTCCTTCATCCAGCCGGCGTCCTTCCAGTCATAACCCAGCTCCCAGGTGATGGAGGCCGTATGGGGACGCATCTCCCAGTAATTGGCATAAGGATCGCCCTTATCCAGCGCCTGCCCCTTATCTCCTTTGATATAATATTTATAGGCTTCCCCTTTCGCCACACCGGGAATAAATCCTTCCCAGATGCCCGAACGGTCGAGCCTTACGAACAAGGGATGCGCCTCCGGCTTCCATTCGTTGAAATGCCCGATCACGGAAATATAAGTGGCATTGGGGGCCCAGACCGCGAAATAATAACCGGTTTTCCCCAGCACTTCCTCCCGGTGGGCGCCGAAGTGGTTGTACAGCCGGTAATGGGTACCGTTCTGGAAATTATGGATATCCTCCTCCGTAAATAAAGAATAATTCCAGACCGGCTTTTCCGAATCCACGAAGTGGATCTCTTCATATCTTTTCTGGGAGAGTGGTGTTTCCAATTTTTTTTATTTATTCTTTATGGATTTTTGAAAATTCCTGCTCTTCTGTTCAGCCGAAAATCCAGGGATACGGGAAACAACAGGGGTCTTTAACGTAAATTTAAGGGTTAGGTTTTGCATATCCCTTTTTTCCAGGATATTTTACCGCGCCAATCCGTCCCCGCTGTTTACCGATGAATACCGTGCTGATGAACCCGTGCGTTGATCAACCCATTCCCGAATAAAAACGCAGACCTCGCTGCCCCCATGCAAAAACTAACGGCCTTACTCCTGATCGCTCTCCTGCTGACTGGCACAACCTATGCCCAGTCCGCCCTCGTCCATGGCAAAGTCACGGACAGTATCGAAAAAAAGAATCTTTCCAACAGCCCTGTCCTTCTGCTGCGCAAGTCCGATTCCATCATGGTCCGCTTCACCCGCACCGACAAAGGAGGTAATTTTCTTCTGAAGAATATCCCGCCCGGCCAGTTCCTGATCATGGTCTCCTACCCCTCCTATGCCGATTTTGTGGATGAGGTGAATGTCAGGGATTCACTGCCCGTCACCCTTCCTCCCATCGGGCTCATTCTGAAAAGCAAGCTGCTGGAGGAAGTGGTCGTCAGCGGCAACAAAGGGGCTATCCGTATCAAGGGAGATACGGTCGAATTCAGGGCGGACAGCTTTCATACCCAGGCCGGCGCCACGGTGGAAGACCTGCTGAAAAAATTGCCCGGCATCCAGGTGGACAAGAATGGCAAGATCACGGCCCAGGGTGAGGCCATTAAGAAAGTCCTGGTAGACGGAGAAGAATTCTTCGGGGACGATCCTACGCTGGTAACACAGAACCTCCGCGCCGATATGATCGACAAAGTGCAGGTCTATGACAAAAAAAGCGACCAGGCTGCTTTTACGGGTATCGATGACGGAGAAAAGACGAAGACCATCAACCTGAAACTTAAAGACAGCAAAAAGAACGGCTATTTCGGCAGGGCCAGCGGCGGCGGCGCTACGGATGGCTATTATGATGCGCAGGTCATGTTGAACGCATTCCGGAAAAAACAAAAGCTGGCCCTTTATGGCATCGTATCCAACACGGGAAAGACGGGTCTCAACTGGCAGGAAAGGGACAACTATGGGCAGAGCAATGCCGGCAATGCCGAATACGATGAATCGATGGGATATTATACGATCAACGGCCAGAACGACGAGCTGGAAGGATGGGACGGCAGGTACAACGGGCAGGGCCTCCCCGCTGTCCGCACCGGGGGAGTGCATTATAACACCAAATGGAACGACGACCACCAGTCCATCAACGGAAATTATAAATTCCTTCAGCTGAATATCAAAGACAGCAGCAATGCCAATTCCGAATATATTCTGCCGGATACCCTGTATTACAACCGGCAGACCTCCGTGTCCAACAACCAGATCGTCCGCAACAGGGGCAATGTCAGCTATGAAATGCAGTTCGATTCCAGCTTTTCCATGAAGCTCAGCGCAGACGGTGGCAATGACCACAAGACAACGGATACCCGGTATGCTACGGAGGCGCGGGCCATCGACAGCTCCCTGGTCAATGAAGGCACCCGCTCGGTCTCGACATCCGGGGACAACAGTATGTTCAACGCCAACCTCCTCCTGCGTAAGAAGCTGGCTAAAAAAGGCAGGACGCTTTCCTTTAATATAAAAGAGAATTACACCCACGGCACGACGGATGGCCACCTGTATTCCAGTAACTTTTTTTACAGCAAGGGCGGCCCGGCGGACAACCAGATCTACGATCAGCTCAAAAACTATCATAGTCAGACCTCGGTGCTGGATACAAAACTTACCTATACCGAGCCCTTATCGGCGTCTTCCTCCCTTATCGCCAATTATGGGATCGTAGTGGATAATGCCAGTTCGGACAGGAATTCGTTCAACAGGTCCGCGGGCGGGAAATACGATGTGCTCGACTCGCTTTACAGCAACGACTACCGCTTTAATATCTTCACCGACCGGGGCGGCCTTTCCTATAGCCTGGTAAAGAAAAAGCTCCGGTTCAACGCAGGCAGTAATATCGGCATCACCAGTTTCAACCAGACCGATGTCCACGCGGATACCTCATCCCGCAGGAATTTTGTAAACTGGTATCCCCAGGCAAACCTGTCCTATGCCTTCACCAATCAGCGCAGGCTTGGGTTCCGGTACAACGGCAGCACGGTCCAGCCAACCATTCAGCAGATCCAGCCAACGCTGACCAACGAAGATCCCCTGAACATCACGGTCGGTAACCCCGGTCTGAAACCACAGTTCAGAAATGAGGCCAGCCTGAATTTCTTCGACTATAAGGTACTGACGGAAAGATATATCTGGGCGAGTATCTCCTATAACGCCACCCAGAACTCGATCAGCAACAGGGTCACCGTGGACAGTACCGGGAAAAGGATCTCCCAGGCCATCAATGTCAATGGCAATTATTCCTTTAATGGATGGCTGAACTATTATTTTAAATGGAAGGGGCCGGGCCTGAACATCGGCCTGAACGGTAATCTCAACGAGGACCGGAACATCAGCGTCGTTAACGACGTTCAGAATATTACCAACAGCGGCAGGTATACCATGGGGTTCAATATCGGCAAATCAAAAGAAAAGAAGTATGAGCTGGGCCTGAATGCTTCCGCTACCTACACCCAGAGCGTATCGTCGGTGAATACGGGCATCACCACCAGCTACTGGACCGGCAGCGCCAACCCTTATATGGACATTTTCCTGCCCCTGAAATTCCAGATCCACGGGGACGCCGATATCAGTATCCGGCAAAAAACCAGCGTCTTTGATAACAACACCGATGTTACCCTTCTGAATGCATGGATCGGAAAAAAATTCCTGAAGAACGACGTCCTGCTGGTCAAGGTCTCGGGGAATGACCTGCTCAACCAGAATATCGGTTTTAACCGGACGGTAAACAGTAACTTTATAAGCCAGAATACGTATTTGTCGATCAAAAGATATTTTATGTTTTCGATAGTCTGGAACTTTACCAAGGCAGGGACAGCCGCTCCCGCCGGACGCTGATCCGGACTGACAAAGACAGACCATCATCACAGCAAAAAGCAGTACCATGTTTTCATTTTTACCTTGCCTGCACCGCCCGCTCCCTCATCGTGGATCCGCGTCGGTATCCCGCGCCTTCTGCCTGGCCAGCATCTTTCTGGTCTTCCTGACCCCACGCGCTCATGCGCAGAATACCATCTTTCTCTCGGAAGGGAAAATAGAATTCGAAAGGAAGATCAATCTCTATGCACAGATGGAAGGCGATGATTCCTGGTCGGAACTGCAAAAGAAAACGATGCCCCAGTTCAAGTCCTCTTATTTCAACCTGGTCTTTTCTCACGACAGAACCCTGTACAAGCCAGGAAGGGACAATCCCGATAATAACAAGCTATGGCAGCAACCGGCGGAAGAGAATGTGATCTGGTCAGACCTGGCCGCAGACAAGAGCGCCAGCCAGAAAAAAGTTTTTGAGCAGCTGTTCCTCGTGCAGGACAGCATCCGGAACATCCGCTGGAAGATCACCGATGAGAACCGGGTCATTGCCGGGTTTGCGTGCAGACGAGCCAACGCGATCATCATGGATTCTGTTTATGTGGTTGCTTTTTACACCGATGAGATCATTACCCCTGGAGGTCCGGAATCGTTTACCGGCTTGCCCGGTATGATCCTGGGTGTGGCGTTGCCCCATGAACACCTCACCTGGTTTGCCACCAAAGTGCAGGCAGTCCCCGTCAGCGAGACGGAAATGGCGGCTCCGGTAAAAGGAAAGAAAGTCACCAATGCATCGCTCAAACAAACGATGCTGGAAAGCCTCAAGGACTGGGGCAAATATGGGCGGAGATATATACAGGCGACTATGCTGTAGGATCTATTTCTTCAGCTCCAGCACCCACATCTTCATCGCCGGGATCGTCGCCTGTGCTGAAAGTGAATACAGCGTCCCCGACAAGACATCGGCAGCCTGTACAAAACCACCGGTCCTTTCCGCATACCTCCCAAAATCGATGGTCGCGGCGGTAGCTCTCGTATTCATCACACACATGACCGTCCCCTTGTCGTCATACCGGAAATAAACATACAACCCTTTCACCGGCAGATATTGCATCATCCTGCCCGTCCTGATGGCCGAAGAAGCCTTCCTGAACTGTCCCAATTTTCTGACCAGGTCCTGCACGGCCGCTTCATCCGCGGACAAGCCTTTCCCTGTAAATGCATTTTTTTTGTCTCCCTTCCAGCCACCCGGGAAATCCAGCCGCACCCATCCGTCGGGATTGTCGATCCCGTTCATAAGGATCTCCGTACCATAATACAATTGCGGGATCCCACGCGCAGTCAGCAGCCATTCCAGACCGATCTTCTGTTTGCCGACATCCTCCCCCATCTGCGAAAAGAACCGGCTCATATCGTGGTTATCCAGAAAGATCACATTACGCATGGGGTCCTTATACAGAAAATCGTTGCTCAGCGTCGTGTATAATTTATCCACCCCTTCCGAGCTGTCCGGATTTTCGGTCAGCGCTGGCACGATGCCGTTAAAGTTACACTGGAAGTCCACCACCCCCTGGAGATTGCTCCTGAACGTCCCCTGAATATTATTTTCCACGAAATAAGCCTGATTAGCCGTTCCATGCACCCAGGCCTCACCGAACATCGTGATGCGGGGGTATTCATCCGTCAGCGCCCTGTTGCAGCGGTTCATAAAGGGCAGCGAACAATAAATATAGGTATCGATCCGCCAGCCATCCACTCCAAAGGTCTCCACACACCAGAGGGCATGTTGGATAAGGAAATTGGCGACAAAGGGATTGTCCTGGTTCAGATCGGGCATCTGCGGGGTGAACCATCCGTCGCTGACGATCTTTTTGTCGATGGCTGCCGCATGCGGGTCCATCAGCGGCTGGTCCCGGTAGCTGGTCTGTGTAAAAACCGGCCACTGGTGAAGCCAGTCGGGAGACGGGGGGTCCTGCACCAGAAAATGGTAAGCGCCGATATGGTTGTACACCGCGTCCTGGATCAGCTTCATGCCCCGCTGGTGCAAGGCATCGCTCAGCGCCTTGTAGGCTGCGGCACCGCCCAATCTGCGCTCGATGGTATAATGATCGGTGAACGCATAGCCATGCTCCGTCCGGTCCGGCATATCATTTTCAAGTACGGGTGTCATCCACAGGGTTGTGACGCCCAGTCCCTGCAGATAATCCAGATGATTGAGGATCCCCTGCAGATCGCCGCCATGCCGTAGAAAGATCGAATCCCGGTTCAGCGACTGGTCCCGCATACCGCGTATCCGGTCATTGGAAGGATCGCCATTGCTCCAGCGGTCGGGCATCAGAAAATAAATAAAGTCGGCAGAAGTAACCCCCTGTGCAAACTGCTGGCCCTTGCCTGCCCTGCGTGCCTCCAGCGGATAGCTGATCATGGTGGAGGTTGCCGCGCCTTCCCTCCCCACGCGGATCCTGAGCGTGCCCGGCCTCGCCTCCGGCCCTATATACAGGTCCAGAAAAAGATAGTTGGGATTCTCCGACCGCAGTACCTTCCGCAGGCTCACGCCCGGGTACAAGATGCTCACTGCCGTGTCCTTTGCGATATTCCTTCCGTGGATCATCAGTTGCAGCTCGGTATTCTTCATGCCCACCCACCAGTTGGAAGGATATACTTTGGGTGCGTCCTGGGAGAGGCCCTGTAGCGCAACAAATAAAAGAATGGGAAAAATAAGCAGCGCTTTTTTATTCAGGTTCATGGCCATTTCATTTGAAAGATTAATGCAGGCTCCTGCCCGGTCATGCGGAAAAACAACTGTGTTTATTCTGCAGCCAGCAGACCCTTTTTTTCCTGTCTGAGGCGCATCCCTCCATCATCATATACGAAGAGTACGCTGACGGCCGCACATAACATACAAAACCCGGCCAGCACAATGGCGTAAATCGGCTGATTGCCATAAATATGTTTTACGATCCAGCCGCCGAAGAGACCGTTTATGATCTGCGGTAACGTAATAAAGAAATTGAAGATCCCCATGTAAATACCCATCTTGCCGGCAGGGATGCAGCTGCTGAGCATCACATACGGCATGGCAAGAATACTTGCCCACGCAAGCCCCACTCCTATCATGGAATATTTCAGCATCGCGGGGTCTCTGATAAAAAAGATAGAGATCAGCCCCAGACCACCTGCGATAAGAGAGATCGCATGTGTCGCCTTTCTGCCCAGCCGCATAGCAATAGCAGGAAGGAACAAAGCATAGATCATGGCAACGAAATTATATACACCGAAGGCGCTTCCTACTTTGTTCCCTGCCTCATTATAGGCCACGGTTTTTACATAATCCCCCGACAGGCCATATACATGCGTAGCCACCGCATCGGTGCTGAATACCCACATGCTGAACAAGGCAAACCAACTGAAGAACTGTACAAGCCCAAGCTGTTTCATCGTCCTCGGCATCCTTTTAAAATCTTTCCATATTTCACCGACTCCCGCTTTTTCCGTTGCGGCATCCGGCTTTCCATGATACCTTTCATAATCCGCGGGAGCATATTCTTTTGAGAAGAACACAGTCACCAGGATAGCGGCCACAAATACGGCTGCTCCAATATAGAATGAATACTTGATATTGTTGGCAATGCCATCGGGACCGGCTACTTCGCTTACTCCCAGTCTGGCCATGATATCCGGTAAGGCGGATCCGCCCACCGCTCCAAGCCCGATCAGAAAGGTCTGTACAGAAAAACCCAGGGTCCGCTGGTTATCGGGCAGATTATCGGCTACCAGCGCCCGGAATGGCTCCATGGCGATATTAAAGGAAGCGTCCATCACCATGACGAACCCCGCTCCGATCCACAAGGCGGGAATAATACTGGCCATGCCGCCCGAATTGGGCAGAAGGATCAAAGCCAGCGAAGATAAAAGGGCTCCGGTAAGAAAATAGGGTTTCCTCCTTCCCAGTCTGTTCCATGTGCGATCGCTGTAATGACCGATCAAAGGTTGTACGATCATCCCCACCAATGGCGCAACGATCCAGAACAAAGGCAACTGATCGAGGTCGGCTCCGAAAGAACGCAGGATCCGGCTCGTATTCCCATTCTGCAGGGCAAATCCGAACTGGATCCCCATGAATCCAAAGCTCATGGTAAACACCTGCCATAGTGTTAAGGCAGGTTTTGGGCTCAATCCCTTTGGGGAAGAGATCGGAGCATTTGCTGAAGCCATAGCAATCGTTTATGAATAGATAAGTTACACACGGGTCGGCCCCCGCCCCTAGATGACGAACCCGTTCGGCAGCACGGCGCCCTTCTTGATCACGACGATCCCCTCTTTGACATTGTACAGAGAATGGTCCGTATTTTCCAGATGGTGGCCCCCGTTGATCCGCACATCGTCCCCGATCCGGCAGTTCTTGTCCACGATGGCATTGCGGATATAACAGCGGTGCCCGATCCCTACCGTCGGCAAGCCATGCGAACGGGCCTGCTCGATCTCTTCGATCGTTTCATAAAAATCGATCCCCATCAGATAGCTGCTCACGATCGTGGTGCCCGTGCCGATCCTCGTGCGTATGCCGATGATGCTGTTCTCGATCCGGGACGCATTGATGATACAGCCTTCCGCGATGATCGTTTTCTCCAGTGTAGTGCCGCTTATTTTAGCCGGAGGCAGCATGCGCGCGCGGGTATAGATGGCCTTTTCATTATCGAACAGGTTGAAGTCGGGTATATCCTTGGTCAGGCCGAGATTGGCTTCGAAAAAAGAGGGGATATTACCGATATCCGTCCAGTAGCCATCATACTGATAGCTGACGACCTTGTATTTTTCAAGCGACTGGGGAATAATTTCCTTACCAAAATCCGTCGCTTCCACATATTCATTCTGCAAAAGCTCTGACAGCAATTGCCGGTTGAAGATATAGATCCCCATCGAGGCGAGATAGTTCCTGCCCAGGCCCTGCATGGTCGGACCCGTATCGCTGATCCATTCCTCCAGGCCTTTCTTGGGCTTTTCCGTAAAGGAGGTGATGAACCCATGCTCGTCCATCTTCATAATCCCGAAGTCCGAAGCTTCTTTTGCATTCACCGGGATCGTCGCGATGGAGATGTCCGCGCCTTTCTCCTTGTGATGGTTCAGCATCTCCGTAAAATCCATCTGGTAGAGCTGGTCGCCGGATAGGATCAGGACATAATCGCTGTCGAATGGTCCGAGGTGACGCAGGCACTGCCGCACCGCATCCGCCGTGCCCTGGTACCAGGTGGGATTGTCCGGGGTCTGCTCGGCGGCGAGGATATCGACAAATGCCGAGCTGAATGCGCTGAAATGATAGGTGTTCTTGATATGCCTGTTAAGAGAAGCCGAATTGAACTGAGTCAATACGAACATTCTGGTAATTCCCGAATTCAGACAGTTGGATATGGGGATATCCACCAGCCGGTATTTGCCTGCGATCGGCACGGCGGGCTTGGAACGACTGGCTGTAAGGGGATACAATCGTGTACCGGCGCCTCCTCCCAAAATCACGGATAAAATCTCTTTTGACATACACAAGCGTTTTATTAGCAGCAGTCCCAGGTGCCAGGCATCGGGCTGCAAGCCAGATTATTATTAATTCAAACAGATTCCATACTTAAAAGAGCCACCGGAAACAATTATTTCCCCAGCGTTCCGTACAGCTCCAGATAATACCGCACGCTGGACTCCCAGCTGAAATCGAGCCGCATCATCCGGCTCCGGATCTCCTGCATTTTTTCCTGCTGCTGGAATAATTCCACGGCCCTGAAAATAGAATGGGTAATATCCCCGACCGTCGCCCGGTCGAAACATATGCCATAACCATTCCTCTCCCCATGATCGATCACCGTATCCCTGAGCCCTCCCGTATTCCGCACCATTGGAATGGTGCCATATCGCATCGCATACATCTGGTTCAGCCCGCAGGGCTCTACCCGCGAAGGCATCATGATAAAGTCGGCGCCTGCATAGATCTGATGGCTGAGCTTCTCGTCATACCCGATAAAGACATCATAATCTCCCCGGCCCAATCCTTTCAGCGCGAGTAACCGGCCCTCTACTTCGGGAAAGCCACTGCCCAGGATGAGAAAATTCATTTTGCGACCGATATAATAGAATGAATCCTCGATAGCCTGCGGCAGCAGATCGGCGCCCTTCTCCCCGACCAGCCTTCCGATAAAGGTGATCAGCGGCTTTTTGATGTCGAGGTTGAATCGTTCGCAGAGCAAGGCTTTGTTCTTCCTTTTCCCTTCCCCCGCACTTTCAAGGTTGTAATGATCGTCGATATAACCATCGGTTTCCGGATCCCACACTGCGGAGTCGATCCCGTTCAGGATACCCGAGCATTTCCCTCTCTCATATTCGAGGAGCGCTTCGAGGCCATTTGCGCTCTGCCTGAGTTCGGTCAGATAGGTAGGGCTTACTGTCGTCACCTTCCAGGCGCAGCGGATGCCGCTTGCCAGCGAATTGATGGTCTTATTCCATTCAAGCATGCCACTCTTCCAGTTATCCCAGGCGGGCAGATAATGGCTTTTATCCCAGCCGATCCATCCCTGATACTGTGCGTTATGGATGGTCAGGACGGTAGGTATGTCCTGAAGATGCCGGTACTGGAAGCAATATCTGAACATAAAGGGGATCAGGGCGGCCTGGTGATCGTGTACATGGACGATATCGGGATGATGTTTCCACACCGAGATCCAGTCTACCACGGCTATCTGAAATGCGACGAACCGTTCGATATCGTCGTCATAGCCATAGATCTTCTCCCGGTCCAGCAGGCCATATATATCGACCAGATAAAGATCGAAACCCAGTTTGTTCGTCGCCTCTCTTATAATGTTGTAATTGAACCACCAGTTACCCATGTGGGTATATCCCTTATGCACCGTCTCCCACTGATTGTCATAAAGGAATTTCGTGCGGTACATCGGCATTACTACTTTGGCTACGGCGCCAGACCCTTTCTGGTATTTCGGCAATGCCCCCACCACGTCCCCAAGCCCACCGGCCTTGGCCATCGGGTAACATTCCGCAGAAACATGTAGTATTTCCATTAATTCCTGTTAATAAATAAGATAAGCAGCGTTTTGTGGTAATTGCTATTCAATTTAGGAAGGTTTTTGGTTTAATGACGCTGCGGCGATGAAAAAATTTTTCGCTTCGCAAAATGGTGGTATTTTCAACCCTAAATTCAAAACTAATCTGATTATGTTTCAAAAAACCAACTGGACCCAATTCGGCACCCTCATCAGTGTATTCTTTTTCTGGGGCTTTGTTGCAGCAAGCAATGATATACTGATCCCGGTATTCAAAGAAAAATTCCTGCTGTCACAAGCGCAAAGTCAGTTGGTCTCCTTTGCATTCTATGTAGCATACACGGTCGGCTCGATTATTTATGTGATCATCTCCAAAGCACTGGGCTCCGATCTTCTGAATAAAATAGGGTATAAGAATGGCATCGCGGTAGGATTGATCCTTTCCGCCATCGGCACCCTGCTGTTCTATCCTGCTGCCAACACGTCCTCCTTCGTATTGATGCTGTCCGGCCTCTTCATCGTAGGGCTGGGATTCTCCCTGCAACAGATCGCGGCCAACCCCCTGGCTATCGTCATCGGGGATCCGAAGACAGGCTCACAGCGATTGATAATGGCAGGCGGCGTCAATAATTTCGGGACCACCATCGGCCCATTATTGGTCAGCTTTGCCATCTTCGGCAGCGTGAGCAATGCCCATCCGCACGCCAGCATCGAAAGCGTTAAAACGCCATACCTGATCCTGGGGCTGGCCTTCGTCCTGGTAGCCGTTTTCTTCAAATTTTCCTCCATCCCCAATAAGATCGACCTGGATACCGTCTCCGCCAGCACCTCGGAAAGCGATAGCAAATTACTGCACCGCAAATCCGCGATCCAATACCCGCAATTATGGCTGGGCATGATCGGGATTTTCGTCTATGTCGGCGTGGAAGTTTCCACAGCCAGCAACCTGCCGGGCTACCTGAAGCAGGACCTGCAGATCTCCACGGATAAAGTGGCTCCATTTATCTCCCTGTATTGGGCAAGCCTGATGATCGGAAGATGGACGGGAGCCGTGGGCGCTTTCAATCTGGGCAAGAGCGCGTCGCAAATACTGCGCTTCGTCATGCCTTACCTGGCTTTCAGTGTGTTCCTGATCGTGAACAAGATCGCACAGCATGATATCACTCCATTTTACATATACGCCCTCGTGATCATCGTCATGATCATCGGCGACCTTTTCAGCAAGGGGAACCCGGCGAGAATGCTCCTGATCTTTTCCTCCCTGGGCATTGCCGCCCTTTGTATCGGCATGCTGACCTCCGGTATGGTCAGCGTATTCGCTTTTACCAGCGTCGGCCTGTTCTGCAGCACCCTCTGGCCCTGTATCTTCACCCTGGCCGTTACCGGACTGGGCAAGCATACCAACCAGGGCAGCAGCCTGCTGATCATGATGATCATGGGCGGCGGGATCATCAGCATCCTGCAGGGATTTGTGGCCGATAAGGTGCTGGGCATCCATTTCAGCTATGTCGTGGGAGTAGCCTGTTTCGCCTACCTGGCTTTTTATGCCGTCAAGGCAAAATCGCTTCTGAAGACACAGGGAATTGATTTTGATACACTGGCAACGAGCGGAGGACATTGATTCTTACTATATCTTTGCAGGCCCTGCTCTTTTCGCAGGGCCTTCTCAAAACAGTATTTCATGGCAACATCGGGTTCTACCGCTTCTTTTGAATCATTAGCTATCGGTATCGATATCGGAGGCACGGGTACCAAATTCGGCATCGTGGACAGGATCGGTAACGTCCTTTTCTCCAGTGAGATCTCCACCCGGGGCCATGCCCAGATCGAGACCTTTATCGACGAGCTGCACGCAAACCTTTCGGTGCTGATCGAAAAAGCGGGTGGGTCGGGAAGGATCCGCGGCATCGGTGTTGGCGCGCCCAATGGTAATTATTACAGCGGAACGGTAGAATATGCGCCGAACCTTCCCTGGAGAGGCATCATCCCGCTTGCTAAATTAGTGCAGAACAAATTCCAGCTACCCGCCATCCTCACCAATGACGCCAATGCGGCGGCCATAGGGGAAATGATGTACGGCGCGGCGAAGGGTATGAAGGATTTTATCATGATCACGCTCGGCACGGGCGTAGGCAGCGGTATCGTGGCGAACGGCAAGTTGATCTACGGGCATGATGGCTTTGCGGGCGAGCTCGGACATACCATCATTATCCCGCACGGCCGCCATCATGAAGGCACCGGCAAGAATGGTTCGCTGGAAAGCTATGCATCGGCCACGGGCGTAATGCTCACGGCGAGGGAAATGCTGGAAAAAAGCAAGGAAGACAGTCTGCTCCGGAAAATTCCCATTGACAAGCTGGATTCGAAAAAAGTCTATGATGCAGCCATTGAAGGAGATAAACTCGCCAAAGATATCTTCGATTTTACGGGTGAGATCCTCGGGCTCGCCCTGGCCAATTTCGTCATGTTCTCCAGCCCGGAGGCCATCATCCTCTTCGGCGGACTGACCAAGGCGGGAGACCTCATCCTGAAGCCCACCCGCGAACATATGGAGGCCAATCTCATACAGGTATTCCAGAATAAAGTGAAAATACTGGTCAGTCATCTGAAAGAATCCGATGCCGCCATCCTCGGCGCCAGCGCCCTCGTCTGGGACATGAAGGGGTAAAAGGAAAGTCCTGATCAGCGATGTTAACCTAACACCCGTTGTGTTCGTTGTATTGTACAAAAGGCGCCTTATTTTCGAGCCGATCCCAAAGCCGATATCTCATTAGCTGCAATTAGATATGCAGTCAGGCTATCGAAATGCTGATGAGAAAATACAGCGTCGTTGGACAATACAACGACAAAAGGGAATATTTCACCCCTTCCTTTTAATCATAAACACAGCCGGCACCGCCCGCTGCCCCTCCTTATCCGAAGGCCTGATCGTTTCCTTCCCATTTACCAGCAGACAACTGTTGCCTCCCCCATCCAGGTTCAGCGCCTCATAACAACCAAGATCCAGCAACAGCTTCGCCTCCTGCTCCAGTGTTGCGCCCTCCGCCATACCGGGGAATCTCCCCTGAATGGCCAGGACGATCAGCCGGCCATCCCGGGTATAGCCCATAGCCGTCCTTGGATGTTTGTCATTTTCTCCAAAAGGGAACATCTGCTCTTCCTTGTTGGTGATCTGGATCTTCCCATCATGGATCAGACAAGGACCTCCGCCAACGGCGGTGCGCATCTTCCACCATTTCCACTCGATATCCCGCATATCGAAGATGGTCGGGGATTTTTCGGACCCTTTGGCGACCACCGGCATTTCCTCGAAGGCATAAGGCCAGCGCCGCGACGAATCGGTGAAGATCCAGGCGACATCCGCCCTTCTTTTCCGGTCGATGCCGATCGCGCTGCGGGTGGGATAATAATAGAGCATGCTGTCATCGCCTTTCCCACGCAGAGAGACGATATTGTAGGCCTGCATCCTTCCGTCTTTTACAACGACATTGAGGTTGCGGCTGGTCTCGGGAGAAAAAAAAGTACAGTTTACCACCAGCAAGGGGAATTGCTCCAGCTGGTAATATTCATTGGGAGTAAATCGTTTACCCTGCCCCGTTTGTGTGGTAAATAAAAGTTTTTTTTCCTTCAGAAGGGCCGAGGCATAGTAGGCCATGAAGGGGTGGTCATCCAGAGAGTCGGTTGTTTTGTAAACATGCATCTGATGGGGCAAGGGGCCAAAGGAAGAATCCACGTTCTTCCAGAAATTACTGCCCGGTGCCGTTTGTCCGCAAACCGGGAATGCCTGCCCGGCGAACCATAAAAGGAGTAAGGCCCTGAAGATTTTCCCTGCAAGCCTTGCCGCTGCGATATGCATTCCGTTCCTCATGTTATGCAGACTGATCCTGTTTCTGCCTGAGCCACTCGCTCCTGCCATAACCGGGTATGACATGTCGTTCGCTGTGATAGGAGGAACGCACCAGGGGGCCGCTTTCCATATAATCGAAGCCAAGTCCATACCCGATCTCGCGGAATTCGGCAAATTCATCGGGATGTACGAACCGGACTACCGGAAGATGTTTTTTGGTAGGCTGAAGATACTGGCCCATCGTGATCACATCCACCCCGCTGTTGCGGAGGTCCTTCAGGGTCTGCACCACTTCTTCCTTCTGCTCGCCCAGGCCAAGCATGATCCCGCTCTTTGTGCGCATATTCCCTTTCTTAAGCTGCTGCAGGGTATCCATGCTGCGCCAGTATTTGGCCTGGATGCGTACCTGACGCGTAAGACGTTCTACCGTCTCTATATTATGCGAGACCACTTCGGGGGCCGCCTCCATGATCGGGGCTATATTTTCAGGCTGCGCCTTGAAGTCGGGGATAAGCGTCTCCAGCGTGGTGCCGGGATTCAGCGTCTTTACGGCCCGGATCGTATTATACCAGATCAGGCTGCCGCCGTCTTTAAGTTCATCGCGGTCAACGGAGGTAATGACGGCATGTTTTACTTTCATCAGATGGATGGCTTCCGCAACCCGCTGAGGTTCGTCCCAGTCCACCGGCTCGGGACGACCGGTCGCCACCGCGCAGAATCCACAGCTGCGCGTACATATATTTCCAAGGATCATAAAGGTGGCGGTTCCTTCTCCCCAGCATTCTCCCATATTGGGGCAGTTGCCACTCTCACAGATCGTGTGGAGCTTATGCGTATCTACCAGCCCGCGGACATGCTTATAACTTTCCCCTATTGGAAGTTTCACCCTTAACCAATTGGGTTTCTTGATTTTAGTATCAGTTTCCGGACTTGTTTGCGCTTCCGGTCCGACAATAGGTAATGCTTGCATTATGCAAAAATACGTCACTTTCGGCTACCGAAGAGAATGCTTAGATACGCATTGAAGAAAAACTGTTTCTCGGGAACATATAATACGATGGGGATCTTGCCGGTATAATATTCAGCCGTAAGCCCGACCTCGATGGCGGTGATCGTCTGGTTCAGCCGGCCGTAGTCGAATCGCATCGCCGCTCTGGCGTTTGCGCCGGGTTTTACGCTGAGATGGCCCCAGCCCACCGTAAATCCGGATGCGCCGGTGACCTGCAGATTAGACCCGCTGGTGTCGTTAACCAGTTGCTGGAAGGTCATGCGCGAGGTTGCCTGGGTATTTCTGTCCTGCACCTCCACATAATAAGGCTTTAACATAGCCAGGGACAATCCTCCGGAATAGAGCGCCGTCACGGCAACCCCATTCTTGTTACCCTTGCCCCCTATGAGGTGCTGCTGGCCTATGGATAGCTTGAACTCATAAAAATTATTCAGCTTGTAGGGCACCACCGAACTATACCCGATGCCATCGCTGGCAGAGATCTTATGCTCTTTATTGCTTTTCTTCTCGTTGAGCTCGAAGCCGAACAGAAGGGTCCGGCTGGGCGTCTTGTACTTCCCTTTTTCAAAGGAAATGCCATAGCCATCCGTTGCCAGCTTGATCCCGAATATATTGTGCTTATTGAAAATGAGATCCCCTTCCTCTTCCATTCTTATCAGGTTATTTATGCGCTCTCTTTTTGCATTCTTCTTGTTCCGCGGATCCGTTTGTGGGCGGTAAGTGCTGTCCTGTGCGAACAGGCTTACGATGATCAATGAGGCAAGTGCTGATAAGAAAAGTTTCTTCACTGCTGACGATTTAATTTATCTGCCGTAAATTTAGGTAAAATTACACAATGACTTCCACAGTTATTTACGCAGGAGAACTCCGAACGGTTGCCACACATCTCCAATCGGGGTCAGAAATAGAGATGGATCCGCCAGTGGATAATCAAGGCAAGGGGGAACGTTTTTCACCGACAGACCTGGTCGCCACTGCCCTGGGCGCCTGTATGGCCACGACAATGGGGATAAAGGCCCGCGATATGCCCGTAGACCTCCGGGGGATGAAAATATCCGTCCAGAAGATTATGAAGCCCGATCCACGCAGGATCGCCGGGATAAACCTAAGCGTTGATTTCCCCGACACCCTCCAGGTCGAGGAGAAGTACCGGACGATCCTGGAGAGAACGGCGCATACCTGTCCCGTCATGTATAGCATTCACCCCGATATCGAGGTCAATGTAGTCTTTAACTGGAACGTGCCCGCCACGGCCTGAATTACCCGCAGCGAGTACCCCGTTCCGCCTTTCAGCGCATCAGCGCCGCTGCTGACCTGCTACCCTACCCGCTATTCTGCGGTTTTCCGGAGCAAGGCCCTCCCGACTGCACATCCGAGGCATTTCTTCGGGTCACAGTAACGTGTTTTCAGTTCCAGCAACGCCTGTGAATCGGCGGCATGCCGGTTCCTTATCCCCAGTCTGGCCCAGCCCGCCAGCAAGCTGTTCTTTTCAGCGCGGATCTCTCCCAGCCAGCGCAGCGCCTTTTCCCGGCAGGCCCTTTCTCTCCGCAGGACGCCATACGCATACAGGAGTGGCGCAAGCGTGTTGATAAGGATATTGTCCTTCATCGACTCTCCCAGCATCTTTTTCCGTTTGACCCTGCCCTGCTTCCCGGCCGGTTCCCCTTCCTTTCTCCGTGTATCCCCGTCTTCATACTCCGGACTCTCTTCTGTCCAGATAACCCCTTCCTTTCCGCAGATATCTCCTCCTTTTCCCCACGTATAATGATCATCCCAGTAACTGCCGGCTTCGGCGGTCAGCATTTCCTTCAGTTCACCGACGGACATGGCCTCCTTCGTACGCGCAAACCAGGAACCGGTCCTTTGTACCAGCGACCCGAGCTGAGACAAACGTATCGCAGGGAAATTGGCCGGCCGCATACGCAGGAACAACAGCGGCTCATGTACTGGCCGGAGCCGGTACCTGGTCCGGAGATAACGGAATTCTTTCTGCAATGCCCGAGGGTATGCTTCTGCCAGTTCCTGCTCCAGCAATCCACCCTGCCCGAGCAGAAGAGCTTCCAGCTGATCCTGGTTTGTTCTGTGTCTGGCGAGGATGTTCAGCGGCAGGCTTCTGGCGATCGCCTCAAACGCGCCTGCATTTACCGGGTAGCCGAAATTCCGCGCCATGAGCCACCAGGCCGTCTCCTCCCAGTGCTGCTTGTTCTGTTTCAGGCACTCCCCGATGAATATCGTCTTCCGTTGCAACCTTTCTTCCAGCAGCCGGCGTTTCCAGCCCGTCCAGATCTCTCCTTCCTCTGCCGGCCAACCCGTCCCGGTCACCTGCAGCAACTGCCGCTCACACGCGACAAAGGATCGGCTGTTCATCCATTCCTCGTATTTACCCAGTAATAATTTCGGCACCCGGTGCCCAAGAACGAGAACGGGGATGTCTCTTTCTTTTTCGCTGCCCGCATCCGGCCTGTCCGCCCGCCTTTCACCGGCTCCTTTCCGCAACTCCCCGCCCTCACCGCCCAGGTCATTTTCCCAGACCACATGGAGAATGACATTATTGTAGTTCCCATCCTCCTCATGTCGATGCTTTTTCCACCCGGAGGCCCGCAGATGCAGTTCTATATGTCCAAACCATCCGGTGTCGCCTATACGCACTTCAGCCCATAGAAAATCCGGGCCCTGGTGAGCGTTGAGCTCTCCGGGAGAAACGATCCGTAATATTTCGCCGTTCTCCAGGCTCAGTTCATGATGATTGAAATACTGAGACCGCCAGATGAACTGAAGTAATCGTTCTGTCATGGCTTTTTAGTTGATCCTTGTCCGCGGTCTTATCCATCGGATCACCGGTCATTGCATTTCCTGCCGGGCCCGGCTAATCGCCTGTCTTCCCGCCCAGCATCTTTTCCAGCGCTCTTACCACCCGGCTGACAGGCAGCCCCATCACATTATAGAAGTCTCCTTTGATAGATTGGATGCCCACCACGCCGATCCATTCCTGGATCGCATACGCCCCGGCCTTGTCATAGGGGCGGTAGCTGTCGACGTACCGGACTATCTGCTGTTCGGTCAGCGCATGGAACCACACCTCCGTCGTATCGGCAAATACGATCTCCCGCTCCCCGTTCAGGATCGCAACCCCCGTGACCACCTCATGCCGGTGACCGGACAACCGGCTCAGGATACCGATGGCATCCTCCCTGTCCTTCGGCTTGCCGATTATTTCATGGTCCAGCACGACCACTGTATCCGCGGCAAGTATGGTCCTTTCCACTCCCAGCTCTTGTTTTACCGCCAGCGCCTTGTTACGGGCAATATGAACGGGGACATCTCCCACGGGCATTCCGGCAGGAAATGATTCATCGGTTTCTTTTACGATGACCTCGAAATCTATTTCAGCCCATTCCAATAATTGCCTCCGCCTTGGTGACGCAGAAGCCAATACGATCCTTTCCATAATCTTAAATAATTTCAATAAGGAGCATTGACAAAATCCCCATCAGCATGATCGCCTTGATCAGGTTGCTCAGAAAATGATAGTCCGCCGTAACACGGGCTGTGTACAACCTGCGGAGGACCCAGGCCAGGGGCAATATGAGAAAACAAATGCAGTAAACGACGACGGGCCACCAGCCATATTGCAAGACATAAAATTGAATGACGATCAGCGAGCCGATCAGCACGACCAGCCAGGTTGCGACAAATACTTTGGCGGTATTGACGCCCCAGACGATCGGCATCGTGCGGCACCCATACCGGATATCGCCTTCGATATCTTCGATATCTTTTACCACCTCCCGTACAAGGGAAATGATAAAGGCAAAACCGGCATAAAGGACGTTGAATTTAAAGGCCCGTGCAAACCGCTGATGAAAATCCGGATTATGAAAGATCTGCCAGCTGAAGTCGCTGATGTATAATACGAGGATGACCCATGCCGTGAGCAGGGAAATGATCACGTTCCCGATCAGCAGCTTTCTTTTAAAGGTAGTGCTGTAGAACCACAGCAACACGACACACCCCAGATTGGCCAGCCCCACGACGATATGGTGTACCTTCCAGCTCACATAAAAGCCAAGAACCACGCCGATCCCCGAAAATACCCAGTGCCATACGATCGTCCATCTCCTTTTTATGATCCTGTCCACCACCAGCCTCGATGGCTTGTTGACCCTGTCTATGTCCAGGTCGAAATAATCATTGATGATATAGCCCGCGGCAGCGATCAGCACGGAGGACAGGGACAGCAGCCAGAACCGGTCAGGCAGCAGCGAATCCCCGTCATAATAATCGATATACCGGCTGTTATGAAGGCTCGGCATCAGTATGCAGAAATAAAAAAGGGATTGGGTCAGCGCGATAAAAAAAAGATTCGGCCAGCGGATGAGCTGTAGAAATGCGCCGGGCAGTCTGAACATATTTGAAAATTTACTCATGCCCGGCCTCATAGTATATTAGCAATTAATCACTGCAAGATAAAAGATAGAATTGAAATTTTGGACAAAACTATAACCAGCCACCGCACCGGCCGTTCCTCCCTCATTTCCTTTCATGATCGTCCGGTTCACCGCGAGGCCAGAGAGGTATCCAGTTCCCAGTGCCCGTTCAGTTTCAGTACTTTTTCTATGACATCCCGCACACAGCCCTGCCCTCCGGCAAATGCCGAAATATACTCGGCGATATGTCTGATCTCCGGCACGGCATCCGCCGGCGCACAGGCCAGGCCCACCTGTTTCATGGCCTGATAGTCGGGTATGTCATCCCCCATGAACAGGATATGCCTGCTGTCCAGCCCTTTTTCCTGCGCATATTCCAGCAGCCTTTCTTTTTTATTCTCCACTTTCAGGAATACATCGGTGATGCCTAACTGATGCAGACGCATTTTCACCCCCTCTGAAGC
>DATHHO010000164.1:0-21935 GCA_035317125.1 Puia sp.
AGTACGAACATATCCAGGGCAACCCGGAACTGCGCAGGCAACTGGCCAAGCTCGCCTTCAACTGGGGAGGCAAATTTTCGGAGGAGGACGTAGTGGTTACGGCGGGTTGCATGGAGGCGCTGGTCATGTGCCTTCGGGCGGTGACAAAGCCCGGCGATACGGTGGCCATCGAGAACCCTACTTACTTTGGCATTTTCCAGGTGATCGAAAGCCTGGGGCTGAAGGTGCTGGAGCTTCCCTCCGACCCGGTCACGGGCGTGGACCTGCACCACCTCGAACAGGCGATCAAAAAATTCGAGGTCAGCGCCTGCGTGTTCGTTCCGAATTTCAGCAACCCCTTGGGCGGCTGTATGCCCGATGATAAAAAGAAGGCGCTGGTGGAGCTGATCACCCGCTACCGGATACCCCTGATCGAAGATGACATCTATGGTGAACTGTACTTCGGCCGTCACCGCCCAAAGACCTGCAAGACCTTTGACAAAGAAGGCTGGGTGCTCCACTGCAGCTCGATATCGAAATCCCTGGCCCCAGGCTACCGGATCGGCTGGGCCTTTCCCGGCCGGTATACGGAACAGGTGGTAAGGCTCAAGCTGATGCATACGGTGACGGGTACGACGATCACACAGATGGCGGTCGCGCATTTCCTGAACATCGGCCGCTATGAATACCACCTGAAGAAGTTGCGCAAGGCCCTGCATACGCAATGCCTCCGCTATCTGCAGGGCATCATGCAGTATTTCCCCGGGAATACCAAGGTATCGAGGCCACAAGGCGGGTTTGTGCTGTGGGTCGAGCTGGATAAGAAGCTGAATGCCTATCGTCTGTACAAGGAGGCGCTGAAACATAATATCGCCGTGGCGCCCGGGCAGTTGTTCTCCGCGCAGAAGCAATTCGGGAATTGCCTGCGGATCAGCTATGCAAGACCCTGGGGACCGGAAGTGGAAGAAGGCCTGAAGACCCTCGGGCAGCTGATCAGGAAAATGATCTGAATACCGCACCAGCGGATCGCGCTAGCCGGACTCGCCAATGCCAGCACCGGCAGCGCCCTGCCTGTCCCATTGAAATATGGACAAAAATCCGTATATTCAATGGAGTTCTTTTATTGCTCACCAAAAACTTCGCCATATGAATCTCGTGCAACGCGTAGAAAACTGGGGCGATACGCATCATCCCAGATGGCTTGACATCATCCGCATCGCCTTGGGCATATTCCTTTGCTTCAAGGGAGTGGAATTCCTGAATAATATGGGTTCGATGCTAAACCTGATGACCAGTAAGATGTCATTCGGTTCCTTTACGTCGGTCCTTATGAGCAATTATATTGCTTTTGCCCATATACTGGGAGGGATCCTGCTGATCCTGGGCGTACTGACCCGTTTTGCCTGTCTGATCCAGATGCCCATCCTGCTGGGTGCCATCATCTTTATCAATCTTTCCCCGGACATGTACAGACCGCTGTCGGAAATAGCGCTCTCGATCGGCGTGTTCCTGTTGCTGGTCCTCTTTCTCGTGGTGGGGAATGGCCCCACGGTCTTTATCTGGACTTCGGCGGAGAATAAATAAGGACGCCGCCAAACCTGTGGATGGCCTGGATCCAGTTACCCCTCCCGATAGATCTTTTCGATCAGGTCGCGGTATTTCTCCGTGATCACCTTTCGTTTGAGGCTTAGCTTTGGCGTCATCTCGCCCGTATCGATGCCCCATTCGGCCGGCAGCAGCTGAAATCGTTTGACCTGCTCCACATGGCTGAAATACTTATTATAGCTCTCCACGATCTCCCGGTAAAGCCCGAGCACCCGGGGATTGCGGATCAGTTCCTCATTGGTGGCATCCGGAATGCCATTCTGCCGGCACCAGCTTCTCAGACTGATAAAGGCGGGCACGATGAGCGCGCCGACGAATTTCCTTTCCGGACCTACGATCATGATCTGCTCGATGAGCATGGATTCTTTCAGCTTGTTCTCGATCATGAGCGGTGCGACATATTTCCCCCCGCTGGTCTTGAACATTTCTTTCTTACGGTCGGTGATCTTCAGGAATTTGCCATCCTCCATGACGCCGATATCTCCCGTGTGAAACCAGCCGCCAGCCATCGCTTCCTCTGTAAGATCGGGTCGCTTATAATAGCCCGTCATCACGTTGGGTCCTTTGCACAGGATCTCTCCATCCTCCGCGATGGCGACTTCCACCGTGGGAAGTACGGTCCCTACGGTGCCGAACTTCCGGTTGATCACTTCGTACCGGTTCACGCTGATGACGGGAGACGTTTCGGTGAGCCCATACCCCTCCATGACGGGGATCTTTGCCGCCGTGAAGATCCGGATCAGTCTCGGCTGGCAGGCCGCGCCACCGCTGACGATGCAGATGAGGTTGTTCCCCAATGCCTCTCTCCATTTGGAAAAGATCAGCTTGTTGGCCAGGGATAACTGCATCGTATAGCCGAAGCTCAGCGGCTGATTGATCTCGTATTTTTCTGCCAGCGCATGCGCCCAGAAGAAAAGCTTTCTTTTCACCCCTGTCAGCTCCGCGCCTTTCTGCATGATGCGGTCATACACTTTTTCCAGCAGCCGGGGTACGGTCGTGAACATCTGCGGCTTCACCTCCTTCAGGTTCTCGCCGATCGTTTCCATGTTCTCGGCATAATAGATCGGACTGCCATTGTACAGATACACATAGGTCATCATCCGCTCGAAGATATGGTTGAGCGGCAGAAAGCTCACGGCCCTGATGGGTCCCGGTGGAATGCATTTAAGACAGTCCATCACATTGCTGAGGATATTCTTATGCGAAAGCATGACGCCCTTTGGTGTACCCGTCGTGCCGGAGGTGTAGATGATCGTCGCCAGATCTTCATAGCCGATCATGCCGGAGAGAGTGGAAATGCCGGCGAGGTCTTCTTCCGTGATCTCCGGCAACAGTTCCTTCCAGTGTTTTGCGTTGACCACGTGCTCGAAGGTATAGATCTCCCGGAGGCTGGGTATGTTGTCCCGTATGCTCAGCACCTTGTGGAATAGTTCTTCGTCATCGGCAAAGATCACTTTGACCTGTGCGTCGTTCAGCACGAACTGGAGTTCCTGGACATTGATGGTGGGGTACACCGGGATCAGCACCGCTCCGATCTGTTGCACGGCAAGATCGAGTATGATCCATTCGGGCCGGTTTTTTGCAATTACCGCCACTTTATCCATTCCCAGGTCCGTCCTGTCCTCTCCGGAGATACCCAGACGCAGCAGGCCTGCGCTAAGCCTGTTCATCGTATCGGCGATCTCATCCGTGCCATAGGTCCTCCACTTGCCATTCTCTTTGGCGGCAAGCATGTCCGGAATGGACGTTTTTTCCTGATGGTACCGGATGCAGTCGAACAATCGTTTGGGTTCGGTCATAGTCATTATTTAAGGCATGGAATACCCTGCCAGACATCAAATTAGGTAAAAAACGAACAACGGCAAATACCGGCATTTATTTCGCAACGACCTGGTAATACTGGGCATCCGGCAGCCTGAAGATCCTTCCTTTCTGGAAATTGGTAAACCGGGAATACTCATCGCTGTGGGTATTGGCCCAGTTCTGGAAGGCAGACAGGTTCTCAGCGGCGCCAAAGATCCATTGGTTATAGGCATCGTATAACCCTTCCTTCAGCAGCTGGCGCTGGTATTCGAAGAGGCGGTAGGGGAAACCGGATGGATATTTTTCATACCAGTTCAGGATGAACTGAGTCCGGAGCACGATAAGGGATTCGGTGGTCACGCCCTGTGCGATCGTAGGGGTCAGTTTGGTCATGGTCGTGAACCAGGCTGTAACGAATGGGCTCTTAAGATTTTGATTTTTTGTCAGGTCCACGTCGGTGAACAATTTTTTATAGCCTTCCATCAGCAGGTCCTTGATCTCCGCCGTGCGCTTGCTGTAGCTCTCCAGATTGATAAAGATCTCGCCGTAGAGAAGGCCCCAGATCTTATCATGGGAATAATAATAATATTTTCCGGCGTTGTAATAATTGGAGGAATAATTGGGGTCCACTTCGATGCCTTTCTCCCATTGTTTGATCGCGGACATGTCCTGTCTTGCCCAGAGCACTTCGCCTAATTCGTTATACAGCACTCCGCTTTGCGGCCACCGTTTGATGCCTGCCCTGTACAGCCTTTCACAGGCCGAAGCGTCTTCGGATGCCTTATAGAAAAGCCCTGCCAACTGATAACATTGTACGTCGGCGTCGGGGCGTTCGGTCAGGGGGCGGGCGATGTCCAGACCCTTTGTATAGTCATGGTTGAGGTAGTAATCGAAGGACAGGTCTTTCAGCAGCTCGAGGTTTTTTGGTTCCTGCTGAAGGGCGCGCGTCAGCACCAGGATGGCGTTGGTATAATCCCCCTGGCGGGCAAAAGTTTTGGCTGTCTCCTGCAGGGTCTTCTCATCGGCGGTCTGTCCGGAAGAAGTCAGGGTGGCAAGGGCGAGCAAACAGGCGAAAACAAGTTTACGGTTCATAATTGAGTGTTTAACTGCTCCAGATCCCGGGCTTCCGTCTGCAATCTAATTATTTTCCGCTGGATCGGGATGGCCATGCGGACCGGCGCCGGCGCTCAGATCAGATTGGTCAGCAATCCATCCCTGAGCTTAGGTTCGAACCAGGTGCTCTTGGGGGGCATCACGTTGCCGCTGTCCGCTATATCGAACAGCTGCTGTATGCTGACGGGATAGAGGCTGAAGGCCACCTTCATTTCTCCGCTGTCGACCCTTTTTTCCAGTTCGGCCAGTCCGCGGATGCCACCGACAAAATCGATCCGTTTGTCCGTACGGGGATCTTTGATAGCCAGCAGCTTGTCGAGGATGTTTTTTTGGAGGATACTGACATCGAGCACTCCGATCGGATCGGCTGTATAGCTGCCTTCTTTCGCCACCAGCTTGTACCAGGCCCCGTCGAGGTACATGCCGAACTCATGGAGCTGGCCGGGAGAAAAAGGCTGGTCGATCTTGCCTACCAGGAATTCTTTCTGCAGGCTGTCGAGGAATTCTTCGAGGCTTGCCCCATTCAGGTCGCGCGCCAGCCGGTTGTAGTCGAGGATATGCAATTCTCCGGACGGGAACAGCGTGGTCAGGAAATAATCGGCCCCCTTTGCCTCCGGATCGGCTCCCTTTGCGGCTGCCGGATCGGCTCCAGGACCGAACCCGGCACCGGCCCCTCCCGCTGCATCGGCACTCAGCGCCTTTCTCACCTTGGCGGCCGAAGCGGCCCGGTGATGTCCATCGGCAATATAGGTAAAGGGCACCTGGCTGGCAAAAAGACTGGTGATGGCTCCGATCTTTTCGGGAGCATTCACTACCCACACCGTATGGCTGATGCCGTCATCCGCAATAAAATCATACAGCGGGGATTGCTCGTTCTTCCAGTTTTCGATCAGCTCGTCGATAGCCGGGACGTTCCGGTAGGCGAGGAACACATTCCCGGTCTGCGCCCCGATCGTTTTCATATGGTTGATGCGGTCCGCCTCTTTATCGGGTCTTGTGAGCTCGTGCTTTTTGATGATATCTTTTTCGTAATCGTCCACCGAACTGCCACAGACCAGTCCGGTCTGGCTCCTGCCGTTCATGATAAGCCGGTAAATATAATAGCAGGGTTTTTCTTCCCGCAGCAGGATCCCTTTCCGGATAAAGGCCTGGAGGTTCTCCCTCGCGGTGTCGTATACCTGCTGTGAATGCGTATCCACATCATCCGGCAGATCGATCTCCGATTTGGTAATGTGCAGGAAAGAATCCGGGTTGCCTGCGGCTTCTTCCTTCGCCTCCCGGCTGTTCAATACGTCATAAGGTCGGGAAGCTACCTGCCTGGCCAGTTCCGGCGCAGGCCTCAGCGCCCTGAAAGGAGTGATCGTTGCCATTTTTTATTAACCTTTTTTATTTGCAAATTCTTTCATGAGGTCTGTGAGGGCCTTTACGCTTTCCAGGGGGAGGGCATTATACAGGGAGGCCCTGAACCCGCCCATGGTGCGATAGCCTTTGATGCCGACCATTCCATTTTGCTTGCAGGCCGCCAGGAATTCTTTTTCCAGCTCCGGGTTATCGATGACGAAGACGATGTTCATCTTACTGCGGTCCTCTTTTGCCACCGTTGGCCGGAAAAGGGGCAGGCTGTCCAGGGTATCGTACAGCAGGGCCGTCTTGACGGCATTGAGCTTTTCCATGGCCGGAATACCGCCCTGTTGCTTCAGCCAGCGAAGGGTGAGCATACAGACATAGACGGCAAAGACCGGTGGGGTATTCAGCAGGCTCCCGGCCTCGATATGATTCCGGTAATCCATCATGCTGGGCAGCTTGCGGATTACTTTCCCAAGAATTTCTTTTTTTACCACGACCAGGTTCACCCCGGCGGCGCCGATATTCTTCTGCGCACCCGCGTAGATGAGCGAGAAACGATTAAAGTCCATCACCCGGCTGAGAATGTCGCTGCTCATGTCGGCTACGAGGGGAACAGGAGTGTCCGGTATGGAATGGACCTGCGTCCCTTCCACCGTATTATTTGTCGTATAGTGGAAATATTTGGCCGTTGGGGCGATGATAAGGTCTTTTGGGACATAGGTATAGTTCTTGTCTTTGGAAGAGCCGACTACCTCCACGTTCCCATATATTTTTGCCTCTTTGATCGCCTTGGTGCCCCAGATGCCGCAGTCGAGATAGGCCGCCGTCTCGTTCTCGTTCAGCAGGTTCATGGGTATCTGGAAGAATTGAGTGGAGGCACCGCCGTGCAGGAACAATACTTCATGTTCAGGGCTGAGTTGCATCAATTCTTTTGTAGTGGATATTGCCTCTTCGACGACGGCCTGAAACATAGGTGTCCGGTGTCCGATCTCCAGGATGGACAACCCGGTGTTGTTGAACTCCCCTATCGCCTGGCTTGCCTGCTCCATGACCTCTTTCGGTAAGATGCTGGGGCCGGAATTGAAATTGTGAACCACTTTAGCTCGTTTATTATGGTTAAAAATGGTGGCAAAGATACCCCCTTGCCCGCAAAAAACCTTTAATTTCACCTTATCCATGGTAGACATCGATGTATTTTGCAAATTGGCTCTTTCATTCCCATCGGCGGAAGAGCAACCGCATTTTCATCTCCGCTCATTCCGGGTTGGCAAAAAGATATTTGCCACCCTGCACGAGAAAGACAACCGGGCCATGCTCAAGCTGCCCCTCATCGAACAGTCTGTTTTCTGTGCCTTTGAAGACACCGTCTTCTACCCCGTCCCCGGCGCCTGGGGTAAAAAAGGGGCCACCTTTGTCGATCTGGGGAAGGTGAGAAAGAACATGCTGAAGGATGCGCTGACGGTGGCTTATGAGGCGCTGACGGTAAAAAAGAGATCATGAAAGCTATACTGATCCTTCTTGTTTTGATGATACTTGGGGCCTTCTGTACTATCGCGGACGCGCAAACCCAGGCCACGGCCGATTCGCTGATCGTTCACCGGTATCTGAATGATACGCTGGGATTCACTCCTTATACCGGCGCTTCCTTACCGGGATCGGTAGTCCCTGACAAGGCATTTTCTTATTGGGAATTGAACATGATAGATGGGAATAGGACCTTTACCAATCTCTATCGTTCCGCCGAAACGAAAGGCCAATCCAAACAGGACGTATTGTCAAAAACGACAAATGGAATCGGGACTGTATGCCCGCCGGGTTGGTGCAGTTGGTATATTTCGGCCAGGAAGGCGACAGGAGACACGGTCACCGTAACGGATTGTCAGGGACTTGGCAATTTTCTGGGGGAGATCGTCAACCCCTACAATGCATTCTTTTTGCTCTCCTGTTCCACAAAATATGATAGCGGGATTATCCCGCTGGGGACAGCTCC
Source organism: Puia sp. (assembly GCA_035317125.1). GTDB lineage: Bacteria > Bacteroidota > Bacteroidia > Chitinophagales > Chitinophagaceae > Puia. Next base: position 7,838 of record DATHHO010000164.1, read on the forward strand.
AGGAACAAGCTATAAATCCGTAGCCAATGGGTTTTTGATAATCGTAAATCTCAGGGTCAACGATTGCCCGGTAACGGATGCAGACCTCTTATATTACGTAGGAAAGGACAAGCGGGTAATATTGATCCAGCAACTGAGAAAGACCGTTCTGGGCGGCTGTATTTAGCCCTGCTCATCGATTTCCGCTACCCCACCCGAGATGGCGAATTTCATGGCGTCGGAGGAGCTGACATCGGTGAGGATCCGCACCCTGTCCCTTTTCACCAGATACAGATGACCCGTGAAGGCATAGGACTGGGGGCAATAGACGGCTACATATTCCTCAAGCCCGAATTTATGCAGCTCATCCTGTGTGATGAATCCTACTCTCCACACATCGGGCGCGCCGACACTCACCAGGACGGACTTGTCGAACTTCCTTTTGTTACCGGCGAAAGCTTCGAAGAAATCTTTGATCGTGCTGTAAATAAATTTGATGCCCGGTGTTTTTTCGAGCAGCCTGTCGAAGAGTTCCACTACCCGGCTGATGATGAACGAAGAAGATATATAGCCCACGAACAGGACGAGGACGATGACGATGGCAAAACCCAGACCGGGAAAATGTTTGGGCACGCCGAACTGATCCGTGCCGACCAGGCTGGGGAACAGGTCGTGGACGATCCTTGGAAGGATGCCGTCGATCCAGTTGAAAAGGGAGGTGACCGTCCATATCGTGATGGAAATGGGGGCAAGGATGATCAGCCCTTGCAAAAAAAACTGGAATAATCTGCGGGGGGTATTCCGTAACTTCATGTGAGGGCTGTTTAGATCACAAAATTAGCCATTCATTATGAAATTCACCCAGATACCAGCACCGGACTGCCTGAAGCGCTATGTCCGCTATTTCTGGACCCTCGAAAGCACGGACGGGAATAGCGAGGCCAGGACCTTCAGAACGATGGCCGATGGCTGCCCGGGGATTATTTTTCAACATCCGGACGACGGCGCCTTCCACATGGAAAATAAGCCCTTGCCCGGGATGATCTTATATGGCCAGACCACTAAGCATGCTGAGCTTTGCCTGACCGGAAATTTCAATACGATCGGGATCTATTTTTATCCACACGCCCTGAAAGCCGTTTTTGGCGTGAACGCGGAAGAACTGACCGATGACTGCATGGACCTGAACCTGACGGGAGGTACAAAAGATTTTTTCCTGCCCGAACAATTGTCAGACGCCGCATCAGCTCTAGGACAGATAGAAATATTGACGGATTATTTATGCCTGCAGGTTGGGAAAAACGACAGGCAGCCAGACGAGCTCATGCAGTACGCCGTATCACAGCTTATTCATACAAAAGGCAATATTTCCCTGGGAGCCTTGCAAAATGAATTACGCATCACGGAAAGGAGCTTCGAGCGAAGATTCAAACGGCATGTCGGGATCTCTTCCAAATTATTCTCCCGGATCTGCCGCTTTCAGGCCTCTCTGGCCCAACTGCGTAACAGCGACTACGATAAGCTTTCGGATATAGCTTTTGAAAACGAGTATGCCGACCAGTCCCATTTTATACGGTCCTTTAAGGAATTTGCCGGCGTATCCCCGAACAGGTATCAGGAAGATTATAACGAAGTGGTGGAGAATTTTTCCGAATTGAAATAGCCGCCTGTCGGATTTGTTCTATTTTAAGCGTTCGGGGTGTGTTTATTTTGTCGGAAAAAAGGATGAACATAAAAAGATCCACCCGCAAACCGGCTGACCGGCGACCGCTGTTTCATTTGCCCCTGCTTTTTTCCCTTTTTTTTCTCCGTGTGCCTGGAGCGGTCATCCAGCAGGACCCCGGTAAACTATTGTTTCTCCATAACTGCACCCGTTGCCATGGCGCCGATGGGGCCAGGGGTTTTCTGGGGGCAAAGGATCTGAAGAAGAGCATGCTATCCGACAGTGCCATCGTGGAACGCATTCAGAACGGGCGACGGATCATGCCCTCCTGGAGAAAGAAATTCACCACGACAGAAATTTGGCAGTTGGCGGCTTATATAAAGACATTAAGAACGAACAGACATGAACCGCAATAAATCCCGGCAGCATATGTGGAACTTAACGAATCTGATATTGATCCTTACGGCCCTTACCACCGCGCTTATGGCAGGTCTTTTCTACGCCTGGTCCTGTTCCGTAATTCCAGGGCTGTCCCGTCTGCCCGATGCAGACTATCTCAGGGCGATGCAGGAGCTGAACAGGGCGATCCAGAACCCTGTATTTTTTGCCGGCTTTATGGGGACGCTCCTGCTGTTACCCCTCAGCGCCTGGCTGAATTACGGCCAGCCAGGACCGTTGCGTTTCTGGCTCTTGCTGGCTGCGGCCCTGACCTATACGATCGGCGTTTTCGGCGTCACTGTTTTTGGCAACATTCCCTTGAATAATGCCCTCGACGTCTTTAACCTGCCGGCCGCTTCCGGCATCGGGATTGCCGCGCAGCGGGTCCGGTTCGAAGGCGCATGGAACGCGCTGAACAGCATCCGGACGCTTGCGTCCATCCTCTCCGTTCTGTTTGTAATTATCGCATGTCTGAGTCGGGCAGATAAGGGAGCAAAAATCCCTCGTCTATTTGGCTAAACATCTTAGTATTAACGCCAATTTAATTAGTATTTTTGAGTAGATAAAATCTCATTGCATACTAAAAAAGCAAGCTGAATGGCATTAAATGTTAAGATAAATTTTGAAGATCTCTATGAGACGATTACGATGGATGCCGATCTGAGATCAAGTGTTTTTGATGCTGTTCTCAAAGGTGGCACAACGACCCGTTTGGGTATTCAGATAAGCTCAAAAATTCATCCATTAATGCCAAATGTTTATAATCTTGCATTTGGTCCCATTGATATAAATAACGAGATAGACGACCAGGCTAAACTTACCCATCAGAATCACTCAAAGGTTTTTTCTACTATCATATTTGCCGGTTTATCTTTTTTGACTGAACATAAAGAAAACTACCTTGGCATAGATGGGTCTAATAATGCACGGGCTTATTTATATTACCGGTGTATTCAGAATAATTTTGAATACCTCAGATCGTTTTTTAAAATTTATGGGGTCAATCATTATGTTCGGATTTTGAGACGGGCAATAGATGATTCCTATTCCTTTGATCCGGAAGATTTAGTTGCAATCCCAAAACTGATAGAATTCCGTGAATCAATACAGCATGAAAAACTATATAATCACTTCATTTTTAAGATAAAAGAAGAATAGAAATAAATCCGGCTACAGTCGAAAATTTTTTTAATTTTGTATGGTTATGAAAGAGAGAATATTACAACAAGCGAAAGATTTCGCTAAGAAAGCAAAGAAAACCGGAAAAAGTGATGTAGAATTCACTTTAAAATCTGGCGATTCTACCTCTTTGGGTAAAGCTATCAAAACTCAGGAGCAAGCCGATCTTTTTATGAAGATGCTTAATGCTTTATGAAATTGTACTTCTTCCTGTTTCGGCCTACCTCTCTTCACCCGATAAGCAGCCAACTTTGCAAAACATCTAATGAAAGTCAAACCACAACACCCCGCTGAACGGCGCCGCTAGCCCAGGATTCTTCTGGCTCTGTGGTCCCATCACCCGGGCCGGCTGGAACTTCGTGCCGATGGCGCTGATCCCCGAAAGAAACCCGATATTTCCCTCCGGGAAAGGCGGCTCGACATTATTATTCGGCAGGGCCCCCTTCTCGCGCGATGGCCTCAGCATCTGCAGATACATATCTTTATTATCCGTATAGACGGTGAACGGCGATTCCTTGTTCCCGATAACCACCCAGTTGACGGCTGCATGATAGCCCTTGAATTCGGGATACTGCCACAACTCGCCGGTAATGGCGTTGTTGTATGCTTTTTCCCATACGCCGAAGGGCTGACCTTTCAGCCTGTTCTTCCAGGTCCGGTAGGGCCCTCTGCCCAGCCACTTCATGCCGAGGATCTTTTCCTCGGGGTAATTGAAGGTAATGCCCATATAGTCCGCGGAATCTTTTTGCATATAGGTATAAGCCAGTTTGACGAGTTGCCCGGGCGTGAAGATCCACTTCGCGTGCAAGCTCCCCTCTCCTTCATAGTCCGCCCCCACGATGCTGGTCCCATCATCGGTATGCATGGTATAGAAATTTTTGAGCGTGCAATTTACACCAGCCAGCATCGGACCGCCGGAAAGGGAGATGGTTGCGGTGGAATTGACTACCTTTTTTATATACCCCGTTGTTTTATCGAAAAAGTATTTATTGTGGTCGGATTCAACGATCAGCAGGCTGTCCGCTTTGTCTCCGGTGATCACGGCTTTTCCACCCGGTGAGCGCGGCGCCGGCTTGACTACAGCGGCGGGCTCTTTGATAGCCCAGCTCCAGGTAAAGAGTTCTTTCTTACCGGGACCCCAGGCGGTGAGATAGAGCGCATCGCTTTTCGACCAGTTCGCCGGCAAGTTCAGGCTTAACAGTCCTTTTTTTCCGGGGGCAAGATCCAGCGGCCCAGGCTCCCCGCTGGCATTTGTTGTATACTGTAGTTGCTTATCCCCGGCGGATGGGAAGCTGACCAGCTTCCAGCCGAAGCTGCACTGACGCAGATCAGTAAACGAATACCGGTTTTCCACCGCGATCTCGCCGTTGAAATCCGCGGCCAGCGGCTGAGGCTCGATAAACACGGGCGACCAGATCTCTTTGATGGTATAGAAGCTGGCCTCTTTTTCGCGGTGGGGCCCCACGATCCCATCGGGGGCATGGTTGCCATCGGCGTCAAAGATCCCGTTCTTATCCGTCCTGAGAACGGCCTCGTCGAGGAAGGCCCAGATAAAACCACCGGCCGAATGCGGATTTGCCATCATCATTTTCCAGAAATCGTCCAGTGCGGCCCCTGCCCCGCCATCATAAAGACCGTGCATGAATTCGGTCGGAAAGAAAACATCCTTGTCATCCGTAACGGCACGACGCACATAATTGTAATCCGGGTAGTGTTTGGTATTCGTGTTGTTAAACCTTTCCCAGGGATGAATGACGATCCTGCCCTGCGGATCGTACAGGGAATAATCATTATCCAGACTGCGGTTCCACCCCCCTTCATTTCCATTATCCCAGATCACGACCGATGGATGATTGACATCGCGGACCACCAGCTCTTCCACCAGCTTGTGGCCGATCGTCGAATCATAGGCCGCCTGCCAGCCGGTCAGCTCGTCCAGTACATACAACCCCAGCGAATCGCATACATCGAGGAAATCCTGGTCAGGAGGATAATGCGACATGCGCACGGCGTTCATATTCATTTCCTTCATGAGGTTGACGTCCAGCAGTTGGACCGCATGGCTCAACGTCCGACCCGTCTCCGGCCAGAAGCTGTGCCGGTCACATCCTTTGAGCATGATCCTGGCGCCGTTGACATATAAGCCGTCCTGTTTGCGCAGTTCTGCAGTGCGGAAGCCAAATCGTTTGCTGATCTGGTGGATGACCCCTTTCCGATCCTTTATGGATACGACGACCTGGTATAAATTTGGAAATTCCGCGCTCCATAATAAGGGGTTGGTAAAATGGCTGCTCAATTGCAACATGCCCTGAGTGTTGCCGGCCCCGGTCGCCACCGAAAAGGCCGGCCCCAGATCTTCACCAGTTGATTTTTGCACCTGCGCCTGGATGATCTCCCCGCCTTTCAGATGCTGCGTATATACATCGGCGTGAAAATCGCCGCTGGCTTCCGCGTTTATAGCTATCCGGTCGATATGCGTTGCAGGGACTATCTCCAGATAGACGGGACGGTATATCCCGCCGAAGATCCAGAAATCCCCGTTCCGCTCGGCCCGGTTGACGGATACATTTGCGGATGTTTTGCTGAGATTGACTTCCAGCAGATTGTCCACTTCCGCCTTCAGCAAAGAAGTGATATCATACCGGAAACGATAAAACCCGCCCTGGTGAACAGCACCAGCGGGCTTCCCATTGATCTTTACTTCCGCGTCGGTCATGGCGCCCTCAAAAACAAGATAGACGGTCTTCCCATGCCAGTCGCGTTGCAGACGAAAGACATGTTTATAAAGCCCTTGCTCGTTGGCTTTGACCTTATCATGTCCATAATTATATTCTCCGAAGCCCTGCAATTCCCAGTTGGAAGGAACGGCGATCTTCTTCCAGCTGCCGCTGTTGCGCCCGGCGGTACAAAAGAAATCCCAGTCGACCGTATGGTCTTTGTCCGTTCCCGACAAATATTGCAGGATGGTCCCCCGGGCCGCGACGCTCTGCGCCGGCAATTGCCGGGGAAGGATAAGGACAAAGGGGAAAAATAGCCAGGGAGACAACGCTTTTAGATTCATACCGATAAAGATACTTTATCCCATCCTTTTACATATTTCGGCGTTCGAAAATCGGGGATGGGGATAAAAAAGACCACGGAAACTTTGGTAACGAAAAAAGTTTCCTTAGTTTTGTGCCCGATTATAAGAACTATGGACGTAAAAGAAAGAATACTGGCCAAGGCAGCCGAACTCTTCATGAAGTACGGGATCCGGTCCATTACAATGGACGAGATAGCCGCGCAGCTGGGCATCTCCAAAAAGACTATATATCAATTCTTTACAGACAAAGATGATATGGTGGCGGCCGTCATCGACCTGGAGATCGGAAAGAACGAAGCGGACTGTATACACTTCCGGGACGAAGCGGAAAATGCGGTCCACCAGGTCTTTCTGGCGCTGGAATCGCTGGAGGAAATGCTCAAATACACCAACCCCCTCATGCTCTATGACCTGGAAAAACACCATCCCAGGTCTTTTATCAAGCTCAGGGAATACAAATACCGGTTCCTGTACAAAGTGCTGCTGGAGAATCTTCGGGCGGGTATAGCGGAAGAGAACTACCGGTCCGGGATCGACCTCGACATAACGGTAAAATGGCGTATCGAATCCGCCTTTCTGATCTTCAACCCCGACCTTTTCCCGCACAGCAAGTACAAGATCTCCGAAGTCAACTTCGAACTGGCCATGTTATTCCTGCATGGGGTCACAACGGTAAAAGGGAAAAAGCTGATCGATAAATACACCATTGAAAGAATCAAAAAATCATCTCATGAACAGAAGGTTTAAAAAATGGGGACCTGGCCTGCTCATCCTCGGGGCCCTTGGCATCCTTTCGCCGCAGGCCATGCAGGCGCAGCAGGCAACTCCTCCGCAGGGGCAACAGACATCGCAGGCCATGGCACAGCAATCCGCGCAGCCGCAGGTTCATAGTCTTTCTCTGAAAGAGGCGATCGACTATGCCGCTAAGAACAGCGCGCGGGTAAAGAATGCCCTGCTGGACTATCAGATCCAGGAACAGAGCAACCGCGCCATTACCTCACAGGCCCTTCCGCAGATTGAAGGCAGCGCAGGCTTTACCGATTATTTTAAGATCCCTACCTCCGTGGTCCCGGGATCGACATTTCCAGAGGTGGTGGCCGGTACGCCCAATCCAAAACTGCTCCCCTTTGCCTTCGGCACAAAATATTCTTCCAACGCAGGCATTACCCTCCGTCAGGTATTATTTGACGGCCAGGTATTCGTCGGATTGCAGGCGCGCCAGACTTCCCTCGACTATTACCGCAAGAACCAGGAGCTCACCGAACAGAACCTGCGCGTCAACATCAATAAAGTATATTATCAGCTCCTGCTGAGCAGGACGCAGGTAGCGCTGATCGATGCGAATATCAGCCGGGTGCAGGAGTTGCTGCACAATACATCGGAAATGTTCAAAAATGGATTCGCGGAAAAACTGGACGTGGACAAGGCCACCGTACAACTGACCAACCTACAGTCGGAAAAAGTGCAGACCCTTTATAATATCGACAACGGCTATCTGGGCCTTAAGGTCCTCATGGGCATGCCCGTCCGCGATTCCCTCGCGCTGACGGACACCCTTACCTACGATATGGTCCGGGAAGGCGTCCTGGTGGACGATTATAAATATACGGACCGCCGCGATTACCAGCTTCTGCAGATCAACAAGAAACTAAACGAATTCGATATCAGCCGCTATAAAAAAATGTATATCCCGACGGCCAGCCTGACGGGTAATTATTCGCAGACCGGTTACGGTATCGATTTCGGCGATATCACGGGAGGCCACTACTGGTATCCTTCTTCCTATGTGGGCCTGAATATCAACGTGCCGATCTTCGACGGCTTTAACAAGAGTGCCAATATCCGCAAGTCGAAGCTGGTGCTGCAACAGACGCAGAACAATCTGGAAGCGATGCAGATCAGCATCGACAATGATGTAAGGTCGGCGCAGCTGAAGTTCGGTGCGGCGCTGTCTACGCTCGATTATGAGAAAAAGAATATGGACCTGGCCGGCAGCGTGTATGACCAGACCCGGAAGAAATTCGAACAGGGGTTGGGGTCCAATACGGAGATCACTTCCGCCCAGACGGACCTGGTGCAGGCGCAGAACAATTATTTCAATGCCTTGTACAACGCCGTGTCCGCAAAGATCGATTACCAGAACGCGATCGGTAAATTATAAATCGCAATAAAACCAGAACAGAAAATTTTTAAAAATCATCGATATGAATAAGATACTGACTGTTGTTGTTATCGGCTCCTACTTCCTGGTGACCTCCTGTGGGAGTGGCGCCGCGCAGAACGACGGCTCGCTGGAAGGAAAGAAAGCGCAGCTGACTGCCCTCAAAGATCAGCAGGATAAACTGGAAAAACAGATCGGCTCCCTTGAGAAAGAGATCGACAAGGCAGATCCGGCAGCCGCGGTAAAGGAAAAAGCCAAGCTGGTGACGCTGACAGCGCTTACGCCGACCTCCTTCACTCATTTTATAGACCTACAGGGTAATGTAGAGGCAGAGAACACTTCCTATATTTCTCCCCGCGGAGCCGGTGGCGTTACCCGGTCCGTCCTGGTAAAAAAAGGTGAGCAGGTAAAAAAAGGACAGCTATTGCTTAAGCTGGATGACGCCATCCAGGGCCAGCAACTGGCCAACGCGAAGACACAGCTCGCTTACGCGAAAGACCTTTACCAGCGCAGGAAGAACCTCTGGGACCAGAAGATCGGTACAGAAGTGGACTTTATCAATGCAAAGAACCAGGTCGACCAGATGGAGAGCCAGGTAAAGATCGCCCAGGAACAACTGGACTTTACGAATGTATATGCCGATATGAATGGTGTAGTGGACGATATCACGGTAAAAGTGGGAGAGAGCTTCGGTCCGGGCAGCCAGCAATTGCGCCTGGTAAATACCGACAACCTCAAGGTGGTCGTGCAGATCCCCGAAGTTTACCAGGAACGCGTGAGAGTAGGTACGCCGGTGAAGATCACTTTCCCGGGCCTGAATAACAAGACGATCACGGGCACGGTAAGGGTAGCCGGAAAAGAGATCAATACAGGCAGCCGCTCCTTTACCGTCGAAATAAGGATCCCCAACGACAGAGAGATCCGGGCTAACCAGGTGGCCGTCGTCAAGCTACAGGACTATGCTGCGACGAATGCGCTGACCATCCCGGTAAATACGCTCCAGACGGATGAAAAAGGCAAGTACGTGATGGTGGGAGTGACGCAGAACGGGAAGACCCTGGCGCATAAAGTCAACGTGACCATCGGGCAGTTGTATGAAGATAAGATAGAGATAAAGAGCGGCCTCCAGCCTGGCGACCACCTGGTTACGGACGGATTCCAGGGCTTGTATGAAGGTCAATTGCTTACGACCCAGTAGAGGAATGCCAGGCCAATTGCTTAACCAGATTCAAAACCAATGTATGAGCGCTTTAGAAAATTTTACTGACAAATTCAAACAGTTCGGGCCCACTACCTGGAGCATTAAAAATAAAACATCCATCTATCTGCTGATGCTGATTGTGAGCGGGATCGGTGTTTATCAGTTCCTCACCCTGCCCAAGGAGCAGTTCCCGGACATCGTGATACCTACCATCTATGTATCCACGATCTATACGGGGAATTCTCCCAAGGACATGGAGAACCTCGTCACACGCCCTATTGAAAAACAGATCAAGAGCATCACCGGCGCGAAGATCAAGAAATTCACCAGCACCTCCCAGCAGGATTATTCGGCCATAATAGTCGAGTTCGAAACGGATGTGAAAGTGGACGTAGCCTTGCAGAAAGTAAAGGACGCTATCGACAAATCCAAACAGGACCTGCCTACCGATCTCACCCAGGAGCCTACCGCCCTGGAGATCAGCTTCTCGGACCAGCCGATCATGTACGTAAATATCAGCGGGGACTACGACCAGCAGAAGCTAAAGAAATTCGCAGATGATATGAAGGACAGGCTGGAAGACCTGCCCGAGCTTAACCGCGTGGATATCGTAGGTGCGCCGGAAAGGGAGTTCCAGATCAATGTAGACAACTATAAGATGCGGAGCGCGAATATCACTTTCGATGATATCGACAACGCCGTAAAAGGAGAGAACCTCGACATATCGGGTGGCCTCCTCGATGTCGGCAATATGAAGCGCAACCTCCAGCTAAAGGGGCAGTTCCATACAGCCGAAGATATTTCCAAGATCATTGTCCGCAGTCCGAACGGCGGCGGGGCCGTGTACCTGAAAGACATCGCTACTATAAAAGATACCATCAAGGACCGGGAAAGCTATGCCCGTCTCGATGGAAAGAACGTGGTCACCCTCAACATCATCAAACGTTCCGGGGAGAACCTGATCAACACCTCGGATGACGTCAATAAGACCGTGGATGAAATGCGCGCAACCTATCCGAAGGACCTGAATATCGTCATCACCGGCGACCTGAGCACCAAGACCAGGACTTCTTTTAATGACCTGGTCAATTCCATTGTCATTGGCTTTATGCTGGTTCTCATCATTCTGATGTTCTTCATGGGAGTGGTCAATGCATTCTTCGTGGCCCTCTCCGTACCCCTGAGCATGTTCGTGGCCTTTGTCTTCCTGCCCGCCGCAGATATTATGATAGGCTCCCATGTCACCCTCAACTTCATTGTGCTGTTCGCCCTGTTGTTCGGACTGGGGATCATCGTGGATGATGCCATCGTGGTCATCGAAAATACGCACCGCATTTTCACACAGGGAAAAGGCAAGATCGGTGCGCCCCAGTCGGCGATGATGGCCGCCGGAGAAGTATTTGTTCCCGTATTCGCCGGAACCCTCACTACCCTGGCGCCTTTCTTTCCCCTGATGTTCTGGCCGGGGATAATCGGGAAATTTATGATCTACCTGCCAGCCATGCTGATCTTTACCCTGACGGCTTCGCTGATCGTGGCTTTCATCATGAACCCGGTATTCGCCGTAGACTTCATGAACCATCCGGACGAAGGAGGCAAGAAGTCGAAGTATAGTATTTTCAAAGCGCCCGGATTCTGGATCGCCGTCATACTCGGTGTAATCCTGGACCTGATGAAGGTCACGTTCCTGGGCAATCTTTTGTTGTTCCTCGTCATCCTGGCGATCCTGAATAAATTTGTTTTCGATGGCATGATCCATGGATTCCAGAACAGGATATTGCCCTGGATCATGGGCCATTATGAAAGCCTGCTCCGCTGGGCCCTTAAAGGCTGGAGACCCGCCTGGTTATTAGCCGGTACTTTCGGGCTCCTTATCTTTTCCTTTATATTCTTCGGGATGCGCAAGGTGCCGGTGGTATTTTTCCCGAAAGGAGATCCGAACCAGGTCTATGTCTATCTGAAATTGCCGGTAGGTACTTCCGTGGATTATACGGATTCCGTTACAAAGGCCCTGGAAAGCCGTGTGTATAAAGTTCTGGACATGGAGAACGGGAAAAAGAACCCTGTAGTGGAAAGCGTTATCAGCAATGTGGCCATCGGGGCCAACGATCCAACCAGCGGCGACCAAAGCACCCGCAGCGAACTCGGCCGGATACAAGTATCTTTTGTGGAATATGGAAAACGGAATGGAGTGCGCACTGCGCCCTACATGGACTCCATTCGTTATATGATGAAGGGCGTCCCGGGTTCGGAGATCTCCGTCGACCAGGAAAATGGCGGACCGCCCACCGATCCTCCGGTGAACATTGAAGTGGCCAGCGAAAACTTTGACGACCTCATCAAGACAGCAGTCGCATTGAAGAACTATCTCGATTCTATCCAGACCTCGGGCGTGGAAGATCTGAAGATGGATATCGACCTTACCAACCCCGAGATCACCCTCACCGTCGACCGGCAGCGGGCCATGACCGAAGGCGTCAGCTCCGCGCAGATAGGCCAGCAGTTAAGAACGGCCGTATTCGGGAAAGAAGCCTCGAAGATCAAAGAAGGAAAGGACGAGTATAAGATCTATATCAGGAACTTGGCCTCGCAACGGAAAAACCTGATCGATCTTCTGAATATGAACATCACTTTCCGCGATATCGCCGGCGGCGGGGCCATTAAAAATGTTCCGATCAGCTCGCTGGTAAAAGTGGACTATACCAGCACGCTGGGTAGCGTGAAAAGAAAGAATCAGAAACGCGTGATCACCCTCCGTTCCAATGTACTGACTACACAAGGATATACGGCTACCGGGGTAAACCAGGACCTGGCGAAGTCCATCGCCAATTTCAAGAAATTACCTGATGGCGTCTCTATCAAACAGACGGGTGAAGGCGAGCAACAGGCAGAGACGGGCGCCTTCCTGTTAAAGGCCCTGGTGATCGCGCTGATGATGATCCTGCTAACCCTGGTATTGCAGTTCAATTCCGTCAGCAAATCAGTGATCATTCTTACGGAGATATTATTCAGCGTGATTGGCGTTCTGCTGGGATTTGGCATTACTAAAATGGAAGTGTCCGTGCTGATGACGGGCCTGGGTATCGTAGGCCTGGCGGGCATCGTGGTGAAGAATGGTATCCTGGTGATCGAATTCACGGATGAATTGCGGGCAAGGGGCATGAAGACCCGGGAAGCCGTAATCCAGGCAGGGAAGACCCGTATCATTCCCGTATTGCTGACGGCCCTGGCCGCGATCTTGGCCCTGGTCCCCCTGGCGGTAGGCTTCAATATCGATTTCGTAAAGCTCTTCTCCGAATTGAATCCACATATTTATTTTGGGGGCGACAATGCCGTGTTCTGGAAGCCATTGTCCTGGACCATCATTTTTGGTCTGGCCTTCGCCTTCTTCATGACCCTGTTCATGGTGCCCAGTATGTACCTGATCGCCGAAAGATTGAGAAGACCGATGCGCCGTCATTTCGGCGGTAAATGGATCTCGTTCCTCGGCATACCGCCGTTCACGGTTGTATTCATCCTGCTGGTATTCGTTACTATAATACGACACTATTTTGAGGTCGCGAGGAGAAGAAGGAAGCTTGGTGATCAGCTCGGTAAGACCTGGAGGATCTGGACAGGATCGTGGTTTTAGGGTGAGCGAATGCCCTGTCAGGGAAGAATAGTTATGAACCCAATTTTTTAATAGCCCGGATTTTGTAAGCCTGGATTTGACCTTTAGCCCGGAATTGGGAGAATGCGCAAACCACCGCTCTGCGGCCCGGGAGGCGCATTCTCCATTCATATAATATTAACATCATCCTATTCCCGTGCTATTTAACTTCACATAAACCTAAAAAATACTACCATGAGAAATAATCATGAGATAGACTACAAGATATACGGGGAAGAGCTTCAGTTCGTAGAAGTGGAACTGGATCCCGGAGAGACGGTCATCGGCGAGCCCGGCGGCTTTATGATGATGGACGATGGCATCGAAATGCAGACCATGTTCGGGGATGGCTCCACCAGCGGGCAGCAGGGTGGCCTGCTCAGCAAATTATTAAATGCCGGCAAGCGGGTATTGGTCGGTGAGAATCTGTTCATGACGGCCTTTACGAATATCGGACAAGGTAAGAAAAGGGTCAGCTTTGCGGCGCCCTATACCGGAAAGATCGTCCCCATGGACCTGCAGCAGCTTGGCGGCACCATCATCGCCCAGAAAGACGCCTTCCTCTGCGCGGCCAAAGGGGTGAGCATCGGCATCGCTTTTCAGCGCAAGCTGGGAACGGGCATCTTTGGCGGGGAAGGCTTTATCATGGAAAAGCTGGAAGGCGATGGACTGGCTTTTGTCCATGCCGGGGGATATATTATTGAAAGAACATTGGCGCCTGGAGAGATCCTGAAGGTCGATACGGG
>DATHHO010000165.1:0-3109 GCA_035317125.1 Puia sp.
GTTGAGCGTCAGATCGATGGCACCGCAGGCGAACTGGTAAAGGGTCTGGGTCGGATTGACGCTCACCCATTGCTGCTCCGCGGCGATAATTTTTGGCATTTTGTCATTGTGATCGATCGAGGAGAAAGTATCCTTTTCTGCTTCTGCGCCCAGGAAACGGTAGGTGTCCATATCGTCCACCCTCAACATTCCCATTAAAGGCTGCTTGGCGCCTGTCCAGTGTCGGGTATCGGATACATTCAGCTCATCCGTAAACGACCAGACGCTGAAATAAGGAGTATGCGTGATCAGCGGATACGCAGGCAGCTTACTGACCTGCCCTTGCGCCTGTTGCACAAGGAATAAAAGGAACAGAAATTTTCTCATAGTATCTTTTTTGCCGGTATTTTCCGGTGGTTTGCCGCCTTTACTCCTCAATTAAGCGAATTCCATTTCCCCTTTGGCTTGTACTTTGCTATTTTTACAGGCGCTTCAGATGAAGAACAGCTTATTGTAACGCAAATATATATGGACAAGACCACCGGACAAAAACCAGTTGCTAAACCCAGGCCGCCCAGCATCTTCAGTCTGCTGAAACCTTATAAAGGGCTCATCGTGCTCCTGCTGTTCCTGGCCCTTCTCAGCAATGGGATCAGTCTGTCGATACCCAGGATCATTTCACAGGGCATCGATTACTATTCTGCACATCACAACCTGATGGATGGCCTCATCCTCCGGCTCGTGATCGTTTCCCTCGTTATCCTGACCTTTTCCTATCTGCAGAGCATCGTTCAGACCTATGCTTCGGAAAGGGTTGCCCGGGATCTCCGCACCCGGTTATCCGACAAGATCTCCCGGCAGAGCCATGCCTTTATCCAGCAGGCCAACCCCTCCAGATTGCTCACGAACCTCACCGCCGACGTCGATTCGATAAAGCTCTTTGTCTCCCAGGCCATCGTGTCCATCGCTTCCTCTCTGTTTATCATCATCGGCGGCTCGATCCTCCTGATCATGATGAACTGGAAGCTGGCCCTCATCGTCCTTACGATCATCCCCGTCATCGGGATCACTTTTTACATCGTGCTGCGCAAAGTCCGCGCGCTGTTTATAAAAAGCCGCGAGGTGATCGACTGGCTCAACAAAGTGATCAATGAGAGCATCCTTGGGGCCGCTCTTATCCGTGTCATCAACTCGCAACGGATGGAGAACGACAAATTCGTGAATGCAAACTCCAGGGCACTCGACCTTGGCCTCACGATCGTTCGATTGTTCGCAACCCTGATCCCCGTCATCATCCTGTCCGCCAGCATGGCGTCTCTCGGGATCCTGGTCCTCGGCGGTCACTTTGTCATCGGGGGGACTATGTCGCTGGGGAATTTTGCAGCTTTTTCCAGCTACCTCGCGTTGCTGATCCTTCCCATTCTCGTCATCGGCTTTATGAGCAACGTCATCGCCCAGGCCAGCGCCTCCTATGCAAGGATATATATGATCCTGAACACTCCAGATCCCGTGGATACGGGTTCCATAAAGGAAGAACTGAGCGGCGCCATCGAATTAAAGGAAGTGTCGGTTTCCTACAACGGCAAACCCGCGCTGAAGGATGTTTCCTTTTCGGTCAGTCCCGGCTCGAGAACAGCCGTCATCGGCCCCACGGCGGCTGGCAAGACCCAGCTGCTGTACCTGCTTACCGGGCTGATCAGGCCTGGCTCGGGGTATATCGGGTTCGGGGACAAGGATATCGACAGCTATGAAAAAGAAAGCTTCCACCGTCAGGTCGGGTTCGTATTCCAGGACAGCATCATTTTTAATATGAGCATCCGGGAGAATATCGCCTTCAGCGACACCGTCACCGACGCCTCTCTGGAAAAAGCGATCGCTACCTCGGAACTTACCGACTTTATCGCCTCACTGCCGGAAGGACTGAATACGATCGTCTCCGAAAGGGGCAGCAGCCTTTCCGGAGGGCAGAAACAGCGTATCATGCTCGCCCGCGCCCTGGCCGTCGATCCGGGGATCTTATTACTGGATGATTTCACCGCGCGGGTTGATACCAGCACCGAAGAAAAGATCCTGTCCAACGTACAGAAGAATTACCCGGGCATTACCCTGCTCTCGGTGACGCAGAAGATCTCTGCGATCGAAGACTATGACCAGATCGTTTTGCTGATGGAAGGGGAAATGATCGCCAAAGGCAGACACGAAGAATTGATGAGCACCTGCCCGGAATACGTACAAATCTATAATTCACAACGCAGCACCAGTCATTATGAGCCTACAGAGCATGAACTACAATCTTAACAGCGTCACCACCGGACAACAGCAGAAATCCTCCTCCTGGGCATCCCTGAAGAGCCTGCTGGCCCTCATGTCGGGTGACCGGAACAAACTGATCCTCGCATTTGCCTATATCGTATCGAATTCGGTGCTGAATCTGCTGAGCCCCCTTATCATCGGGCATACCGTCGACAAATACATCCAGAACGGAGACTTCCACGGTGTGCTGATCAACGCCGGCTGGCTGCTGGTCATCTATTTCCTGGCCTTCGCCACCCGCTATCTTCAGACAAGGCTGATGGGTGGATATGGACAACGCATTCTTTTTACCCTGCGTAATGCCATCTTTTCGAAATTACAGGAGCTGCCCGTAGCTTTTTTCAATCAGAACAAGGCGGGCGACCTTATCTCCCGGGTGAACAACGACACGGACAAGCTCAATCAGTTCTTTTCCCAATCCCTGATGCAGTTTATCGGCAGCATCGCCATCATGACCGGCGCTGGTATCTTCCTGCTGTCCATCAACCCCCGCCTCGGCGCAGCGGCCCTTATCCCCGCCCTGCTCCTGTGGATCTTTACCAAATTTATTTCCCCCTGGGTCAGGCGAAAGAATGCCGCCAACCTCAAGAGCGTGGGTGGCATGAGCGCCGAGATCCAGGAAAGCCTTAATAATTTCAAGGTCATCATCGCGTTCAACCGCAGGGATTATTTCCGCAAGCGCTTCGAAGAAGCCAACAGGAATAACTATTCCACCGCCATCCATGCCGGTCTTGCCAATAACATTTTTGCGCCCGTCTATAGTTTCTGCGCCAACCTCGGTCAGATGATCGTGCTGGCTTATGGAATATATCTTGTC
>DATHHO010000166.1:0-59397 GCA_035317125.1 Puia sp.
CACTGTCGCTCATTCCATGCCGGCTGATAACGATCCGGGGATCGGCTGTGGTCCCGGCGTCGTCACTACCGGACCCGTTCCCGATGCGCATGGAAAGTGGGCCCCTGTTTTTCCTGGCTGGGGACATTATAGCTATGGGATCTCTACCCGGAGCGACAGCGCTCAGCTTTATTTCAATCAGGGTCTGAACCTGTATTATAGTTATCATCTCACCGAATCGATCGCCTCTTTTAAAGAAGCCACCCGCTTCGACAGCAGCTGTGCTATGGCCTGGTGGGGTCAGGCACTGGCCATGGGGCCTTATTATAATAACTATTATTATAAAATGCCGGTCTCCGTTCTGCCGGTCATCCGGCAGATGAACCGTTTTGCAGCGGCTGCAAGCGCCAAAGAAAAAGACCTGATCGGCGTCATGAACAAAAGATATCCAGGCGACAGTCTGGACAGCAGGCGTGCGGCATTGAACAGAGCTTATTCGGCGGGGCTGAAGGGCCTGATCTCCCAATATCCGGCTGACCTGGATATCCAGGCTCTTTATATCGATGGAGTGATGCTGGAACATGTCTGGGATTTCTGGACCCCGGATGGGCAGCCGAAAGCATGGACACCGGAACTGGTGTCTTTATGCGGACGAATACTGAAAGTAAACCCACAGCATCCTGCCGCCCTGCATTATCATATCCATCTGGTGGAGGCGTCGCTGCATCCCGAGGATGCCCTGCACAGCGCGGATGTCCTGCAGGTCCTCATGCCGGGTGTGGGGCATATGGTGCATATGGCCAGTCATATGTATCAGCGGAATGGATTGTATGCAAAAGGGGAGGAGGTGAATGAAAGAGCGAACGATGCAGCAAACCTGTATGATTCCGTAGCCAAAAACCTGAACCTGGGAAAAAATACACTTGTGCATGTCTATGCCGTGCAGACCTTTTGCGCCATGAGCGCGGGTATGTACGCAAAGAGTATGCAGGCAGCGTCGAGGTGCCGGACCAGCATCCTGATCAATAACCGGGCGATCCTTAACCGGACCAATATTCAGTACAATTATATGATGCCTGTATTTGCGTGGGTGAGACTGGGCAAGTGGAAGGAGATCATCGACGCCCCTGTGCCGGAAGGCAGGCTGGTCTTTGCCTCGTTGCTGAATGATTTTGCCCGGGGGCTGGCCTTTGTGGGCGAGGGAAATGTGGGAGCGGCAAAAAAATGTCTGGATAGTCTGGAGGGAAAACTGGGCGACAGCAGTCTGCTCGTCCGGAACTTACCTTTTAATGCGCCTGTCAAGGCGGCGGAAATCGCCGGAGGGATCTTATCCGGAGAGATCTTGTTTGCTGAAAAAAAATATGCCGGGTCGGTCGCTGCCTTTAAAAAGGCCATCGCGACAGAGGACGGGATGATCTACCGGGAACCAAAAGAATGGCCTATTCCTGTACGTCAATATCTGGGCGCTTGTCTTTTAAAGCTTGGCCGGGCTGGCGAGGCGGAAAAAATATATCGCGAAGACCTGGTCTTCAATCCGGGTAACGGATGGTCGTTGCTGGGACTGTTTCAAAGTCTGCAGGCGCAGCAGAAAAAGCAGGAAGCTGCTCCTTATAAAGCGAAATATATGCAGGCTTTTGCGGATGCGGAAACGGTGCCGGTGGCATCGGTGTATTGAGCGGATCAGCTCTTGACAAAGAATGCCCTTAGTTCGCCGGCGTCTTCGGGGTTCATTTTACCGCCGAGGATCAGCCGAAGCTGTCTTCTGCGCAATGCGCCGTCAAACGCTTTTTTCTCCTCTTCGGTTTCGGCGATGAGCTCGGGGACGGAGCGTGGCTTGCGGTTGGGATCCAGCGCCACAAAGGTATAATAAGCCTCATTACTCCGGTATTTATATTGTTGCTGGTGATCTTCTCCCCAGACTTTCAGATGCACTTCCATAGAGGTGGAAAAGGCACGGCTTACTTTGGCCTCGATATGCACGACATTGCCCAGCTTGATCGGGTTCTCGAAGGAGATATTGTCCACGGAGGCGGTGACTACGGGTGCGTTGCAATGTTTGCCCGCCGCGAGGGCCGCCGCGATGTCCATCCAGTACATGAGCCGTCCACCCATCAGATTGCCGAATACATTGGTGTCATTGGGCAGGACCAGTTCGGTCATGATGATCAGCGATTCTTTTGCCGTCTTTGCTTTGAGTGCCATCCGTTCCGTTTGAGTGCAAATATAATGGATACCGGCGACCCGGCGAATGGGATCTTGGGGCATCCGTGCTACACGCTGATCTTTTCGCATTTTGCTAAAAATGCTTCCTCCACATCGGCGCCGATGCCCGGCGTATCGGGCGTTTCGAGGAACCAGCCCTTATACTGCACGCCGCCGCTGACGGGATCTTCTTTATGTCCCAGCAGACAGGTGTCCATGTCGTGGAAAATAATATTGTCATGGGCCAACGCGAAATGGGCGAAGGCGGTGAGCGCGACGCGGCTTTCCAGCATGCCTCCCATCATGCAGGGGATATTGTTTTGTTCGCAGAGGGCGTCGATCCGGGTGGCTTCGAGGATGCCCCCCGATTTGGCGAATTTGATATTGACATAATCGCAGGCCCCTGCGTCGATCAGATGACGGGCATCGTGGTGGTTAAAGACACTCTCGTCCGCCATGATCTTTATCGGCACCTGCCGCCGCAGTTCCGCAAGTCGGTCGTCGTTCCAGTGGCGCATAGGCTGCTCGCAGAACTGGATATGGTAAGGCTCCATCCCGCGCAGGGCATAAAGCGCATCGTCGAAGCTCCATCCCTGGTTAGCGTCTATGCGCAGGATGATGTCATCGCCCACGGCGGTGCGGATCTGTTGGATCCTTGAGACGTCTTCTTTTGCGTTCTTTCCCAGCTTGACCTTGATCATCCGAACGCCGTCCTTTTTGAACCGGACGGCTTTGAGGGCCATATTTTCGGGGCTGTCGATACCGATGGTGAGGTCGGTCTCTATCGCTCTGTTTTCCGCATTCCCTTTCAGGAATTTGTACAGGGGCTGTCCTGCCGCCCTTGCGGAGAGATCGAACAGGGCCATGTCAAAGGCGCTTTTGATGGTGGCGTTAAAGGCCGTGAAGTCATGCAGCTCGTTCATGCGCTGCTCAATTTCCAGGGCTGCTTTTCCTTTCCAGATGGCCGCGAAATCCTTTGCCATTTCAAAGCCCGTAGCCTGTGTCTCGCCCACGATCATCGGGAAGGCGGAACATTCGCCGACACCATAAAATCCCGCATCCGTATGCACCCGGATAAAGATATTCTGCGCATAGTGCATGGTGCCAGTTGCGATGGTAAAGGGATGCATGGGGATACTGAATTTCCAGATATCGGTGGAAAGGATCTTCATTCTGATGATTTGCTTCGAAAATAAGAAATATCATCCTACTTTTGCGCGGATACTAACATCTGTTCGTATGAATAATGAGAAGGGCGCTATTTCTTTTGACAATACGGAGAACGCTTTTGCCTATAAGCCGGATAAGGATTTGAAGAAAGCCGATTTTTTATTTTCCAGCATGGGCCATGCCTGGCTGGTGAAAATGGGTACGCGGGTGACGCCCTGGATGATCCGGTCGGGTCTTCCGGTGAAGGGCATTATCCGTAACACGATCTTTTCACAGTTTGTGGGGGGAGAGACGCTGGAGGAGACGGCCGCCGTCGCGAAGAAGCTGGGGGAATATCATGTGCAGGTGATCCTGGACTATGGGGTAGAGGGTGGAGATGAAGGCGAGGAAGGATTCGATCTTGCCTGCGGGGAGTTTATCCGGGTGATCGACTATGCGGCGACGCAGCCCAATATCCCTTTCATGAGTGTAAAGGTGACCGGTATTGCCCGCTTTGGCTTGCTGGAAAAGCTGGATCAGTCGGTCAGCGATCATGCGGGCAGCCTGATGAAACGATATGCCCGTGCCCTTGAGTCGCTTACCGCCGGGGAACTGGAAGAATGGCAGCGGGTACAGGAAAGGATGATGAAGATCTGCCAGGCTGCCGACAGCAGCAGGGTGGGGGTATTGATCGATGCGGAGGAGACCTGGATACAGGACCCGGTGGATGTGCTGACCATCCTGATGATGGAGCAGTTCAACAGGGGGCGGGTGGTGGTGTACAATACGATCCAGTTGTACCGGCATGACCGGCTGAGTTTTCTGAAGGACTCCTGGGAGGCGGCGGTGCAGCGTGATTTTATCCTTGGCGCCAAGCTGGTGCGCGGGGCCTATATGGAAAAAGAACGGAGACGCGCGGCGGAGCGGGGGTATGCATCCCCGATACAACGCGACAAAGAGGCAACGGACCGGGATTATAATGCGGCGCTGGAATTCTGTATCGAACATCTTGACCGGATCGGTCTTATCGTCGCTTCGCATAATGAATGGAGCAATGGGTATGCGGTGGAGCTGCTTCTGCAAAAAGGGTTGCCGCTTGCCCATCCACATATCCATTTCTCGCAACTGTATGGCATGAGCGATAATATCACGTTCAATCTGGCCAAGGCGGGATGTCCCGTGAGCAAATATCTGCCGTTCGGACCCATCCGGGATGTGATCCCCTATCTGATGCGGCGTGCGCAGGAGAACAGTTCCGTGTCGGGGCAGACGGGGAGGGAACTGGGGCTGATCAGGAAGGAGCTGAGGAGGAGGAAGGGACGGTAAAGGGTTGGGGTGAGGATGTTCGGGGGAGATTGTAGGTGAGGGTGATCAGGGGAGAGGGGGTAAGCGCAGAGGCTGAGGCCAGGTCAGGAAGCCACTCCGGCGGATGGAGGAATAAGTGGAAGGAGCTTTTTTATTATGCGGCACGAATTATCCGGGAATTTGAGTGCAAGATCTTCCTGGCGTATGATCAGGCAGGATATATTGATCGAACTATTGTTCTTAAAATTTATTTCTACCCGGGTAAGACGGCTATAGCCATACCGGGCTCTTCGTCCATAGGTGACTACGTCACGGATATCTTTTTTGTCAAATTGCTCCGGGGAATCTTCTGCGCCATAAAAAAATAGTTCCTTCCCTCTCGACAGGATGAGCAATTTTCCTTTTGCTGCCGTGTAATGGTTCAGAAAAACACGAGCCAGATAGATAAACAGGCATATTCCGACGATCGGTATCATTGTCAGGACGATTACGGGTCCGCCAGTGGTGTGGTGGATGCCGAAGAGCATCATTGCAAAAATGACGGGGAATAAAAGAAAGGCGGCGGCAATGGAAAGCATTGAAATTACATTCTTCCTGATCCTCAGACTATAGTGGAAATCCTGCTCCTTAAAATGGATGGTCGTGTTCTGGAGCCATGTATTTTCATGCCGCAGACCCACCGGATCAAAATCCGGCTGATCATAAAAGGAACGGATGAATGGGAAGGCGTCCTGACAGCGGTCAAGGCTTTTTGTATAAAGCTGTTTCTTCACGTCGTAATAATGCAGGACAAACTTTCCGTGGTAAAAGAGCGCCAATTTCAGGAAACCGCCTGCCTTGTTTTCGATGCTGACGGAGGGATTGGTCAGGCTGACCTGCAGATGGTCCCGCTGTTCCTCCCATGGGAAAGCCTCAATGAACTGGATCGTCTCGTCAAAGGTTCTTTCTTTTTTGTCGCTAAATTCGCCGGGTTCGTAGTTTTTGTACTGGATTTTGGTCTGAAGGGGCAAAGTGGGGGTATTTTTGATGTATAAATCTAAAAAAAATCTTTATTTTCGCCTCTCTTTATTTTGGCCGGTTTGAGGCGGCAAAAACCGCGTGAGGTCGTGAGTGGTTTAAGCGCGGGATGATTTTCAGGATTGTTTATGTTTTTTGGATCGTTAGCTCAGTTGGTTAGAGTATTTCCTTGACATGGAAGGGGTCACTGGTTCGAATCCAGTACGATCCACAAGGCCTCGCACGGTACGTGCGGGGCTATTTTATTTGGTAGCGGGGAGAGCGGTAGCTCTTCTAAGCGGACAAATGGAATAGCCCGATCCCGCGACAGCGGGATGAGAGGCCTTGGGTAAGGAAGCCGCCGGAGGCCATGGAGCATCGGAGGCCGGGACGGCCGGAGATAATCCAGTACGATCCACGCAGCCTTCCGCCTTTGGCGGAGGGCTTTTTTATTTGGTAGCGGAGCAAGCTTGCTTGCAAAATCAAATAACTGCCGAATCTTATCGCGCTAAAAATAACAGGTATTTAATATCTTTAAGAACCATGGCTATTATTACACAAACCCCTCGCCTTATTGTTCGTGAATATTTACCGGATGAAGAAGCCCTTTTTTTGGAACTTTTAAGCGATCCTCTGGTTACTGACTATCTCCCCAAAAGAGACAATGATGAGAACATTCAGATATTCCAAGACACTTTGGCCGATTATAAAAAGGGAATTAAACTTGCACGTTGGGGAGTTTTTGATGCTGCCAATGGCGATTTCATAGGTTTCGGCATGCTAAAAACTACGGAAGAGCAAACGTCTGTAGCCGAATTGGGCTATGTTATTCACGACAGGCTAAAAGGGCAGGGAATTGCCACCGAATTAGCAAAAGCATTGCTTGAATACGGTTTCAAAAAAATAAACATGACACAAATCTTCGCCGTTACCGATAAAGCGAATACGCCATCCCAAAAAGTACTTGTTAAGGCCGATTTCATTCAGGGGGAAGATATGATACGTAATGAAAAGTGCCTATCGTATTTTCAAATATCACGGGACGCATGGTTTAATGCCCAACAATAATAAAATATCAAGCTTTTCTTCACAATTCGCTTATCAGATACTACGTCCACTGCCTCGTCCTAAAAAGACTATACACTAAAATTTAGTGTATGTCAACAAATTACGACAAAAAAGAAGTCTCTGGAGGCAAAAGGCGTGGTCCATAATCTGGACTGGACTCCTACCATCAAAAAGTGGTTACGCGATTTTCAGCAGGAAAATGAGGAACTTGTAGCTTCCAACAGGACCTCAATATCACTTTCAACCGGTTTTATTCGCTATTTTTAATCTGACAAAGTAGAGGTAATCAACACGCAATTAGAGGATGTGGAAAATTGTTCCCCGGAAATTGCTTATCCGTACCTCATAGATGATTTATTTTTTGTTATCATTGTTATAATAAACGAGCTTTCCATCGACCAGATCCTTGTTTATGGACCTCCCTTGCAGAAGGTTAAATGCCTAAGCTTAATGATAAATTGACAATTGGTATCTTTAGTTTTTAACCTTACACAAACCCAACATGATTGGCGCCATCCCAAATCCCAGAAAATCCTTTCAGATTGACAAAAGCGCTAATGAAATTAATACCGCACTGGAAAATTTACATCTTTACTCAAAGATTTACAGGTTAAATAAGGCAAACCCGCTACTTAAACTATATACATTTGAAGCGACGGAAAGGCTAAGTCTTGGAGTGTATATAGATGTGACATTCGCCAAACTATCTGATTCGCTTACAGAAGTAACTATTGAAGTGAGGCGAAAAATTGGGTCGTTTGATAAAAGCTGGGAAATATCGAACGCCAATATTCACATAACAAATATTTCGGATTTATTATCGACCAGTTTGACAAATGACCCAACTGAAAAAAAGGTAGAATTCGAAGTGCAAGAAGCGCTGAAGCAGCAAAGAATAGTCGAACGAAAACAAAAAGTTGCGGATGAAAAAGCAAACCATCCCTTAGCATACTATTCAAAACGGTTATTTGGGTATTTGATATTCGGACTTATTTGTTACGGAGTCTTTCGTCTTATTTTAATGATGTTCAGTTAATTATTATCCGACACATCAGCTCAGGATTTGCTTTTGAACCGTTTTGAATTTCACGTATACTTATTTATCAGAGATGGCTCCAGCAATGCCGATCATAAGCCTTCGTAATTGGCTGAACGAATTGAATCAGACTTACGGCAGAAAAATGCTATCCCCATCCAGATCGAAGTCAAAGGCAAAAGTATTTGGTTCCTAATATTTTTAAAAACCACCTTGGTGTCATTAAAAATATGCAAGGAATGTTACCCCTCTGAGCCCCTTCCATAAGTATTGAAGAAAACAAATTAACCTTTGATCGTTTTTTGCTTTACGAGTCTTGGGATAGAACATTTAAGCAGGTTTGGTATTAATTGATAGTAACTAAATAATTTAGTAGATTTTGGCAATATTTTAATATCTTTGTTCTGTAATTGCACTTTCAAATTAGTTTATAACAGGTTATTTTGAAGGGGGGCCAATTCAGGGATATACTCCTTTTTTCCCTTTGAAATAAGTTGATTTACAATATTTTGCGCCTGGGTATTCTATATCATCCAGGACATGCTAACCTGTCCTCTTTACAACAGATAATTAAAAGGAAATCAATGCGCAGAGCATTTTAAGCTCATTATCAACAATTTATCTAACAATTTCACGGATCATGGTGTCGGCTTAAGGGGAGTAGATACCTGTTCCTCCACCCACCAGTTTCCGGAGATCAGCACGTTTGTGGGGAAGCCCTTTAACGAGATCTTGCCATTGGCATGAACGGCCCTTACAAAACCGTCCTGGATGGACCTGATCGCATATTGTTCCTTTGGATCATCCGGATTTTCCGTGATAATACTACCAATGATCAGACCTTCCGCGAGGACAGAACTGTCAATTTTCTTCCACATAGCAGTATGTTTTTACTAAACGGTTAAAAAAGATAACTTAATTAATGGTTTAACAAAACAAGTCGAACAATAAAATCATGGCAAAAATGAACAGGTTGGTACCGCGGATTATGGGAGTATTGAGAAAGTAAAATTAGTTAAGAATTTGAGATGTCAAAAAATATTTTCGCTCCAACCAGCCGCCCCCCTCCTTCCCGTAGTCTATACTCAGGAATGGACCAACAACGACTGTACCAGCTGCTGGAACAATAGGCTTCCCGCTCCGCCCTCCCGGCCGAAGAACGCTAACTTCTTTAGCGTAGTAAAACAAATACATCATTCCCTCCAGAAGACGTTCGAGGGAACGGCTGATCCTAGAAGCGCGAGCGATGTGAGTGGCTCATTCTGAACGCAAGCTCTTTACGGGGTTCATTAAGGCTGCCCGGATGGATTGATAACTGATCGTTATCAATGTGATTACCAGGGCAATCATGCCGGCAGCCAGGAAGACGCCGGCGCCTATATCGGTGCGGTATGGGTATTTCTGCAGCCAACCCCGCACAAAATACAACGCGATGGGAGAGGCTATGACACAGCTTATTAACACCAGTATAATAAATTCTTTTGAGAGCTGGAACCATAATCTTGATATGGATGCCCCCAGGACCTTGCGGATACCGATCTCCCGGGTACGCTGCTCCGCCATATAAGCAGCCAATCCAAACAGGCCCAGACAGGAGATGAAAATGGCAAGTCCGGCAATCAACGCAGCCAATTTACCCACCAGCACTTCGGTGTCGAACTTACTGGCGTAACTGGCGTCTGCAAACTGGTAATCATAAGGAAAGGCGGGATTGTATGTAGAAAAGATCGCTCCTGACTGAGCGATAGCATCGTGAACCGGTATATGGGGTGAAAGACGATACATCATTGTCCCCTGAGGAGTCGGGTCGTACAGAAACAACGTCGGATCCGCAGGCAGGTAAGGGGATATGGTCAGCGCGTCTTTGACTACGCCTATTATCTGCATTTTTGTATTCCAATTGGTAATTACCTGATGGAGAGGGTTTTTCAGGCGTAGCAGCCGGACTGCCGCTTCGTTGAAGATGACGTTCAGGGTATCTGCACTGCCGCTGAAATCCCGGCCTTCTTTTATCGTCATGCCCAGTGTTGCAAAATAACCATCGGATATGGTGATCCTCCCCATGTTGACCGTTTCTCCCGAGCGTTTCCCTGGCCAGTCATCTACATCCCTGTGCCAGCCACTGCTGGTGGCCGGACTGGAAGCCCAGGTGACGCTTTCGGCAATGCCTTTTTGCAGGAGCTCATTTTTAACAGCGGTATAGTTATGTGCCAGGTCACTGTTCATATCCGTCATCAGCAGCCTGTTCAGATTGTAACCTGCGGGTCTGTTCCGGGCATACTGTATCTGCTGATAGATGATGAACGTACTGATGATCAGGGCAACGGAACAGCTGAACTGCAAAACTACCAGTATCTTCCTTGGCCAGGCAGAATTCCGGCCTGTATTATTGGTTCCTTTCAAAACATTTACGGGGTTGAAAGAGGACAGATAAAAAGCAGGACGGCTGCCGGCTGCCAATGCCGTGACCAGGACAGCGCCCATCAGGAGCAGCCAAAAAGAGCCACTCGAAGATGGGATGGATATGTCTGTTCCTGTCAGTTTGTTAAGGGCGGGTAAAGACAATCTGACCATAAGCAGTGAAAACAGGAAGGCTATGACGGTCAGCAGGAGGGACTCTGTAAGGAATTGATATACCAGGTCCTTCTTCCGTGAGCCGATCGCTTTTCTGACACCCACTTCCCTGGCTCTCTTTTCCGAACGGGCGGTAGTAATATTCACGAAGTTGATACAGGCTATCAGCAATACCAGCACACCGATAATACCAAACATCCGGACATATTCAACAAAGCCCCCGGTTTCTTTTCCATTCTCATAGTTGCCATACAGATGCCAGTTTTGCACAGGTTGCAGAATGACATTCGTTACTACGGACATTATATTGTCCTTGTCGACTTTTTCGATGTCCCTTATTTTGGCCGCTACCTGGGCATAAGAAACCCCTGGTTTTACCTGCACATAAGTCTGGAAGCCGTTCCATTCAAAATTGCGGTGACGGGCGGTATGCGTAAAGTCATCCGTCGCTTCCAGATAGCTGAACGGCACCAGATAATTGAATTTGAAGGTAGAGTTGGCGGGCAGGTCTTTCAGTATGCCGGTTACCTTCAGGTAATCCTTGTTATCGAAACGAACAGCCTTGTTCATCGGGTCTTCCGTACCAAACAATGCTTTTGCCGTGCTTTCCGTCAGCACAATGGAGTAGGGATCTGTCAGGACGGTGGCAGCATTACCCTGCACCAGCGGGAATGGGAATATCTTCAGAAAATCACCTGCTATATGGGAGCCGGCCATGTATAGTTTTTTGTTGCCGACCAGCAAACCATGTGGGCGCATATAGTCCGTTTCCGCTACATATTGCATTTCCGGAACCTGATTCCGCAGCGCATCCGCTAATTTCAGCGAACTGCCGTTGTAATTGACCGTGTCGCCGTTGCCATAATAATTCCTCCTTACCAGGTATGAACGCTGATAATCCGGCAGGAATTTATCATACGAGTATTCATTGTAAACCCATAAACCAATCAGCAGCGCGACGGCCATACCCATGGCAAGACCGAAAATATTGAGGGCACTGTATCCTTTGCTGCGTACGATATTACGCCATGCGGTCCTGATATAATTTCTGAACATAGTAGCGGTTTGTTAGTGAGGGAGGGCAGGGTATGTGCCGCTAAGTATGTGCCAATTAATAAAAGATTGTTATACAGTATGTTACGAATCTATTGTAGCGCCGGACTGTACGATAACGGATAAGGAGTGTCCGCATTCTACGGGTTGGACTCTCCGTGAGGGGGAAGGCGGAGGTGTCGGTCCTCCGGATTTATTCTTGTAAGAATATATTCATCCCTGCCATAATGTTTTTGCCATTCTATAATGGGTTTGCCTTTTTTATCTTTCTTCGGGACTTGGAGTATGAAAAATCTTACAACGGGTAATCTGCGTATTAAATATATTTCATGTTCCCATCCATTTCCGCCTGTATTTATTTCCAATGTAAGCACTGTTTCATTTCTTATTTTAAGTAAGCTGTATTTTCCATCGGGATCATCAGGTTTATTATACCTGAAGATCGAATCATTTTTAAAATCAATTTCTATGAGCGTCTTGCCCTTGTCAAAAACCCAATCCCCGACTAAGTCTGTCGTATTGATCATCTGGCCATTTACGATCGAAATAATAAAAATCAGGCTCGCGGTTAAGATCAGTTTATTCATTTTAATTTTTTCTTTAAATAGTTCAGGAAATGTCCTGTCCTGCTAATACCGTGCCGTCAGGGCAACGGTGGCTATGGCCATCAGCGGGGGGCCCGACAATCTGCTACTGTCCACAAGCTTATAGGTTGAGCCAATGATCGTCGAGTCATTTTTACTTATACGTAAATAGGTGATTTCGAAATGCGTACTTATGGATGGTGAATTGCTGATAAACTCCTGATAGTTTCGGTAAAATCCTGTCCTGAGCACGGGACAGTTATATATCCTGCAAGCATCGGCCTGGCCAAAGGAAAAAAGGCCAAAGAAAGAGGCTGCCAGGATCAGGGCATATTTCATACGACAATGGAGTTTAAGTGTCAGCAGAAAGATAATGAAAATCTTTTGTGTAGATGAAAACCTTTACAGGAAGGGAAATTCATGGCCGTTAATAGTTAATTAACCCTTTCATTAACCGGTGGAGGCTACTTTGACGGCACACCCGATACGGGTAATTATTAAACCTTTCAATTTCTTGCCATGAAAAAGACAAACCTTACATTTCTCAGCGCGATCATTCTCCTGACCATCAGTTGTTCTAAAATGGGGGTCAAAAATGCCGACCCCTCCGGTATGCAAAAGGCCGTTACGGCGGCCGCCTCCCCCCTGGCCTCCCCGGTAGGTGACGTAGTGGGTAAAATAACGGTGGGATACCAGGGCTGGTTTGCGGCGCCCGGCGATGGATCCCCCATCAATGTCTGGTGGCATTGGAGCCAGAACTGGAGCCAGGCTCCTTCTCCTACCAATCAGGTCATTAAATGCTGGCCGGATATGCGGGAGTATTCGACCACTTTTCAGACGGCCTTTGCCAATCTCGGGAATGGTCAGCCGGCCACCTTGTTCTCGTCTTACACCCAACAGACCATCAACACCCATTTTTTATGGATGCAGCAGAATGGCCTCGACTGTGCCGCCTTGCAGCGATTCAACCCCAATTCCTCGGAAGGCCCTACCCGGGATGCCATGGCCACCAGGGTACGCGATGCGGCGCAGACCTACGGTCGTAAGTTCTACATTATGTATGATGTCAGCGGCTGGACCAATATGCAGTCCGAGATCAAGACGGACTGGACCAGTAAAATGTCTGCCCTGGTGTCTTCGTCCGCTTATGCGCGTCAGAATGGCAAGCCCGTGGTCTGCATCTGGGGCTTTGGCTTTAATGACAGCAATCATCCCTGGAGCGCTGCGGTCTGTACGGATGTCGTCAATTTTTTCAAAGGCCAGGGATGTTATGTCATCGGCGGGGTGCCCACCCATTGGCGTACGGGCGACGGCGATTCCAGGGCCGGCTATATAAGTGTTTACCATGGCTTTAACATGCTGTCCCCCTGGATGGTGGGGAGGATCGGTAATGTCACCGATGTAGATAATTTTTACAACAATGTACAATTGGCGGACCAGGCGGACTGCAATGCCAATGGCATCGATTTCCAGCCTTGTGTGTTGCCGGGCGACAGCGGCCAGCGTGCCCATGGGGATTTCATGTGGCGGCAGTTTTACAATATGGTCCGGCTGGGCGCCCAGGGCATTTACATTTCCATGTATGACGAATACGGCGAAGGCAACCAGATAGCCAAGTCGGCGGAAGATGCTTCCATGAAGCCCACCAACTCCGTTACTTTCACGCTGGACCAGGATGGGGTGCATTGTTCGTCGGACTATTATCTGAGGCTTTCGGGGGATGGAGGCAAGATGCTGAAAGGTCAGATTGGGCTGACCGCTACACGGCCGACCCAGCCGGTAGTAAGTGGCGGCAGTACGGGTGTTACTTTTTACCAGGATGTTAATTATGGCGGTGCTGCCAGTCAGTCCCTTCCCAAGGGTACCTATACCCTGTCGCAACTGGCGGCCAGGGGTGTGCCGAATGACTGGGCTTCTTCCATGCAGATCCCCAGCGGATGGACGGTGATCCTCTATGCAGACGATAATTTCTCCGGGACGTCGTGGACGCTGACGGCTAATACGCCGAACTTTGTTAGCCTGAGCCCGAATGCCAATGATAAGTTGTCTTCGTGCAGGATACAATAAGGACTGGATGTCATAGACGAGGTCGCTCCGAATGTAAAAGGGGCGACCTCTTGTCTTAGTGGCGCTATACTATACCATCAATTCAATATTTATGATCGTTCCTTCGCCCTTTTTCGATTCGATATCCATCTTGCCATTGAAGTAGTTGACCCGGGACCGGATATTGGTCAGACCAATGCCAGGCGATCTTTGCAGAGGATGGAGATCGAAGCCTCTTCCATCATCCTCGACGGTGATCAGGACTTTATCGGCGGTTTTGGTCAGTTGGACCAGGATCTGGGCGGCCTTACCGTGTACCAGTGCGTTATTCACCAGCTCCTGGATAATGCGGTAGATGTTTATATCGGCGATGCTGCCTGTTTTCCGGTCGGAACCGAACTGCTCGCAGATGATCTTTGTATTTCCGGACAGTTGCATGGATTCGCAAAAATCCTGGACCGCACTTTTTAATCCGAACCTGACCAGCGCCTCCGGCATCAGGTTATGGGCGACCTTTCGCAGCTCGGAAATAGTATTGTCCAGCCTTCCAAGCGATCTCTCAAAAACGGTGGCGTTGGCGCTGTCCATCACCAGATTTTCCCGCATATTGGAAAAGGAGATCTTAACGCCGGACAGCATACCGCTGAGGCCATCGTGCAGATCCCTGGCCAGGCGGCTCCTCTCTTCTTCCTGCCCTTTCAGCATGGCTTCTATTCCCATCAATTGTTTTTCTTTTTCCAGTTCGGCGATCCTCTGTTGCTGGATCTGCCGCCTGTTCTTAAAATAGAGATAGGAAATGGTGCCGAGCAGGAGCAAGCCAAGGATGGTGATCAGGAAGATGGTATTCAAGAGGGCCTTTTGCCGCACGTCGGCTGATTCTGTCTTTTTGTCGATCTCCAGCTGTGTGATGGCCTTTTCCTTTTTGTCGTTCTCATAGATCGCGGCGAGGGTATTCGCCTGTTTGATATTTGTTTCGGTCAGTACGCTGTCGTTCAGGACCGTTGCCAGGTGGAGGGCCTGGTAGGCGGCCGGCTGATCCCCGGTCTTATTATCATATTCCGCCATGACGACCAGAGCGTTTGCCATCGTTTCTTTATGCCGGCTCTCCCTGGCTGCCAGCATCGCCAGCTCCGCATATTTTTTCGCCTCTCCCATTTCATGTTTTTCCATTTTTAAGGCGGTGATATCGCTGCATACGTTGGCAATGTCATCCATATGCATCTGCCGGGTTTTATTGAAATATTTCAACGCTTCGGTCAGCAGATAGATGGCGGAGTCTGTTTTATTCTCTCTTAATGCGATCTTTCCCGCGAGATGATAATAGCCCCCGCTGACCGTGGTTTGCACCGTATCCGGCATGAATGGCCGCATCTTGTTCAGATAATAGCTGGCCTTTGCCAGTTCGTTGCGGTCGTAATAAATGCCCGCTATAAAGATGTTGATCCCTTCTGCTTCATTGGTTGAATTTTTCCCGTTCTGCCTTTCATACAGGGTCAATGCCCGCTGGTAATATTCGAGCGCCGTAGTATCATTGTGGAGTTCCGTATAGATCGAGGCGATGCGCAGACAGGTCATTTTTTGTTTCACGATGTCAGTCGTATCATAGCTCTTCAGGGACCCGAAATAGGCATTGAGGGCGGTATAGAGATTCTCCTGGTTCTCATAGATCATCCCTTTTTGAAAAAGGGCAAACCCTTTGGCATAGCGAAGCGATGTGTCGCTGAGGTCGCCCGCTAATGCTATGGCCGAATCCAGACAGAGTAACGCGCTGTCCGTCCGTCGCTCGCTTTTATAAAAGCTTCCTTTCCATACCAGACAGGTGGCCATCACCTTCCGGAAATTCAGCTTGCGACTGAGCTGGACGGCTTCGGCCCAATAGGGCAGCACTTCTTTTCGCTCGGATAAGAATACGGCGCTTTCGAAGACATTCATCAACGCCACGGCTCTGGCGGTGTCGGGTAGGGGGTGTTTGTTCAGCTCTTTGACCAGGGAATCCTTTTCATGTTCGAAGCGCTTTTTAAAATAATCGGGCTGGGCGAAAGCCATGGCAGCCGATAACAAAAAAATCAGCGGCAAAAGAAGCCTGCAATTCCCGGAAAAATGCATGATAAAAGGTGGTTGGTCATGTTAAAGATTGGAATAAATGCAGTAGGCCCCAAATTTTAACAAAAAATCACCCCTTTACGGTAGGCGGAAGTTTATGGATTGGCGAATATTCGTACACAATTTTAAAACACCATTAAAATACTGACTTATGAGTAAACGGCTACTTGTACTGCTATATTTTGTATGCCGTTGCTGGCCGGCGCTTTCCCAGAATATCGGCATCGGCACCACGACTCCCAATGCCTCGGCAGCACTGGATATTACCAATACCAGCAAAGGGTTGCTGATACCCAGGATGAGTTCCTCCTCCATTACGGCCATATCCAATCCTGCAAAAGGCCTGATGGTGTACGATTCCGTCAGCAATCAGCTGCTGGTCAATATGGGCACGGCGGCGACCCCAAACTGGCAGACCATCGTGGCCAACAGTGGCTGGGGGTTAAGCGGCAACGGCGGTATTAATCCTGCAAACCAGTTTATAGGCACCACGGATAATCAGGCCCTCCGTTTCAGGATAAATAATACGGCTGCGGGTGAATTAAATCCTTTATTGGGGAATGTTTATCTTGGCGTAAGGGCAGGGCTGTCCAATACTACGGGCTACGGCAATGCCGCCTTTGGAACGGATGCGTTAAAACTGAACACCACCCGGCACAATATGGTTGCCATTGGTGATTCCGCTTTGTACAATAATGGCAGTGCGGCGCCTCTTGGCGCCTTCGACGGGGTATTTAATGTTGCAGTAGGGTCACATGCGCTGTACTCCAATACCGTTGGTGGTTCCAACCTGGCCGTTGGTTACCAGTCGCTGTATTCCAATACAACCAGCAGTTCGAATATAGCCATTGGTAATCAAGCTCTTTACTCCAATACAGGCGGCTTTTATAACAGCGCTGTCGGACACCAGGCGCTTTATTTCAACACTTCAGGCAATCAGAATACGGCCAATGGCTATCAGGCCCTTTATACAAATACTACAGGCGCTCTGAATACGGCCAATGGTGTTAATGCACTTTATTCAAATACCACCGGTACCCAAAATACCGCTACCGGAAATCTCGCCCTTTTTTCCAACAGTACAGGCAGTTACAATACTGCAACGGGTAGTCTTGCCCTGCGCGATAATACCACCGGCGCTCAGAACACGGCCGACGGCTACAATGCTCTTTATTTCAATACTACCGGAAATAGTAATACCGCCAGTGGTTATCAATCGCTGTATGAAAATACTACCGGAACCGGTAATACTGCCAGCGGCTGGCAGGCATTGTATGCCAACCAGGATGGCAATGGGAACACAGCTTTTGGCGATCAGGCACTTAATCAGAATTTATCGGGTTACGATAATACCGCAGTAGGGGGTAGCGCTTTGCGACACATTTATAATGGTATTGGCAATACGGCGGTAGGATCTAGTGCTTTATGGGCTACTTCCAATTCCTATTACAATACCGCGGTTGGATACAATGCCGGGGTGAACTATGATCTGGGCTATAACAACACCATCCTCGGCGCCAATTGCGATGCGGCTTTTGCGGGCGCCTATAACGATATTGCCATCGGGCAGGGCGTTACCTGTACGGATAACAGCCAGGCAAGGATCGGTAACTCTTCCACTTCTTCTATTGGCGGCTATGCCAACTGGACCAATATCAGCGACGGCCGTTATAAGAAGGATCTGAAGGAAGATGTAAAAGGCCTCGAATTTATCCTGAAGCTGCGGCCGGTGACCTACCATCTCGATATCACCGCCCTCAGCCAGAAATTGAATGAAGGTCGTGGAAAGGAAATGAACCCGGCCATGAAAAAGGCCGTGGCGGAAAAAGAACAGATCGTTCAGACGGGTTTTGTTGCCCAGGAAGTGGAGCAGGCCGCTGCCGAGACCGGTTATACATTCAGCGGGGTGGACAAACCCAAGACCGATGCGGGTCTTTATGGGCTGCGCTATTCGGAATTTGTTGTGCCCCTGGTAAAGGCGGTGCAGGAGCAGCAGCAAATGATGGAGGAGATGAAAAAAAGGATTACGGGGCTGGAAGAACAAAATAAGTTATTACAACAATTGCTGAATAAGAAGAACTGATCATTATGAAAAAATCCTAAGCGCCATGAAGATAATTTTACTAACTGCCTGTCTTACATTCCTGTTGCCGGATCTGACTTTTTGCCAGAATGCGGGCATTGGCACCGCCACGCCCAATGCTTCTGCACAAGTGGATATCACCGGTACCGGCAGGGGGGTGCTCATCCCAAGAATGAGTTCCTCTGCCATTCGCTCCATTGGCCACCCGGCAAAGGGCCTGCTGGTGTATGATACGGCGCAGAATTTATTGATGGTAAATATGGGATCGGCCGCGGCGCCCAATTGGCAAACGATCGTAGCAAGAAGTGGCTGGAGTGTAACGGGTAACGGCGGCATCAACCCGGCTACCGATTTTATCGGAACCACGGATAAGCAGCCTTTTAAATTCAGGGTGAATAACGTACGGGCCGGCCTGATCGACTCTGCGTCACAAAATACATTGATGGGGTATAGTTCCTACTATGATCCATATCCAAGAAATACTTTTGCGGGCACTTATAACACGGCGTTCGGCGAAAACACCATGTACCTGGACAGTTTTAATAATTGTACTGCGATGGGTTATCGGGCCATGCTGTCTATATCCAGCCCGTTGTATCCTGGTTACCGGTACCAGGAGGATGATTGCGCCTTCGGCAGTATGGCCCTGAGCCAAACTGAATATAGTGACGGCAATACAGGGATGGGATATACAGCGCTTGGGTCCGGAGTGGAAGCTACTGCCAGTACCGCTGTAGGCAGCGGTTCTATGATCAATTCCAACATTGGCCGGCTGAATACAGCCATAGGGGCCGGCCTTAACAGTGTCGATGGTTATTATAATACGGCTGATGGTCCCGGTGCGCTTTATCAGAATGTCAAGGCCTATTTTAATACAGCCATGGGATATTTTGCCATGTATTTTAACAGGCATGCTGAACACAATACTTCTATAGGAGCGTATTCCCTTTATGTCAACAATGTAGGTGATAATCTCCTGGGACAGGAAAATACTGCTGTGGGCTACCAGGCCCTGTATAGTAACGAGGTCGGCGAAAACAATACGGCCTTTGGCAATTTGGCGCTTTACAATCTCCAGTTCGACCCTACCCATTCCCAGGTAGCCTGTTCACAAAACACAGCGGTAGGATACCAGAGCCTGTACAGCACATTCAGGGCAGACGGTAATACGGCCATCGGGTATAATTCCAGCCCCAATGCCGATAATGGTTATTACAACTGTTTTATCGGTTCCACCATCGATGCGGCTTATCCTGGTCTTTACAATTCTATCATCATCGGTCATGGCAATTCTTTTACTGACGTTAATATGATGCGGGTGGGCAATCCCTTTACTACTTCCATTGGCGGACCGGTTGGATGGTCCAATCTTTCGGACGGAAGGGTTAAAAAGAATATTAAAGAGAATATTCCCGGTATTGACTTTATCAGAAAGCTCCGGCCT
Source organism: Puia sp. (assembly GCA_035317125.1). GTDB lineage: Bacteria > Bacteroidota > Bacteroidia > Chitinophagales > Chitinophagaceae > Puia. Next base: position 19,623 of record DATHHO010000166.1, read on the forward strand.
GTCACTTATAATATTAACCTGGACGCCATGAATACTTTTTTGCCTCCCGTGGCCGGGAAAACTAATACGAATAAAGCAAGAGACCCGGGAGAAATGCAGGTGATGAAGGCGGCTTATGCGGCCAAGGAGCAAATTGTCTACACCGGTCTAGTGGCGCAGGAGGCGGAGCAGGCAGCCAGGGAGACCGGTTATGATTTTAGTGGCGTGGATGCGCCCAAAAGTGATAAGGACCTGTATGCGTTACGCTACTCCGATTTTGTGATGCCGTTGATAAAAACGATGCAGGAGCAACAGCAACTCATAAAGCAATTACAAATTCAGCTCAATGAGCTGAAAGCACTGGTAAAATAAACATTCGTCGACCGGGCTGGGCCTGATAAACATTTTAAATTCCCAACAATGAAAAAGATATTTATCCTGTTGTTAGCTATATATCATTGTTCTGTCGCGTTGCCGCAGAACGTAGGGATCGGCACCCTTGTACCTGATCCTTCCGCACAATTGGACATCAGCGCCAACAGCAGGGGCCTGCTGATCCCCAGGATGAGTTCGTCTGCTATCGGCCTGATCGCCAATCCGGCAAAAGGGTTGATGGTATATGATTCGGTGAAGAATGAGATGCTGGTCAATATGGGCACGGCCACGGCACCCAGTTGGCAAAGCATAGGTGCAAAAAGCGCCTGGAACTTAACGGGCAACGCCGGTACCGACGCTTCCACTCAATTTATTGGCACTGTCGATAGTCTTCCTTTGTACTTTAGGGTAAATAATGTCTGGGCCGGTTCGATCGATTCAAGTGCCCAGGGTACTTTTCTTGGTTTTGGTGCGGGCAAAACCGCTAAGGGAAGCATTCAAAATACTGCATTCGGCTTTAAGGCATTGTATAGCAATACCACCGGCAATTCTAACACCGCCGCGGGTGTCACCGCTTTATATTCCAATACAACGGGGATACAGAATTCGGCCTATGGAATGGGGGCGCTTTATTCCAATACCAGCGGCGGCAACAATACGGCCAGCGGCTATGAAGCGCTTTATTCCAATACCACTGCGAGCAACAATACGGCCACGGGTTACGGCGCACTTTATTCCAATACCACCGGAAGCGAAAATACGGCGACCGGCGTCGATGCACTGGCTTCCAATGTCAGCGGCAGCGACAATACGGCGACCGGCGCAAATGCCCTGGGTTACAATACTACGGGTAGTCTTAATACCGCCTTGGGCGAAAGTGCGCTCTATGAGAATACATCCGGGTACCTGAATACCGCCGGTGGTTACCAGGCGATGTATAGCAATGACCTTGGACATGATAACACCGGCATCGGTGCGTTTGCGCTGATCAGCAATAAAGGCGGAAGTTACAATACCGCTTTAGGGGCATCTGCTCTTAGGACAAACGGGCCCAACTCTCAGAATACAGCTGTTGGTTACGCCAGTTTATCACAAACTATCAGTTCCGATGGGAATACGGCATTGGGTTACCGGGCAGGGGCAACGTATTCTAATGGCTACTATAATTGTTTTATCGGTTCGGAGACCGATGCCAACGGGCCTGATTACTACAATACCATTGCCATTGGCCATGGAACCCTTGTTACCGGAGCTAATATGATGCGGGTAGGCAATGGGGCCACTACTTCGATCGGCGGACCGGTGGGCTGGTCTGTCATTTCCGACGGAAGGGTAAAGAAGAACATAAAGGAAGATGTGCCGGGTCTTGCTTTTATCAAGTTGTTAAGACCCATCAGTTATACGCTGGACCTGGACGCCATAGATCGTATCGTGCAGCCACCGGTACAAAAGGCTGCGGACGGGAAGACTGTTGCGCGGGTCGAATCAGCCCAATTTAAGGCAGCCTGTAAGGCGAAGGAGCAGATCGTATACACGGGTTTTGTCGCACAGGAGGTAGAGCAGGCGGCCAAATCACTTAGTTACAATTTCAGTGGCGTTGACGCGCCAAAGAATGAGAAGGACTTGTATGGTTTACGATATTCTGATTTTGTGGTGCCCATCGTAAAGGCGGTGCAGGAACAACAAACCCTTATTGAGGATCTGCAAAAACAGATCAATGAGATCAAAGCGCTGATTAAAAAATAATGCTATGATAAAAAATATACTTTCAACAATTGCTGTAATATGCTTTGTTAACGGGGTTGCCATTGGTCAGAATATTGGCATCGGTACCGCTACGCCCAATACTTCGGCGGCATTGGATATTACCAACAGTTCCAGGGGGCTGCTGATCCCCCGTATGACAAATACCGGGATCGCCGGCATCGCCAATCCGGCAAAGGGGCTGATGGTATATGATTCGGTGCAAAATGCGCTGATGGTAAATATGGGCACGCCGGCTGCCCCCAACTGGCAGACGGTCGTCGCCAACAGCGGCTGGGGTCTGACCGGCAACGGTGGCACCAGCGCCGCCAATAATTTTATCGGCAGTACGGATAATCAGCCCTTGCGGTTCAGGATCAATAATATCGGCGCCGGGGAATTGAATCCCGCAACGGGGAATATTTTCTGGGGCCTGCAATCAGGCACCGGCAATGCCGCGGGGTACAGCAATATCGCCATTGGCACCGGCGCTTTGAAGTCCAATACCAATGCGATAAATCTTGTCGCCATCGGCGATTCCGCCTTATACAATAATATTGGTGCCACTACCGGTTCCGAGGCCGCTGGTTCGGCAAACACGGCCGTAGGATCAAAGGCCTTGTACAACAATACTACCGGGTTTTGGAATACTGCAAACGGGTTTCAATCGCTGTACGCCAATACAACGGGGGCCGGAAACACTGCCCTTGGCATTCAAGCGCTTTTTACCAATACAGAAGGCGGAGGTAATTCAGCCATCGGCCAACAGGCGCTCTATTCAAATACAACAGGGGGTAATAATACGGCCAACGGAGCTAAGGCGCTTTATACAAATAGTACGGGCTATGAAAATACGGGTATCGGAGCATCTGCGCTGACTTCTAACCTGACCGGGTATCTTAATACCGCGGTGGGTTCGCAGGGACTTTACTATAATGCAACCGGCAGCTATAATACGTCCCTGGGATCCAATGCGCTGGCCGGAAATGTTTCGGGTTTTGGCAATACAGCCAGCGGCGTCTACGCCCTTGCTCAAAATGTAAGCGGTAATAGCAATACAGCGACGGGTGGCTATGCGTTGTCTAACAATAATGGTCATGACAATACGGCCTCCGGCGCCGAAGCCCTTGATTTTAATGTTTCAGGTAGCAACAATACCGCCAATGGCTCTTCGGCGCTGTTTAACAATACGACCGGTAGTGACAATACGGCCACCGGGTACCTGTCGCAATACCGTAACAGCAGCGGGATCTACAATGTCTCGGATGGTTTTGAATCATTGCAGAACAATACCACGGGCGAATACAATACCGCCACAGGTTCCTATGCACTATTTAACAATAATGGGGCGCTTGGAAGTTTTAATACCGCTATCGGCGGACTGGCGCTCTACAACACCACCAATTCTCAATATAATACCGTTGTGGGATATAATTCAGGACGGGCATTCGATATGGGCTATAACAATACCATCCTGGGCGCCAATTGTGATGTAACTGCTGCGGGTTTATTCAATTGTATTGCCATTGGGCAGGCCGTTACCTGCACCGCCAGCAGCCAGGCGAGGATCGGCAATCTTGCCACGAATTCCATTGGCGGAACGGTGGGCTGGTCTACGCTGAGCGATGGCCGGTATAAAATGGATATGCAGGAGGATGTGAAGGGTATTGATTTTATCATGAAGCTGCGGCCATTGACTTATCATCTTAATCTTACCGCCCTTGGTAGTAAACTGGATGGTATAGCGGGGAGAAAAGATGTAAAGCAGGATGCCGCTACACGCCAGGCCATTTCACGAAAAGAGTCAGCCAGGTTCTCCGGGTTTGTAGCACAGGAAGTGGAGCAGGCGGCTGCCGCAAGCGGCTATGAGTTTAGCGGGGTAGATAAGCCGCAAAATGAAAATGATCTGTATGGATTACGGTATGCGGATTTTGTGGTGCCCTTGGTAAAAGCAGTACAGGAGCAGCAACAGACCATCCTGGAACTGAAACGGCAAAACGCCGAATTGCTGCAACGGATGGAGAAACTGGAATCATTGATGAACGCTAAAAGCAAATGATATGAAGCAACTATTTTCTGAGAAATTACTTATTGCCGGTGCTGTTGTTGTATGCTTGTTGAGTTCCCGGCCTGTTGTTGCGCAGCTTACCATTACCAACGGCGCACAATTCGTTATCACCGGTAATCTGCAATTGACGCTGTCCAATACCGACCTGGTTAATAACGGGAGTTTTTTGCCGGGGGCCGGCACGCTTGCTTTTACGGGCAGTTCCACCGCTATTATTAAGGGCAACCCCGGAACCCCTTTTTTTAACCTTCAGATCAATAAGTCAGCGGGCGGAAATGTGGTCTTGCAGAACTCCATCGGCGTTGGGGGGCAAATAAATTTTGTTTCGGGGCTTTTGGATCTTAATGGGTTTGACGCCGATCTGGGCAGTACCGGCTCACTGAATGGGGAACAGGAAACCAGCCATGTCGTCGGCGTCAATGGGGGGATGGTGCTCTCCACGGGTATGCTGAATGCGCCGGCCGCTGTAAACCTGGGCAATCTGGGTATCCTTATAACATCGGCACAAAACCTCGGCAGTACGGTCATCCGGCGCGGAAACCAGTCGCAGACAAGTGGTTCCGGGAGCGGTAGTTCCGTCTTACGTTATTATGATATTCAGCCGGCCAACAATACTGCCCTGAATGCAACGCTGCGCATGCGGTATATGGAAGAAGAGCTGAACGGGCTGGATGAAAGTTCCCTGGTGATCTGGGAAAAGCAAGCTGCGCAAGGGTGGGGCGTTCTTGGAGAGGATAGCAGGGACATAACCGCCGATTATGTAGAGAAGACGGGTATCCAGACATTGGGGCGTATTACCTTGTCATCGCCTTCCGCTCCGTTGCCGGTGCAGTTTGTCCAGTTCGAAGCACAATGCAATGGAAGCTCGGTCCTGTTGAACTGGAAGACCGCTCAGGAGGAAAATAGTCATTATTATTCGGTGGAAAGAAGTGCGGACGCCACGCAGTGGATAGCCATTGGGAATGTGGCGGCGGCCGGTAATGCCACAGGGGTGACGGCCTATTCTTTTACGGACAACTCACCCATCGGCAACGGCTATTACCGGGTTGCCGAATATGATCTGGATGGAAAGGCGCAATACAGCAACGTGCTGCAAACGGCCTGTGGCAGTCAGGACGTCTTCAAGATATGGCCAAATCCCGTCAGCGACCGTTTATATATCAGCCTGACCGCTGCCGGTGGGGAGGCGATCCTGAAATTGTTCGACGGGAAGGGGGCGCTGGTAAGGGTTCAGCAGGCAAGCCTGCAGCGCGGGAGCAATTTGCTGAATATCGATGTGGAAGGGCTTTCGGCCGGTGTTTATTATGTCGCTGTCCAATATAATAACAAGCAGTTTCCGCTACAGAAAGTGATCAAAAAATAAGAGGTGGAGGTGATAGCAGCGGAGGAGGATTAATTACCACTGTCGACAATGCCGTTCTCTATCGCATAACGGATCAGCAGCGCGGTATTTTTTACGTTCAGTTTGGTGTATAAATTCTTGCGGTGGGTATCGACGGTGTCGATGCTTATAAACAACTGCTGGCTTATCTGTACGTTGGTAAGCCCTTCGGCGATGAGCCTTATAATTTCTTTTTCTCTTTTGGTCAACACCGGTTGGTGGCTGCTTTTTTCCAGCGTGGTTTTGTATATTTTGCCGGCTTCGAAGCTGAAATAGATACCGCCCTTGCTCACCGTCGTGATCCCATCGATCAATTCCTGTCTGCTGATATTTTTCAATAAATAGCCGCTGGCCCCGTTTTCCATGATCTTGTTCATATAAATACCCTGATTAAACGTGCTCAGCGCCAAAACCATTACTTCCTTATACTTTGTTTTTATGATCTGGCAGAGCTCCACCCCGCTCATGTCCGGCAGATTGATGTCCATCAGCAGAACATCGGCCTTATGGTGGCTAAGATGTTCGAGGCAGGCGGCCGCCGTGCTGGAAGATCCGACAAAGGAAATGTCTTTTTCATTTTCCAGCAGTACCCGTATGCCTTCCACCACCACCGTGTGGTCTTCAACTATATATACCTTTATCATCGGTTTTTGGCTGGTCCGCAATGCACGATTGCGGTTTATAAAGATTGCGATAAATTGATAAAGGCCCAAGTTTTTCCTATAATTCACCCTTTTACGGTAGTTATGCCTATGGGTTTTGATGGAGAATTAAGATATTGCCGTCCGGGTCGGTAAAGTGAGTGTATTTTCCCCATGGGGTATTATCGATTTTTGCGGTCTCAATTCCATTTATCCGCATTTTCAAAGTGTCTTCTTCAATGTTATCAGAATCGAACATAATTCCATGAAGTGAGCCTGGGGTCATCTCTAATTTTTTATTTGGCCACCAGCTTACCAATGAAATGCACGTATGCTGATCCGGCAGTCCCAATTGAACCCAATTTTGGTTATTCCCCATTGGGGCCTCGGCTACCAGTTGAAAGCCTAGTTTCATGTAGAACGCTTTAGATCTCTCCTGATCAGCAACAGGGATTGAAATTATTTCTATTGATCTCATTTTTATATAGTTTATTTCTTGAAGAAAGTGGTAAGTATCGGAGCAACGCTTAATTCGTTCCGAGGATCATTTGCTCTGCCAAACGATCAAAACTTTGATTCCATCCCAATTCCATGCCTTGACAGGAGGTGACAAATCCCGGGCTTGATTGGAGGACAACAATCGTCATGATCAATCTCGTCTTGCCGTTTTCTTCCGTAAGGGTAACGGTATGCGACACCTCCATGAGAGTGTTCCCATGCCCGTCATTTTCCATTGTTGTAAAAACAAGCCGGTTCGGGGGGCTAACCTCATTGAAGATCCCGGTTACGGGGATCGTTCGGCCATCTCCGGTTTGCATAATGATGATTATCGGTCCGCCTGGTCGCACATCCATTTCGCAAACGAGATTGGTATTGTTTTTGGGACCCCACCACCTTTTATGATGTTCCGGGTTGGTCCACATACTGAATACGAGATCGACAGGCGCTTCGAAGATCCGGGTGACCAATACCTGCTGTTTTGCAGGATTAGTTATCCGTTCGTTATGGATGGCCATCTGAGTTGTTTTTTGATTGCAGTTCCATTAATAGTTTCTCCATGGCATCGAATTTGTGATCCCAGAACAGTTTATATTGATAAAGCCAATCCCAGACTTCGCCAAGCTTATCCATCTTTGCTTCACAATACCGTTCCCTGCCTTTTTGCCTGATCACAACGAGGCCACATTCCGTCAATATTTTCATGTGCTGTGATACGGCAGACCTCGTAATATCAAAATGCTCCGCCACCTGGTTGAGGTTTAGCTGAGCGGCAGACAGCATGCCCAGCATGGCCCTTCTGTTGGGATCGGCTATTGCCTGAAATACGTCTCTTCTCATGTTGAAAGCTTGGATTATGTAAGTGATCGCTTACAAATATATAGGTAAGTGATCACTTACGCAAATTATTCCTGAAACATTTTTACAATTTTGGATATTGGCTATACCATAGCTTTGTGGCACACTCCTTAAAAATAAAACCTATGCGATCAGTAATTTTCATTTCGCTGTTTATCCTCGGTCTGAGCTCAGGCCGGAAAAATATTACCATCGGATCCAACCCATTAAATGGAACCTGGGCGCCGGTCAGTCAGGAAATGGGTGGGAAATCGTTGCCAAAAGCGGCTTTTGAGACCCAGCGGCTTGTTATCAGCGACAGTAACTATGTGTTTACTGCCGAGAGTGTCGACAAAGGCGTCGTAAAGTATCAGGATAATAAAATGGATATCTATGGCAAAGAAGGGGTCAATACGGGAAAGCATTTCACGGCCATTTTCAAATATGAGAACGAGTTATTGACGATTTGCTACAATTTGTCGGGTGACGGTTATCCAGAGACATTTGACACGAATGGCAAACCGCTTTTCTTTCTTTCCGTATTCAAAAGAGAGATGGCGAGATGAATTCAACGCGTTCCCCATTTTCGGACCTTTTTTGGTATTGCCTGATACTGGTATTCTCCTTTGCCGGTGTTTCCTGTAGTCATCAAACCCCACCACATCCGCAAAATGGCGCTCCTGTTGAACGGCATGCCGTTAACAACGCTGCGAAATACAGCTTTGCCGAGCCAAAGCGGATCGTCATTACCGTCCGTAATCAGCCGCGCGTCACAAAGGCAGGAAAGCCCGTTATCAGGACAACCCTGTCGGGCGTGGGCATTCCTTTCTTTACCAATTACAGCACCGACCAGGGCCTCCCGATAAACAATATTATTTGCAGCGCAACCGATAAAGCCGGGAACCTTTGGTTTGGTACGGGTGGGGGAGGCATCAGTAAATACGATGGGCAGCATTTTACGAATTATACTATTGCCCAGGGGTTGGCGGGCAGTGTCGTATTCTGCATTATGGAAGATAAAGCGGCCAATCTGTGGATCGGTACGACATCCGGGGTAAGTAAGTATAATGGGAACCATTTTACCAACTATACCGTATCCGGGGGACTGGCGGGAAATTTTGTAACCTGTATCATCCAGGAGAGCGGTGGCAACCTCTGGTTTGGCACGCACGATGGCGGAGTCAGCAAATACGATGGCGACCATTTTACGAACTATACGACTGCTCAGGGCCTTGCAGGAAATTATGTACGCTGCGTGCTGCAGGACAGACGAGGAAACCTTTGGTTCGGTACGGATGCAGGAGGTGTGAGCAAATATGATGGTCATCATTTCACCAATTATACCACGACAGAGGGGCTGGGGAATAACTCCGTGAATTGTATTGCGCGGGATAATGCGGGCAATCTCTGGTTTGGCACCAATGGGGGTGCGAGCAGCTATGATGGAAAAAGCTTTACAAACTATACGACGACCGAGGGTTTGGCGGCCAATGATGTATTCTGTATCCTGCAGGACGGCGCCGGAGACCTCTGGTTTGGTACGCACACCAACGGCGTGAGCAAATACGATGGCAGCCGGTTCCGGAATTATACAAAAGCCGAGGGCCTGGCGGATAATAAGATAAACAGCATCGTACAGGACAGGGCCGGTAATCTCTGGATCGCTTCACAGGGAGGCGGGGTAAGTAAGTACGAGGGCAACAGCTTCACCCATTTCACAACGGCCCAGGGCCTCGCCAATAACCTGGTGTTTAGTATGACCCAGGATAAGACGGGGAACCTCTGGTTTGGCACGTATGAGGGTGGCGTAAGCAGATATGACGGTAAAAGTTTTGCGAACTATACAAAAGCGCAGGGCTTGCCGGATATCTCCATATGGGCCATGTTGACGGATAAAGCAGGGAATGTATGGTTTGGTTCGGACAGAGCAGGCGTGAGTAAATATGACGGCAGCAGCTTTACCAATTATACCACAGCCCAAGGCCTGGTCGATAATGCGGTTATCAGCATGTTGCAGGATAAAGCAGGGAATATCTGGTTTGGAACAAGGGCAAGCGGGGTGAGCAGGTTTGACGGCAGCAGTTTTACAAACTATACCACAGCGCAGGGGCTGGCAGGCAATAGTATATGGAGCATAGCCCAGGATGGGGCCGGGAACATCTGGTTTGGCACCCATGAAAAGGGGGTGAGCAAATATGACGGTCACGGGTTTACCAATTACACGATGGCCCAGGGGCTGGCCGGCAATACCATATCCTCCGTTTATCAGGCTAAAAACGGAAATCTGTGGTTCGGGACGGATGGAGAAGGGGTAAGCAGATATGATGGGCAGCGTTTTACGAATTATACGACCGAACAGGGGCTGGCGGATAATGCCGTTTCGTTTATAGTAGAGGATCAGACAAGGGATATCATATGGTTTGGAACAAACCAGGGGCTGTCGGGATTCAAAGATAAGCCATCGGACCATGGCCATTTATCGGATAATGGGTTTGAGAATTTTAGTAAGCTTACCGGGTATCCCATAAAAGATGTTAGCACGGGTGGTATGCTTGCGGATAATAATGGGATCGTATGGGTAGGCAGTGGAGAGGGTAAGCTGATACGATTCGACTATGGAGCGCTTGATAAGCGGACTACGGCGCCGTTAAATCTCGAAATACAAGCTATAAAGATCAATAATGAGAATATTTGCTGGAATAACCTTATGCCCCGGCGGCAGGGCTATGAGGCAGCGGACAGCCTTACTCTGCTCAGCGAGATGACCGGATCCTTTGGGAAAGTATTATCGTCGGTCCAGCTGGACAGCATGAGAAAGAAATACAGCGGTGTACGACTTGATGGAATGAGAAGATTTTATCCGGTGCCTACACATCTTGTCCTTCCCCACCGGGACAATAATATAACCATAGATTTTGTGGCAATAGACCCTGCATTGCCAAAACAAGTCGGATACCAATATAAGCTGGAAGGTTATACTAATGACTGGAGCCCGCTGAGCAATAATCCGAGCGCTGTTTTTGGCAATATGGGGGGAGGCGATTATATCTTTAAACTGAAAGCGGTAAGTCCTTTTGGCGTATGGAGCGAAATGGAATATGCTTTTACCGTCCTGCCTCCGTGGTGGTTTACCTGGTGGGCCTATGCCTTATATGGATGTATGGCGGGCGCAATATGGTATATATTTTACCGCTATAGTGTTCGCAGGATCAAACGCCGGCAAGCGGCAGAAATAGATATCATCGTTGCCGCGCAGGAAGACGAGCGGAAGCGTATTTCCCGGGACCTGCATGACGACATCGGCGCAAGGCTTACCAATATGAATATACTTTCAGCGCTGGGTCAGCAGAAAGCGGGGGAGGCGGCGGAGATGTCCGGATATTTAAAGCGTATTTCCAGTGAAGTCCAGACATCCGTGGAAGCACTTGATGATATCGTGTGGAGCATAGATACACAAAATGATTCGGTGCAGGAAGCCACTGCGCGGATGAGAAGATATGCCGCGGATGTTCTCGACGGGACGGCTGTCGGATATGCTATGCATGTGGATGAAGCGTTTTTGCCTGCAAAACTATCCACGGGTGTACGCAGGGATCTGTTCCTTGTGTTTAAAGAAGCGATCAATAATATTCAGAAACATGCCCGGGCATCGGAGGTAAAAATAAATATAGCCGCATCGGACAATACCCTTTTGATGGAGATATCCGACAACGGAAGGGGTTTCGATACCGACCAGGCCACCCACCGGAACGGATTAAAAAATATTCAGCAGCGTATCCAGAAATGGGGGGGATTATTAACGGTACAATCGTCGCCGGGAAAAGGCACCCTGTTGAAAATAAAACTGCCCTTTTCGGGGCCATCACTCAAAAAGGGGATAGGGGGGTGGTTTAAAAAGAAGTAATTTCAGGGAATATGCCAAGCATCATCATATTCGAAGACGACGATCAGCTGAGGGATTCGCTGGTGGTGCTGATCGGGGCCAGCAAGAGTAATGATTATACGGTAGCCGGAAACTATGGCGATGCCATGAATGCGGCGACCATTGTCCGCAGTTATAGACCCGATGTGGTCATCATGGATATCAATATGCCCGGCAAAACGGGTATTCAGGCTGTAGCGGAGATAAAGGAAGCGAGGCCGCAGACCTTTATCATTATGTACACCATGTTTGAAAATGATGAAAGCTTGTTCAGCAGCCTCTGTGCGGGCGCCAACGGATACATCCTCAAAAAAACCTCCCCATTTAAATTATTTGAAGCGATCGGTGACGTGTTAGAAGGCGGGGCGCCCATGTCGCCGGCTATTGCGAGACGCGTATTACAGAGCTTTGAAATAAAATCATCCGGACAGTTGTATCATCTGACGGCGCGCGAAAAGGAAGTATTGCAACTGCTTACAAAAGGGTATAGCGTAAAGATCATAGCCTCCGATCTGAAGATGTCATTTGATACCGCGCGCACCCACCTGAAGAATATCTACAATAAATTACATGTGAACTGTGGCAAAGAAGCCATCGCCAAAGTACTCCGCGAAAGAATTATATAAGCATCGCTCGAAAAGAGGATTGTCCGGGTCTGTAATTCGGACCATATTTGTTTCATCAAACATTTACAACAATTAAATCATCAATCATGAAACAAGTATCAACCTTTATTAACTTCTCCCGGTACCGCATTGTTTTTTTGTTCGTAATCCTTGCCTCGGTGGCCAGCTGCCAAAAGCCAAATAACCATATCAAAAAAACGGTGCCTTTAAAAGCGGAATTTACAACTGTATCGACAATCCTTCAGGCAGGTCCTCCTGAATTGGATTCGATCGCTGGACAGGGAACCGGGACGCCTGTTGGCAAATCTTCCTTTGTCGCTCACGCACAATTTGACGCCAGTAATAAACTTACGGGTATCATTGTTGCCACAGCAGAAAATGGAGATCAATTTTTTGCCAATATTCAAGGGCATGATCCCGAATTCGATGATGCGACTGGTGCTATTACTTTACATTTTCAAGCGACCATTGCAGGGGGTACCGGGAAATATGCCGGGGCGACGGGCAGCTTTGCTGGTATAGCACATGAAAGTATTTACAATGCCGCAGGATCTGCCAGCTGGGATGGAACGATTACATTTTAGTTTGACCGGATCTGGAAAAGCTGGAGCTGGAAGAATACCCTGGGTAATCAGGCCAAATAGAAATTCGTGAGTACCGGTACGAGTGTCTTTGGAGGCACAGCATGGACGCTGCCTCTGAGCGATATGCGCTGACCGTGAGGCAAGACTTCTGCAACGGCCTGGACGGCATTCCGTAATGAGTCCGGACTCTGTTTACTGTCAATAACAAGTGTTGGGATCGTGATGGATGATATTTGCGCCTTTGGCAGATTAAAATCACCGCAAACAGCAGCGTCGTAGGGCAGAGACCCGGCATTGTTTTTCATTTTTGGCCAGTTAGGGGTCAGGCGCAATATAAATGCCATGATAGCTGGTGCGCCGATTACCTTTGTGAGATAGAACCTGACCGCATCTCCCCTTCTTTCTTCCGCTATCATTTTATCGAGCTGTTCCTTCGCGTCGGCTGGCCTGCGTTGATCTTTGTTTCCGATATAGGGGGGCTCAAAAAGCGCAAGTCTTGGGACATTTAATCCACCGGCTACCGCATGTACGCACAATATAGCTCCGGAGGAGATACCAAACAGGCAGGCGGAACCACCGGCTATGTCGATCAGGGCCTGGATGTCTTCAATCTCCCGCTGAACGGCATAAGGTTTGGTATCATCGCTGTCACCACGGGCGCGTCTGTCATAGGTATAGACGGTAAATTGTTGAGCTAATACGGGAGTGAGCGATACCATGGGGCCGAATTTTCGACTGCAAAATGCCCCGTCTACCAGTATTACGGCCGGTCCGCTGCCATATTTGTCATAGACTATCGACGTACCATCTTTGGAAATTACTGTATTCATTATTTTTGTTTTTAGGTCTGGTGATTATTGAAGGGTAAATTATGACGAAGTATTCAGATGACGCAGATTGTATCCGGTGATCAGTGTCAGTAAGGCGAAAATGGCGGCGCCGGCTGCTGCTACCATATGAAGGCCGTTGACATAGGCCTCTTTTATTTTGGCGATAAATTGAGTATGCTCAGGCCTGTTCCCTGCGTGGGCCAGCGAATGAGCGCTTACGATACTCTCGGCCGCCACTTTCAACAGGTCGGCCGGCAGAACAAGGTGCAGATCTTTTATTATTTCAGCTCTGTAAACGAATGTACCTATGCTGCCCAATATGGCAACGCCTAAAGCCACTCCCAACTGATTGCTGGTTTCGGATAAGGAAGCGGCGGAGCCTGCTTTTTCCGGTGGGGCAGAGGCTATAATAATGCCCGTACCCAAGATCAGGATTGGCGAAGCGCCAAAAACAGCCGTCACAAAACCTGCTTCTAACCATACTAATCCATTATGGACAGGAGTGTAAGTCAGTAATACCATACCTATGAAAGAAAACGATAGTCCGACGGAGATGATGATCTGTTGTTTTATCTTTTTGGCTAAGCTTTGAACGATCAGGGAACCGATGATCATTCCAACAGCCTGAGGGATCAACCACAAACCGGCCTTGAAAGGGGATAACTCGGATACCATTTGTAAATATTGGGCGACAAATAATGCTACACCTCCCATGATCAGGGCAGTCAATAACATGGTAAGCAGTGTTGATCTGAAAGTATGGTTTTTAAATAACTTGAAATCTACGAGTGCATCCGATGTTTTTCGTTCCCGGATGATGAATGCAATTCCAAAAAAGACCCCGGACACAGCCGCGAAGACCGGGAATACCGTGAGATTATTCCTTGATATTTCTGTAAGTCCGTAGATGAATGGCAAAATGGCCGCCAGGGACATAATGGCCCCGGTAAGATCAATCGGGCGTTTAATACCGTGGCAATATTCCGGCAACAGCATTCTTCCTGCAAAAACGATTACGAGCATTACCGGGACATCCAGGAGGAATACCGAGCCCCACCAGAAATATTCGAGCATCCATCCACCTGCCAATGGACCAATGATCATTCCTGCCATAAAGCAGCTCATCCAGATAGAGATAGCCGTCCCACGTTCTTCGGGGTTAACGAAGATATTTCTGATCAATGCCAAGGCAGATGGCATCAGCGTAGCTCCGGCAATGCCCATCATGGCTCGTGCTGCTATCAATAGGTAAGCACTGGGTGAAAATGCCGCGATGACCGCTGCCAAACTAAATGCGACAGATCCTATGGTCAATAATTTACGGTATCCGATCCGGTCACCAAGGTTGCCCATGATCATTAAAAAACCGGTGATCATGAATCCGTAAATATCCATAATCCATAATTGTTCAGCGCTGTTCGCTTTCAGCGTCGCACTTAGCTGGGGCAGTGCAAGGTATAGGACGCTGGTATCGATAGCCACCAGCATAGTCGGTATGGATAAGGACAATAAGGCCAGCCATTCGCGGTTTCCGGCCTTTTGCTTTTCTTCGATGCCAATGGATTTATTCATGTCTTGCAAAACTACATAGAGAAAATAGGATAAAAGGGGTGTAATAACGGCATATTGCAGGGGTGGATTACGACAGATAAATGTCTTATTTTACAGTATGAAACATATTTCAATCCTGGTATTGCAGGACGCCATAATGAGCAGCATCGATGCGCCCAGGCAATTGTTTTCCAGAGTTAATGAATTCCTCGAAGCTAAAGGCCGGGAGCCGGTTTTTCAGGTAAACCTGGTGGGCCTTACGAAGGAGGTGTTGAATGGTGTTTATAGCATTCATTGCGATCAAACGCTCGATGAAGCAGGAACGACTGACATTATCATTGTGCCCATGATCTGTAATGGGCTAGCCAGGGTTGTTTTGGCGAACAAGGATTTTATTCCCTGGGTAATAACACAATATAAAAATGGTTCGGAAATAGCCTGTCTTTGCTCTGGCACCTTCTTTTTGGCTTCGACAGGCCTTCTGAATGGCAAGGACTGCGCCGTACATTGGGCAGCGGCAGATGACTTTAAAAAGATGTATCCGGCGGTGCATGTAGTTAATGATAAGCTGATCATGCATCAGCAGGGCATTTATACTTCAGGCGGTTTCTATTCCTATCTGAACCTCATTTTATGTCTGATCGAAAAATATGCCGGCAGAGAAATGGCTGTATATGTCTCGAAAATGTTTGAAATAGAAATTGAAAGGAAAAGCCAGGCCCCTTATACTATTTTTATCGGGCAAAAGGACCATGATGATGAGCCGGTCAAAAAAGCTCAGGAATATATCGAAAACAATTTTGAGGACAAGATAACTGTGGAAGGCCTCAGCAATATGTTGTCGTTAAGCCGCAGAAATTTTGAGCGACGATTTAAAAAAGCAACCTCCAATACCATCATCGAATATACGCAACGGGTAAAAATAGAAGTTGTTAAGAAAGGGTTGGAGACTACCCATAAAACCATAGCAGACCTTATGTACGATGTAGGGTATTCGGATATCAAAGCGTTCAGGACAATTTTTAAGAAACTGACCGGTCTGGGCCCTCAGGAGTACAGGAACAAATATTCCGTCAGCTTATTGGCTTCTTAACCTCTGGATCGCCGCGGATCCGGATAGCTCACTTGCATGTTTACCTGTATCCTGCGCAATAGAACACAATGGGATCAGCGCTATCGAGACAGCAATAAATAAACCAACCCGCAGGTAGTTGAGGTTCCTCCAGCGTGTTGTTCTGGAGTGCAGATCAGCAGTTTCGGACCCGGTATTGGCTATTTTTTGAAATTCAATGATGTTGGGGGCGAAGTAGACCAGTGTCCAGACGCGGACCGCAAAATGGATGGCAAAGAGCACCAGGAGCCAATTTCTGACAAGATCCAGTTGCCAGCAGAAAACTATGGCTCCTATGAACGTCAGTTCGTGGAGAGAGTGCAGCACGATCCAGAAAGTTTTAAAGTCAAGACCATATTTCCCCTTAAATAGTTGAAAAGATCCGGGGGGTGAAGCCGTCCACCTCGGAACAATGACGGCCGTTTCAAAGATCTGGGCGCCATTCATCAGAAAATAGATCAGGGTGGTGATGATCAGCCAGGTCTCGGCCCTTGATGTATATGCTGCTGTCATATGGTTCATTTGTCTGGGATTTATTGTTTTTTTGAGATGGGCGTGTGACCACGGGCTTGCAAATTTTTTGTCACTTCTTTCATGATCTCAATGGTGGATAACAGATACTTTTCGATTATCTGAACTTCTCCGGCGCTAAGACTGGTGAGGAGATGGACGATCCTGTTTTGAAGGTCAGAAAAGACGGCGCCTAAGAGTTTTGTGGCGTTTTCATTGTTGGGCACAATCACGATCTTTCTGCGATCATGCTTGTCGGATGTTCTTTTTACCAGCTTCTTTTTCTCAAGCCGGTCTATAAGGCCTGTTATTGCGCCTGTGGTTAAGCCGGTAAGTTTTGACAGTTCACCAGCCGTTAACGGGCCATTCTGGATGATCAGCCCCAGATATTTATGATCCGTTCCTGTCAGCCCCGCCTTCTTTGCGATGGCTTCATGCATAAAGATCGTGGCGTCTGAAAATTTTTTGCCAAGCTCGCTGATCGATCTGATCTTCTCTTCAGTAATTGGTTGGGCCATACGGGAATATATCTTAGTGACTAAGTAAATCAGATGCTAAGATATGTGGTTCCTCCGAGAAAGCCCGGAAAAATTGTATTGAATTGATTATGAATTGATCAGGTGGTGGCGTGCTGTCTGGGCATGGGTTATTTTACTTTTGTAAAGACATTTTCCTCTGTAAGAAACCAGCTGTTATCCGATAGGTTTTCTTCATATACTATCCGGAATTCATGATCCGATATTTTTGTCCAGGTCTGGCTTTCGTTGACTTTCAGGCCGGCAAGCGCAATCGTTCCTTTAAAGACAATTTTATTTCCTTGCCAGCCATCCGATATCAATGAGCCCCAGTCATAGCGGTCATGGTATCCCGGTTGTAATGCCCAAACCTTACCGTAGTTGTCGTACTGTAATATTACCTGTGGAGGCAGCAGCCCCTTTTGTTTGCCCGATCCGGTTGTAAACGTTGTGCTGTCTTTTGATGCCATAAAGATGGTGTGATCTTCATCCGACAGATATTCTACCGTGGGTTCATTCCAGCTGAATTCTTTTTTACCCCGGTATCCAGTCTTTGCAAATCCTTTTGCTGCAACGGTCCAACTCCCTACCAGCCAGTTAAAGGAACTGTCGCTGTTTGTGTAGCTTATCCTCGCACCTTTTAATGTCTTGTCGAGGCGGTCGTAAAAAGTAGTTGAATCGCGTTCCGTCGAAATTATGGGGGTTGTGGGTGTTTGTCTGGATGTGTTTTGGGCAGAGGCGGTGGTTGGTATGGAGAAAAGAGGGAGGAGGAGGGCAAGGAGGTATTTTTGCATGATTGTAAGCGTGAGGAACCTCAATATTCATATACAAGCTGCCTTTTGCTGTTTACAACTTGTTGAAAGTAGGGGTTGTTTATGGTTTGTTCTTCCAATAAATCCACAGGTCTGTGTAAAATAGTTTCGAGAGAAAACTTTAGTTCGTAATAATTATCTGCATATTGCAGAAGGTCCAATGGTTGGAAGTCAACGATAAAATCAACGTCGCTGCTTTTGTTAAAGTGATCTGTCAAAATAGAACCGAATGCATAAAGTTTATTCACTTTATGTCGTGAACAAAGTTGTTCAATATCATTCAGGTATTTTTTTAGTTCGTCCATAATCAGCACAAAAAATATAGGCAAATTTACTAAATAAAAAGTTGGATAGAAGTGCTTTATTTAGAGAAAATAAGTAATACTTAGTTGAAAATCAATTTTTTATGAAAATGGCCCCAATTACTTTCTCTTTCGCGACCTTTCATGGGCTTTGTGATCGGCTCGCCTCCGCCGATGCTGAGCTTGCCGCCATTCTTGGGGCTCACGGCTATCCCCCCATGTGGAACCGGCCCAATACCTTCGGAACGCTGGTGCATATCATCCTGGAGCAGCAGGTGTCGCTGGCCTCGGCGCTGTCTGCCCTGAATAAGCTGCGGGATAAGATTGGAGAAATTACTCCTGAAAAGGTCCAGCTGCTGACCGACGATGAGCTGAGAGCCTGCTATTTCAGCCGTCAGAAAGCCGGTTATGTCCGATATTTAGCCAGCGCGCTGGTCAGCGGACAGATCGATCTGGAGGAAATGGCAACACTCGGGGATGATGCCGTTCGCGCCAGGCTCACCGCGTTGAAAGGTGTTGGTAACTGGACCGTAGATATCTACCTCATATTTGTGTTGAAACGGGCCGATATATTCCCTCTTGGCGATCTGGCCGCCGTAAATGCGCTCCGGCGGATCAAGAAGATACCTAAAGACATCCCGCGCGAGCAGCTGTTACCCGTTATTGCTGAATGGGAACCCATGCGCACGATTGCTACCATGCTGTTGTGGCATTATTATCTGTCGGCGCCGGCGGGCCGGGTTGCCGATCTGTGAAGGGTGGGGCATGGTGGTATTAATCAGGAAATAAAAAAGCTAACCATTTTTTATAAAAATGGTTAGCTAGTACGTGGGGCTCGAGTTTTACTTTTTCATAGGGTCGGATTGCACGGGCCCGGATTGATTGGTTTTCATAGGTCGGATCTTGCTGGTTCTGGACTGGACGTTCCTAAACGGTTTTCACAGGGTAAGGGGTTTAGGGGTTTCGGATACTGGATGCAACTAAAGGGTTTCAGAGATAAGGACTTTTCTTTGGATTCGGATATTGGACGCTACTAAATGGTTTCGGATATTGGTTTCGCACTGTTGACAATACAAAGATGCGACAGGACAGGTCTCTAAAAAATAGTACATCGTATCCATATTGGATAGAGCCAGATATGAGAAAGCTGTAGAATATGCTCTACATAATAAATATCTGATTATGAATAACTTATACATGATTATAACATTTTTGGATTGTTTCGTTGACGGTTGGCATGATCTTAACCGAAGCAGGGATCATCTTTCCAAGCCAGTGGGCGATCCTGGTGATAAGATGTACTTCTTCAAAAGGCTTTGGAACATAATCATTCATTCCGGCAGACAGGCATAATTCCTTGTCCCCTTTCGAGACATCGGCTGTCAATGCAATAATCGGTATTTCCTGTGCCAGTTCCCCCCGGATGATCCGGGTTGCTTCATGGCCATCCATTACCGGCATCTGAACATCCATCAAAACCAGGTCATAGGCATTAGTCTTCAGCGCTTCAACCGCCTGCAGCCCATTGAAGGCTATAAAGACAAGGGCGCCATACCTATTTAAGATCGTATTTGCAACGCATATATTCAAGGCATTGTCCTCGACCAATAATATTCTCTTGTATTTTAAGATTGCCGGATCGTAATGTATTTCAGTATTGCTGGCAGGGTTCATGCGCTTTTCATTTATTGGATTACGTTCACAAAGCAAATCTTTTAGCAGAAGAATACATATAGATTATGCTGTAATCAGGATGTAGCCTTGCTTGCGGTGCTTTTGTAGTACAATTAAAAGCCATGCATTTACCACCTAGGTATACATAGATATTTTCCCTTATAATAAATACGGATATTATTGAAATATGGTTTAATTTGGTAATCCGATAGGCGTATTACTGCTTGTCCCTCCTTGTCAAACGACTTTCTAATTGGTTATAGCTCAGATCGGTAAATGGCTTTTAATCGCCTTAACTGAGAAGATGACTCATTCACCTGAACGCCTGGAGCTTGATTCCAAGCTGCAATTGATTTTGCCGCGGTGGACGAAGTATTTTGCCCTGATGATCCTCGTCATTGGGATCCTGGTATTGGCAGGATGGCAATGGGATATTATTTTCTTCAAACGGCCGCTGCCTCCTCTTACAGCAATGAACCCCCTGACGGCCTTATGTTTCCTGATGAGCGGGGGCTCCATGTTATTACTGCTTCAACCCCGGCCTACTGCCTCTTCTCCTTTCCATTCTTACCATATGCGTCTGACTGTTGGCAAGATCCTTGCCATCCTGGTCCTCTTACTGGGCATACTGAGGTTCCTGGGCGCCTTTCCGGGTATTCATTTGCCTGTCGACCAGGTGCTTTTTGCGGGAAAGCTGGCAAAAGACGCCTTGGGTAACCAGTTCAGTCAGATGACCTTGCCTTCAGCATTTTGTTTTATTCTTTGCGGCGCCTGCGTACTCACCCTGAACCTGGAGACAAGTCGTGGATGGATGCCTTGTCAATATATGGCCATGCTGATTGGCGCTACGGGGACATTCTCCATGGTCGGGTATCTATACCATGTACAGGCATTTTATGGGTCCATTACCTATATCCCCATGGCCATTCAAACTGCCACCTGTTTCACTTTCTTTTCCGCCGCCATCTTGTTTGCCCACCCCGGTAAGGGCATAATGAAAGAATTTACCAGTTCCTATACTGGAAGCCTTACGGCCCGTTCGTTATTGCCGCTGGTGATCCTTCTTCCGGTCATTTTAGGGTATTTACGACTGGTTGCTTATTGGAAACAGGTTATCCCTACTGAATTCGGCGTGCTGATGCTGGTATCCAGCATCATTTTTACCTTTTCGATCATCGTCTGGTATAATACCCGTCTCTTGAATAAAAGGGATAAGCAGAAACGGGCGGCGGAGAATACGCTCCAGGAAAGTGAGGAGCGTTTCCGTCTCCTGGTAAGCAGCGTTAAAGACTATGCCATTCTTATGCTGGACCCAACTGGTCATGTTATCAGTTGGAATGACGGTGCGGAGCGGATCAAGGGGTACAAAAAGGATGAGATCGTAGGCAAACATATTTCTGTTTTTTATACTCAGGAGGAGGTTCAGCGCGGAGAACCTCAATATAATTTATCGAGGGCCAGCGAGGCGGGCGGGTATGAGCATGAGGGTTGGAGGGTCCGCAAGGACGGGTCGAAATTCTGGGCAAATGTCGTCTTTACGGCTGTTCATAATCCTGGGGGTGAGATCCTTGGCTTTGCCAAAGTGACCCGGGATATCACGGAGAGAAAGCAAGCGGAGGAACAGATTGCCTATATGGCCCGGCTGATGGAGGATACCACCGATGCGATCTTTTCCACCGATGAATCTTTTACCATGCGGTCATGGAACAAGGCTGCAGAACTGTTGTTCGGGTATAGCCTGCCGGAAGTAAAGGGCAGGTTAGCCAACGAATTACTAAGAACCCAATTGGACGAAGAAGTAAGAAAGTCTATCCTGGAAGAATTGAAACACAACGGTTATTGGAAAGGCGAGGTCAGCTATCTTAAAAAGGATAATTCGCCCCTGATCATTCTGATCACGATCTCGGGGGTAAGAAATTCGAAGGGGGAACGAGACGGGTATGTCATGGTCTGCCGCGATTTCACCGAAAGAAAGAAAATGGAGCAGCAGCTCAGAGATTTTAACGAGGACCTGGAAGAACAGGTAAAGGAAAAGACAACAGAGCTGACTGGCATTTTTGAGCGGATCACCGATGCTTTTATTGCAATGGACAAAAATTTATGCTACACTTATCTCAATAAAAAAGCCGGTGAACTGATCCATCGCGACCCGGCTTCCCTGATCGGGAAATGGGTATGGGACGTGTTTCCGGATGCCATAGGCTCCGACACCTATCTTGCTTTTAACAAGGCCATGTCCGAGCAACGGAATATGACCAATATCGACTATTATCCTCCCCTGAACCTCTGGCAGGAAAATCATTTATATCCTTCACCGGAAGGGCTCTCCGTCTTCATAAGGGATATCACCGAACAAAAGAAGTCGGAAAAAGCCATTACGGATTATAAGTATGCGTTGGATCAATCTTCCATCGTCAGCATCACCGATCAGCATGGGGTCATCAGGTATGTGAATGACAATTTCTGCCAGATCTCCAAATATGGAGCGGAAGAACTTATCGGCCATAACCATCGTATCATCGGTTCGGGCTACCATTCTCCTGCATTCATAAAACACATGTGGGCGACCATTTCCAAAGGGAAAGTATGGAAAGGAGAGTTTCGCAACAAAGCGAAGGATGGCAGCATTTATTGGGTGGATATGACCATCATCCCCTTCCTGAATGAGAACAAGCAACCCTATGAATATCTTGCTCTGGATACCGATATAACCGAAAGAAAAAAAGCAGGGGAACTTTTGCAGGAATCTTATCAGGAGATCCGGCAACTGGCCTCCCATCTTCAGGAGATCCGGGAAGAAGAAAGAAGCGACATAGCCCGTGAGATACACGATGAACTCGGCCAACAATTGACTGGGCTAAAGATGGATCTTTCCTGGATCGGTAAAAGAGAAATTCTGGAACAAGATCCCGAGATCAGCCAAAAAGTCGTGGGAATCATGGATCTGCTGGATACGACGATCAAAACGGTCCGGAGGATAGCCACGGATCTTCGTCCAAGCATACTGGATGACCTCGGCCTGATAGCCGCGATAGAGTGGCAAAGCCAGGAATTTCAGAAGAGATCAGGGATCGGTACCGAGTTCATCTCTGCAATGGACGAGTTTAAGTATTCTTCCATTATGGCGATCGGGCTATTCAGGATCTGTCAGGAATCGCTGACGAATGTGGCCCGGCATTCCGGGGCCACCAACGTATGTATAACATTATTTGAGGATAATGGGTATATCCTTTTGAAGATCGAGGACAATGGCAAGGGTTTCGAGGTTCAGCGGGGGAAAGACAAAAAAACGTTGGGTCTGTTGGGGATGAGGGAGCGTGCCCTTATGATGGGAGGAGATTTTACTATCGATAGCCAACCCGGTAAGGGGACGATCTTAACTGTTATTATTCCATTAACACCCGATCTAATTTAATTTTTATAACATGCGCCGATTTCTCATCGCCGATGACCATTCCGTGGTCCGCAAAGGTTTAAAACATATCTTGCTGGAAGCATTTCCTTCGGCAACGATCGAAGAAGTGACGAATGCAGAAGATCTTTATAAAAGGGTGTCGACCGAGGAGTGGGACGTCGTCATATCGGATATTTCCATGCCAGGCCGGAGCGGACTGGAAATGTTGCAGCAGATCCGACAGGACCACCCTAAATTACCCTATCTCATCCTCAGTGTCCATTCCGAGGACCAATACGCGATAAGGGTGTTGAAGGCAGGTGCTTCCGGATACCTGAATAAGGAGTCTGCTAATGAGGAACTGGTCAAGGCGATCAATCAGTTGCTGATAGGAAAAAGGTATATTACGGCATCCATAGCGGAAAAACTGGCCTCGACCCTGGATCAGAACGCGGAAAAGATGCCGCATGAATATCTTTCGGACCGGGAGTTCGAGGTATTTAAGCTGCTGGCCTCTGGCAGGGCGGTGTCGGAAATTGCCGAAAAAATATTTCTCAGCGTGACGACCGTTAGCACTTACCGGGCAAGGATCATGGTCAAGATGAATCTGAAGACAAATGCCGATCTTACCTTGTATGCCATAGAGCATAAACTTATGTAGCGGGCTCTGAGAAGTCGTCAGGTAGTATATTAACTACAAAGGCATACGATTTCCCTCTACTTAAACATCCTTGTCTCTCTACAGTGCAAGGAGTTTATTGTGTGTATTTTGCACAGGAATACAACACTATGCCCGGAAAATCTATCCTTATCGTTGATGATTCCCCCCTCATTTCAGAAAAGCTCAGGCTCATGCTGAAGCCTATGAAAAATATAGAGACGGTTGGGAATGCGGGCGACTATCAACTTGCTCTCCGGTGGATCACCGAGAACAGGCCCGATATTGTTCTGCTGGATATCAATCTTCCCGGTCGCAGCGGAATCGATCTGTTGCAATATATAAAGACCCACGATCCGGGAATCGTCGTTATTATGCTTACCAACCAATCGGGAGAATATTACCGGGCCAAATGCAAAGCATTGGGTGCGGACTTTTTTATGGACAAATCCAGGGAATACGATCAGGTCCCTGCCATCATCAGCTCCATTCTCTGAAGATTCCAGCTACCCTTTTCCTGCCAGTCCCCTTTTTCACCCCGCGCTCACCCACCCCTTGCTCACCCATTCCGGTGATATGTAGTACGCCTTCTACAAATCTTAGCGAAATTCAGTACAAGATAAGCAGACGATGCTCTATTTTTCCCGGTTATACTTTGTCATTTCTTTGTCTTACTAAATAAAAGATCATGAAAAATAATAGCAAGACCGTTCTTATCGTCGATGATTCGATCCTGATCATGGAAAGGATGATCCCGATCATAGAAGAAATTGAAAATATTTCCTTTGTCGTGCATGCAGGTAGTTATGAAGAAGGACTAGAAGTGCTTAACCGGCTTACACCAGACATGGTTTTGCTGGATATCAACTTACCCGATAAGAGCGGCATCGAACTCTTGCGTATCATTAAGGAGCGAAAGCTTGAGATCGCGGTGCTGATGATCTCCAACCATACCGAGCCCTTTTACCGGGATATCTGTAAAAAATTAGGCGCAAGGTATTTTCTGGACAAGTCCAGCGATATTGATATTCTGCCATCCGTCCTTGCTGCTGCCTGTTAATTAATCAGCTTAATAAAATTCCCATGAATAGCAATCGGGTCAATATTACGGAATGGGTGGCGTCCCTGGCGAACCGGAAATCCTATTATCTTGCCATTGTAGATGAGAATGGCCAGCTTATTTTTACAAATTCCCGGTTTTATACCCATTTCGTTTCCCGCGAATCCGTAGTACAAGACAATTTCTTCGAGCTGGTTCACCAGGGGGACCGGGAACATTTAAAGGATACGCTCTCCATTTGTTCGAAACAGCTATCCGCGGTGGACACCGAATTGAGGCTGGAGAATGATCGTTGCCATCTGATCAGATGGAAAGTATCCAGTGTCAGGAAGCGGGGCAGGGATGATAAATTTCTGTTCCTTGGATATGACGCAGTGGAGCAGCAAAAAAAGGCTGATGAATGCGAGGTCCTGGATTATGAGGTGATACCGGAAGAGGTGGCGGTTGGATCTCGGTTTTCGGACGATGGCGGGACGAATAATGCAAGGGACGAGGAAAGGAAAGCGGACGAAAGGCTTCTTCATATCAGTAAAGCCACGTCCGACGCTGTATGGGACTGGAATATGAAGACCGGCCAGATCTACTTTAACCAGACAATGCATGGCATGATAGCCGCAGACCTTGACCAGATAGTTGACCTGAACTGGCTTTATAGGTGTATTCATCCTGAAGACCGGGATAATGTTAAAAAAACCATCGGGCGGATTTCCGAGACGAAAGCGGAGTCCTGGGAGGCAGAATTCCGTTTCCTGATGCCTGACGGTAAATATAAAATGATGCATAACCATGGTATTTTCACTTATGAGAACAACCATCAGGTGGCTATGACGGGCTCTTTACAGGATGTTTCCGAAATCAGAAAGCTGGAATCGCAAATGGATGGGCAGAGGTTGAAACAGCAAAACGCAGTCGCGGAAGCCATCATAAAGGCGCAAGAGGACGAGAGGACCCGTATCGGATACGAATTGCATGATAATATCAATCAGATCCTGGCGTCAGGACAATTGTATCTGAACTTGTTAAACGTTAATAACGAAGATTTTACGGAAATAAAAGATAAGACCATGGAGATATTGCAGCTTGCTATTGAAGAGATCCGCTGCTTATCAAGGTCCATGGTCGTCCCTACGTTTAAAGATTGCAAACTGGTGGCTAACATCCATGATCTTGTGGAGGACCTCCGATTTGTAAATATCTTCGATATTCATTTCTCACACAGTAAGGCCTGTCAGCTGGAGCTGATGAGCCAGAGTACAAAGATCACCTTATTCCGCATCATCCAGGAACAGACCAGGAACATCGTCAAATACAGTAAGGCGAAACATGTGGTTATTGCGCTGCATGTTCATGAGGACCGGATCAGACTGGAGATCAAAGACGATGGCCAGGGTTTCGACCCAAAAGCGACCAGACGCGGGCTCGGCCTTTCTAATATTTACGAGCGGACCAGGCTGTCTAATGGCATGGTCATGCTCAATACTGCACCCGGTAAAGGATGCTCCATTATCATCAATATCCCTTATGGGAGCCATCCGATGCTGCCCTGAACAGGGTAAAGTAATCAGAAGCCACTTCAAAAAGTATGTATATCCATCGATTAATTTCCCGATTAATCGATTATTGGCCGTTTTATTAATGACTCCCGGCTTTATTTGCAGTAATCATTAAACGCTTATTTTAACTTTAAAACGACTGCCATGAAAAAATCTACTTTCTGCAACCCTTCCCTTTTTAAAAATCTTGTCCTTGCCGTGGCCATTACCCTGTCAGTGGTTCAGGCGCGGGCGCAGGCCCCAAAAAATATAAGTTTTTCCTGTGGAGGCCCAACCTATACGTATACGGGAGACTATAAGAATGATCTTAGCAGCCCCTATACCGGTTTTGTAGCCGGTCACCCTAATTCTGGCATCTATGTCGCCGGGCCTGCCGATGGCCATTATAACTGTCATGCCTTCGCCTGGGCCAATGACAAGTCCGTGTGGGTCCAGACCTATGGCGGTTCTACCCAGGCACCCGAATATTACTATAATGTCGGCTGTTATGTACAGACGACCGAAGCCGACGCAGAACTCGTCGTTTATGGAAATATCGCCACGCCGATCCATTCGGCCATACGGCTTACCAATTCAACGAATGGATTTTCCGGCGTGTACTTAAGCCAGTATCCTCAGTATGCAGGCTGGTTTGTTTCGAAATGGGATGGAGGTCCCGTGGTGATCCATTCCGTCGACAGCTGTCCTTATTATTATGATGTGCCGAGCCTTCCACCGACTTTTTATAAAAAGGCAGGGGCCGCCGCAGGGTCAAATCACCCGAGAGGTTCCAATTATTCCATTACGGGCCCGAAGGTGGTCTGCTCTTCCGGCGGCACGCAATTTACCCTCAGCTGTGGACAGCCAAAGAGCTTTACCGTTACCTGGAGCAGCAGTTCCAATATCACCTTGTCGCCGAATGTCAATGCCTATCCCATTACCGCCACCGCCAACAGCGCTGGTCCGGGAGGATGGGTCAAGGCTACGCTTAATTTCCCGGGTGGTACTTCGGATACCGTGACGCGCTACCCCGTGTATATAGGCCCTCCAACTTATATCAGTTCCATCTCCACCTCGCAATGGACGGCGGGCGGAGTTGGCTATATTCCCATTACGGTTTCGCAGTCCGGGACTGATTTTTATGGATGGCCTTTTAACGGCGGCGACCTGTTTCCTCCTTCCGGCGTCGATTCTCATGGCGCCAGTAGCTATACCTGGGGCTGTTCCGGTCTTAGCTATACGCAAAATCCATCTACTGTCGGTATCCGTTATACCGCCGGCTATTTTTCCGGTCTGGGTTCTGCCACTATTACCCTAAATGCTGCGAATGCCTGTGGTTCGACATCGGCATTCCAGTCTGTCAATGTTACTTCCAGCGGTTTCAGGGCCTCCTTATCGCCCAACCCCGCATCGGGTCTGGTTACGGTGACCCTATCCGATAACAGCAGCCCGGTGATGCCTCAAAAAACCATTACCAATCAGGCTAAGGCAGTGGTACCTGCCTCCGGTGTGGGTTCCGGCGCGCCGGTGACATATACGGTCAGGATCATCGATGTGCTGGGGACCGTGCGGTATACTTCAAAGAAAACGGGGAATAACTTTACTATTCCGGTGAACAGTCTGAAGAACGGAAATTATGTGGTGGAGATCAGCGATGGGAAGACGGTTTCCAGCAAACCGCTGGTTGTATCGCATTAGCCGAAGAGGCCGTGAAAGGAAATCCTTTATACTGAAGATCAAGCATATATGGTTGCAGATGGAATTCCATCATGCTCCGAAAATTCTTCGGGGCATGATGGAAAAGTTACTTAACTTAATATTCCCAAAAACAACCATATGAACGTGGATACCAAAACTGCAGTATGGTCGGACAGTGCAAGCTTGTCCCATGTCATCGATCGGATAACGGATGGATTCTTTGCGGTTGACCCCGATGGGAATTATACCTATATGAATAAAAAGGCGGAGGAAGTCCTCCGCTCTGGCGGTGAAGGGGCAAATGATCCGCTTACCGGGAATGTGTTTGCGGATGATAAGAGCGATGCCTTTTTCAAGAGCTGTCAGAAAGCCCTTGCCCATCAGCAATATCAATGTCTGGAGTCTTATCGTGCGCCGGAAGGGCGCTGGACGGAATATCATATTTATCCTTCCCCTACCGGGTTGTCCATTTTATTCCAGGATATTACCGATCGTAAAAACAAGGAAGAGGCAAGAGAGAAGGCGGAATTGCGATATCATAACCTGATCGAGCAAGCCTCCGATGCGATCATGATCACCGATCAGCAGGGTATGTTCCTCGAGGTCAATACGACGCTTTGTAACCTTTTTGGCTATACGAAAGAAGAATTACTTCAGTCCAATATCAGCCGGTTGCTCGATCCCGTTCAATTGAAGAACGAGCCTATCCAATTTGCACTTCTTGCCAGCGGCCAGCCGGTATTACGGGAAAGGAGGATGCTGCATAAGGATGGAACGATCATAGAGGTCGAAGCAAATGTCAAGCTCACTCCCGATGGGAGGTTATTGGCGATAGCCAGGGACATCACCGAGCGTAAGCGGGCCGCCCAGCAAATTTTACGGGAAAAGGAAATATCTGAATCCATCATCAACAGCCTTCCGGGAGTTTTCCTGCTGCGGGAATATCCTGGGAACATTCTGAGATGGAATGACCGGTTCGAATCTGTTTCGGGGTATAGTCCGGAGGAAATACCACATCTGCCGGGGCTACAGTTTTTCGAGGAAAAGGATAAGGACCATATGCGGCAAAGGGTTCAAAAACTTTTAGCAGAAGGGAAATCAAGCTCGGAAATTGTTGTCGTCACAAAAGACGGGAGAAGGATCCCTTTTTATCTGACCGGAAAGGTGATGAACCTGGATGGGAAGACCTGTCTTATTATCATCGGACTGGATATTTCTGAAAGGAAAAAGGCGGAAGAGGAGCTGAGTCAGGCCAATGAGCAGCTTCGTGACCTTTCCGTCCATCTTCAGAATATACGTGAAGACGAAAGAAAGCGGATTGCGCTTGAAATTCACGATGAGCTTGGCCAGCAGCTCACGGCCTTAAAAATGGACCTGTCGTGGGCCATTAAAAAAACTACTTCAGAAGGGATCATCTATCCAAAGCTTTCCGGGATGAATATGTTGATAGACCAGACGATTGCATCCGTCAGACGGATATCCTCGGAGCTGCGGCCCAGCATACTGGACGATCTTGGGCTTGCCGAAGCGCTGGACTGGCAAAGCGTGGAGTTTGCAAAGAGATACCGTATAAGGACCAATTTCCATAGCAATCTGAACGAATTGAAGCTCAATCCGAATATTGTGACCGGCCTGTTCCGGATCTATCAGGAGTCGCTGACCAATGTTGCCCGTCATGCGCAGGCCAAAACCGTGGTCAGCAGCCTGGACCTCGTTGAAGGCCAGCTTATTTTAAAGATTGCCGATGACGGGAGCGGGTTCGATACCCAGACGGTGGAGAATAAGGGAACCTTCGGTCTGATCGGCATCAAGGAGCGGACCCTGATGATGGGAGGGGCCTATACTATTTCGAGCAGCCCCGATAAAGGTACGATGGTGACCATATCCATTCCTGTATGACCACAAACCCTTAAACTGCTTACGCTTTATGATCCAAATTTTGATTGCCGATGACCATGCCGTAGTGCGCAAAGGACTGACGCAAATATTGCTGGACGAATTTTCAAGTGCGCTGATCGAAGAAGTGGATAATTCGGAGGACCTGATCAGAAAAGCGATGGACGGGAACTGGGATGTGATCATCTCCGATCTGACCATGCCCGGCAGGAGCGGGCTGGATGCACTGCATCAGCTCAGGCGGCTTTTCCCGAAATTACCCATCCTGATCATGAGCATTCACTCCGAGGACCAGTATGCGATCCGGGCATTAAAGGCGGGCGCTTCTGGGTACCTCAGCAAGGATTCGGCGCCGGATGAATTGGTCAAGGCAGTCCGGATCGTGCTGAAAGGCAAGAAATATGTTTCCCCCTACACCGCCGAAAAGCTGGCCAATTCACTCGAACCGACCCAGGATAAATTGCCCCATGAATATCTTTCCGACAGGGAATTCGATGTATTGAAGCTTATAGCTGCGGGCAAAAGCGTTTCCGACATCGCGAGGCAGCTTTCTTTAAGCGTTACGACCATCAGCACTTACCGGTCAAGGGTCTTGCGTAAAATGCATATCAGGACCAATGCCGGACTGACCATGTATGCCATAGATAATCAATTGCTCTGACGGTCCCCCAGGCGGCATTGATCTCCTTGTAGTAATCATGCTACAAAATTCCTTTATGTTCTATTACCTGAATAAGAAAGGTTGCTCTATTTGTCATCCCGGAAATATTCGATTGTTTTGCGAAAGCAAATTTTGCATGGCAAACGACGAAATGCTGATCGTGCTGATAGTAGATGACTCCGAGCTGGTCATGGAGAAAATGATCTGTATGCTGAAGGAACTATCCAATATAAAGATAGTGTTTCAGGCAAGCTCTTACGCCGAGGCCATAATAATCATCGAAGAGGCAGAGCCGGATATCGTGCTGATGGATATTTTTTTGGGTAATAAGGTCGGCATGGACCTGCTGAAATTCTTACAGGCGAAATATCCGTCGATAGAAATTGGTATCATCAGCAACCATGCCGGTCCGCATTACCGGGATATTTGCAAAAAACTTGGCGCTCATCATTTTTTTGATAAATCAAACGATTTTGAACTGATCCCCAAAATGATTGGCAACAGACGCTCCATTGAAAAGAATAACTGAACTATTTCGGGATATCCAAAACTATGCTAACCATGCGCTTAAAAACAATGAATGGAACGTATTGAAATGGGGAAGGGAAATGTGAAAGATGCTGACTGCCTGATCCCTCCCTATCTGAGTGTCATTGATGTAGAAGGAAATTTTGTTTTTATCAATTTTCGCTTTTATCAAAACCTGCATTCGAATGTCCTTTCTGTCCTTCACACGAGCTTTTTTAGCTTCATCCACTCCGATGATCTTGAAAAATGCCAGAGTACTATGGCATCCTGCCTGTTAACGAAGAAGAAATCCACCATTGAACTTCGTCTGAAGAATGGGAGTCACAAATGGGTAAGATGGCAGATCAGCGATCTCGAAAAGGGGGAAAATCATCTGGAGCGTTTTTTATTGACGGGAGAAGATGTTGTCTTTGAAGAACCCATAAAGAAGAACCCGCTGCTTTGGGAACAAAGGGAGGCCTTGTTCACTTCTTTTATGAACCATTCCCCCAGCTTTGCCTGGATCGTGGATGAGAAAGAAAACGTGGTCTATGCCAATAAAGGGTTGCTTGACCATCTGGGAGCGGACGAAAGGGTATTAAACCGGAATATATACGATATCCTGCCAAAACCTATCGCGGATGCAGGCCATGAAAAGCATACCTGGGTGCTGGAAAATAAATTGCCTCATAGCAGTATCCTTAAATCGCCGCAGAAAGATGGGAGCGAGCAGGTGTTCCATGTGACCACCTTTCCCGTAAAAGGCACGCATGCCGAAAAATTGGTGTGCGGGCAGGCCTGGAATATTACGGAATCGTATCAGGCAAAGGCGCTGCTCAAAAAAAATAATGAACGGTTACTTTATCTCAGCCGCGCCTCGTCTGAGGCCATCTGGGATTGGAATATGCAGACCGGTCAGATCTTCCGGAACCAGGCTTTGCTTAAATTGATAGGATACCATGAGGAGAAGCCTTCTGGCCTTTCGTGGTGGTATAACCAGATCCATCCGAAAGACAGGAAGAAAGTTCAACAGAAGATCGAGCATATCCTCGCGTTGAAAGAGAGCGCATGGGAACAGGAATATCGCTTTCTCTGTCTGGACGGTTCTTATCTGAGCGTTCTGGACCGGGGATTTGTGGTATACGAGAACAGTATTCCCATCCGGATGGTGGGGTCTTTGCAGGACGTGACCGAGATCAAGCAACTGGAAGCAAAGCTGATCAGCGAAAAGCTTAAAAAGCAGCAACAAATTGCCGAGGCTATCCTTCAGGCCCAGGAGCAGGAGCGTACGAGGATCGGTCATGAGCTGCATGATAATGTGAACCAGATCCTGTTTACCTGCAAATTATATCTGGACCTGGTCAAAGCAAGGGATCTGGCGGAAAAGGAAATAAAGGGTAAAACGCAGGAATTTATACTGCTGGCTATCGAGGAGATCCGGAAGCTCTCCAAAGACCTTGTGTCGCCACCTTTACAGGAGATCGGGCTGATCTCCTGCATCAACAAGCTGATCGAGCAGCTGGATGTTATCAATCCTTTCGAAATGCAGTTTGTCTTCGAGGACAAGGATAAGATCGAGTCCATGGATTATAATATCAAGATGACCTTATTCCGGATCACCCAGGAACAGGTAAAGAATATTATCAAATACAGTCAGGCCAACAATGTATCTCTTCAATTATCGGTCATACAAAAACAGGTCCATCTGCTGATAGAGGACGATGGTATCGGTTTCGATGCACGGCAGGCGAGGAGGGGTATCGGGCTGTCGAATATCTATGAGCGCACAAACCTTTATAATGGGAATGTGGATCTGAAGACGAAGCCGGGGCATGGTTGTAAGATCAAGATCGTTATTCCAGCTTTTTGAGTAAGGCCTGGATACTGAGAAGAATTGCCCGTTGTCAGGCCGTTGAGTGATGATCTGCCGCAAAAAGTCTGGTGATGGAAGTGGGGATGATGCCAAATTCCCGGTAGGTGCCGGGGGAATACGTGCTGTCCGAATGATGAAGCATAAGATCGACGAATGTGGGGGAGATGCCGGGTATAAAGCGGCTCAGGATGATGGCGAGCCAGGCAGGGATATGGCGCATCTTTACAGCCGGGTCCCGGTTTACCAGGCGGATAAATCCGTTGATCGTGATTTCCTCTGGTCCCGACAGTTCATAGGTCCCCGGGCTGCCTTTTTCCAGCGCGGCGACGATAGCATTGACCACATCGCCCCGGTAGACCGGGTGCATTTTTTGCCGGCCGTTCCCGATCGTTGGGACGGGTTTACCCTTTTTAGAGAGGAAGAGATCGTCCATTCTTGAAACGGTGCCTGGGGCGTCGATGATCACCGGGCAGCGGAAGATCACTGTTTCCCTGGCTTTGCTCATTATCAGCTCTTCGGCTTCGCCTTTGTAATGGAGATAATGGTTCTTTTGGTCTGTTCCGGCGTTGGCATAACTCAGGTAGATGATCCGCTGGTGTTTTTCCGGGCTGATGCTGTCGGTTACGGTTCGGGTGGTCGTATAGTTGGCCTCGCGATAAGCGGCTTTGTTCTTTGCATTGGCATCGCCGGACAGATGGATGATACAATCTGCATGGCCCAGGGCATCTTTTGCGGCGGTTGCGTTCATCCAGTCGGTGATCGTTTCGTGGGCGTCTGTCGGGGTGGGGCGGCGGATGAGACCTATGGTACGATAGCCTTTTGCATTCAGCAGGGGAATGAGGAGCCTGGCGGTAGCCCCATTGGCGCTGGTAATGACGACATTCCGGGCTGCTGTCATGGAGCTGTGCTTTGTTGGGTGAAGGGACAAAGATCAGCTTTTGGAATGAAATTTCGTGTGGACCGTGCCGGGGAGGCGTAGACTACTGGTCAGATTGAGACTCCCGCATTTCACCGATCATCCCAACCGTTGGCTTGTGAACGGTCCGTTAATGGAGTAAACTCAGGCGGGAATGATTTCCTGTAGCCCTGAAAATTGAAATTCATTAACAAAGATTAACAGTAGCCGCCGTCAATCCCTATTGGCTTTTGCGGAGGTCAGGACGGAGATATCTTTGACGTATAAAATTTAATCATGAAAAAGATAATATTTGGCGTTGCGCTCTTGCTTTTTTCGGGCTCCTCCGCTTTATGGGCAAATGATAACTATCGTTCCCAAACCGGCCAATCCCTTTTTGTCGTTCACAATATCCTTTCCGATCAGTTGCCTGCCATGCTGCGGGCGCATATCCGGGAAGATTATAAAGGGTATTGGATAACGGAACTGTATGTAGATGTGCACCATAAGGAGTCCACCTATTATATCACCGTGGAAAATGCCGACGAGACCATCAGGATGAGCGCTGCCGATGCTGAAAACTGGGTCATAACGAGTACGGTCCCAAAATAAGAACGAAACAGCGATAATAAGACCGGGGGATAGCGTTGCATAAGCAACACTATCCCCCGGCACTATTTTGAGATCTTTATTTCTTTGTAATATAACCAAACACACCATCCGATTCATTGTCCGGTCCTGCCGTGAAATATAGTCTGGACTGGAGGACGGCTGGCGAAGGTCCGAAAGAAAGCGCCCAGAGTCCGTCGATGACGAGCGGATTCTTATGGGACTGCAGTTGACCAAGATATTTGGCGTCCTGGGTGAACACGTTGATGTGACCGTCCCCGAAATTGCCTACGAGGATCACCGGATCCTTAGGATCGTGATTTCCGTTGCCATTGAAGTTGCTGCCGCTTGTTGCGTCGGCGCTCTTTGATTCCGGGTTCAGATCCTGCTCCTGCAGAAAAGTACCTGGCGCCATGGTCACGCCCCATGGGATATTCAGGCTACCGCGGGAGGCGAACCTTCTTACAAATGATCCGTCCGTATTGAATACGCTGACAAAGCCCTTTCCAGCGCCTGCGATACCATGTCCTTTTGTAGGACCGTACGTGCTCAGCTCGGCGTACATGACAAAAAGATAATTGTTGACAGCCTGTATATTATAAGGAGAATATCCGGCAGGCAGCTGAGGATCTTTAAATGTCATTGGAATGGGAGCAAAAGTAGTGTCCCATACATCGATCTTGCTGGCCCCGAAATTCGCTCCGTAGATCAGGTTGCGTCCGTTGTTGTTGGCAATGGCCAGGCCTGTGTAGCTGGCGTTAGGTGGATGTTTGAGGAATTTGGCATTATTACCTGAGGCGGGATTCCAGCCGGAGAGCACCCCATCAAATCCCGTAAAGAGGAAGAGGGAGGGACCGTTGGACAGGTTGAAGCCAAGCCCTCCGCTGAAGACGATGCCGCAAGGGAATCCGCTGGCCGAATCAGTCGTGGCCGGGGAACCGGGGATATTGACCGCTTTTATTTTGCCCCCTTCTGCGTTGTACAATTCGCTGACATGACCACCCACGGAATTTACCCATGCTGTGCCGTTTGGCGCCCAGGCGATGCCAAAGCCATTGATCAGCGTCTCGTCGACGGTAACGGGATTGTATTCCCTTGTATTGGCAACCAGATTAACGACCTCGAAATCCCGGAGATCCTTGTTGTCGACATTCGATTTATGACATCCGAGGGAGAATGCCAGCAAGGTAATCGCCGCCAAAGCGGTCGATCCCGGTCTGAGGCCGGTGCGCGTTAGTTTCTTTTCTTTCATTACTGATTAATTTTAATAGTGTTTTTATATAAGGCGCAAACTTACATTTCCTGACAGGGGAGTGAAGGCCGCATCTTTCAAACGGTGTGGATGGTCTTCTTAACGGTGTGGATGGGGGCTGGACCGGCGTTACCGGATGATCTTCGCAATATAACGGTCGGATATCAGGCCATGAGGCCGTGGGTGTGGTGGAGGAAGGAATGCGGCCAAAGAAAAGGCTCTGAAGGTTATTTTGACCAATGAATGATCAGGGGAGGGGATCAAATGAAAGAATAACGCAGGTGCCTTTTCCTTCTTTTGACTGGACATCTATCTCTGCATGATTGGACAGCAAAAAATCCAGCGTCGTTGGCAGCCCAAGCCCCATTCCGCCGATCTTATTGGTGAAGTACGGATCAAAGATCCTCTTCAGATCTTCTTCACTGATGCCAACGCCATTGTCTCTGATCTCTATAAGGCGCTCGCCATTATTGAAATTTGTCGTTATCTCCAATACTCCATCGTTTGAAGATATGGCGTCGATGGCATTAATGATAATATTCGTTAAGGCAATCTTCATTTTTGCTTTGTTGGCAAATATGGTATGGTCCTCAGCTGCATAATTCTTTTTTACTTCGATGTTTTTTAGCATAATGCGGTCTTCGATCGAGGACAACACTTCGTTTAAGAGTTGATGGATGGAGTGTTGTTCTGCCTGTACGTTTTCGGCCATTTGATATTTAAGAAGCTCGTTGACCAGGAGATTGATCTGCGCCGAGCCGCGGGCTATGATATCCAGGTATTTTTTAAGTTCGTCGTCTTTTATGCCAGCGTCCAGCATCTCCACCGATAAATTTATATTGGTCAATGGATTCCGTACTTCGTGGGCTAAGGCGGAAATGTATTTTGCGCAATCGTCGCTCAGGATCTTATTATTCCACCAGAGCGGTTGTTCGGTTTTATTTTCTGGTAGAAGGAGTTGCATATTGTAGGATTTTAGTAGTGGTCATGGCGCAGTCAAAGATGAGCATATTTTGCCTGGTAATTCTTATACGAATTATTCAATTGGTTACACTATTCACTGATTTTTCAGCAGACCGGTCAGGCTAAATGTCCTCGTAACCGCTTTTTATGACTGTGGAGATCATTTTGAACTGCACATTGGCATTGAAACAATGCTTTGTGTGAGCAGGGATGATAATGCCTTCGCCAAGTTTGAGAATGTATTTCTTTCCGTTGATCGTAAGCTCTGCCGTCCCATCGATGATCTGAATAAAGGTGTCAAACGGAGATGTTTTTTCAGCGAGCTCTTCCCCGGCCGCAAGGGAGGAGGCGGTGACATTACCCGTGGTCTTTTTAATGATGGTCTTACTGACCACTGCGTTGGGCATGTATTCGATGAGCTCAATGACGATATGCACCTTTGATTTCTCAAGTTCTATAGCTTCTGTAAAAGACATAAGGATAAAATTAATGTATTAAAAGGCAGCCAAATTACACTTTGCTGCATTTAGGTTATATAAATCACATATCCGGTCACAGATCTTCCAGATTTCCCGAACGTTTCTGCTTCATTTTCTTAAAAAATGTGGGGGAAAGGCCCGTGACTTTTTTAAATTGGTTTGATAAATGCGCTACGCTGCTGTAATGTAGCTTATAAGAAATTTCCGAGAGATTGAGCTCATCATACAAAAGCAATTCTTTTACCTTCTCGATCTTGTGCATGATGATGAAATGCTGAATGGTTGTGCCTTTTACTTCCGAAAAGACATTGGACAGGTAAGTATAATCGTATTCCAGCTTTTTACTCAGATAATCAGAATAATTTTCCGTTGGCGGTTCATCTGAATAATGGATCATTTCGATGATTATATTCTTGATCTTTTCTATCAGGATGCTTTTTTTATCATCCAGCAATTCAAGACCTGACTTCAGCAGAGCATCTTTCAGCTCGGCACGTTGTTTTTCCGTTATGTTCTCGAGGACCTCAACCGTCCCCAGGTCCACTATTACATATTGGAGTCCGAGTTTTTTCAGCTCTTCTTTGACCAACATCTTGCAGCGCAGGCTGACCATGTATTTGATATAGAGCTTCAACTATCCCGTTTACCGTAAAGGTACAGTAAAAATGGGCGAGCCTGGAAAATGATCAGGGGGAAGGGGAGTCCGTTGACCGCAGTTCCTGGTCTGGCAACGGGAAACCAGTGAATTATGTAAATTATCGAGGGAATTAAGCAACATTTTTGGTCCCTCTGGCGCTGTCTAACCCTGGGCGGAGGGTGGGGCAGCAGGAATTGGGAGGCGAAGGTCCGGCAACTGAAAAGAGGGTAAGGCATTTTGTCTTATTTTTTATTCCAGGCCTGCTGCAATTCTTCGGTTAATTGCCTGGTTAGTCCAGGTCTGCCGTGGAAGGCGGCGGGAGTATTCTGAAATACGGCGATGAGGAAATTTTCCCTGCCGGGTGCCCCTTGTTTTTGGGCGATCAATGTCTGTATTGCATTGACCTCCGGCTTTATTTCTGTTTGCCCGGGAGGGACCATGCCTGCGACGGCACGGAGCACCATAACGGTAGGAGACAATGCACGTACTTCCCTGACTATGCCTATATATGAGGCGACCTTATGATTGGAAAATACCTGAAGAAGCTGTTCATTTATTTCCTGCTGGCTGTTCATCTGGCTGCCGTCAAATCCGATGCTGGTCCCGTTCGAAGCGAAATGGCCTGCGAATTCATCCGCATTATTTTTGTTCCAGCTTTCTAAGAGTTGCTTATAAAGCAATTTTACCTGTGCTTCATCACTGAGGGTGATATGGCTGTCCAATACCGGGTTCATTGTCTTTTTTAAAATGGTATAGCAAAAAACATACCTGCTGGACCGGAATGGAAGTTATGGAATCTTTTTCCACCTGCATCCCATGTCAAACAGCTATATTATGGCAGAATTAAATGCGTCTGTCGTCGGGCATAAAAAAGGGTCCGGCGTCAG
Source organism: Puia sp. (assembly GCA_035317125.1). GTDB lineage: Bacteria > Bacteroidota > Bacteroidia > Chitinophagales > Chitinophagaceae > Puia. The sequence goes on from DATHHO010000166.1 coordinate 58,583, forward strand.
GAAGGGGAAGAAATTGTCTACCCGCGTGGACCTGACCCCAATGGTGGATCTGGGATTTCTTCTCATCACTTTTTTTATTTTTACCACGACCATGAGCAAGCCGAGAACGATGACACTGAACTTGCCGATGGATACGCCTGAGGACAATAGGAACCTGGTTCCCATTTCAGGCGTCATAACCCTTATGATGGGTAAAAATGATCAGATCTATTATTATGAGGGAAAGGATCTCGCAAAATTGAAGACCTCTAATTTTAAGGGCATCCGTAACGTAATCCTTGATAAAAAAAGAAGGACCGATGCGGGTAAATTCAATGTCATCCTGAAGCCTTCACCCGATGCGTCCTACCGCAATACCGTAGATATCCTCGATGAGATGACCATTGACGGTGTCCGTTATTTTGCGATGGTGGATATTTCACCCGGTGAATATGTGGTCGTACTGGCGACGGAGCTGGCGAATGGGATTAATAAATAAGTTTTACGGCAGAGTTGATGAATCCGGTAAAGAACTTAAGAACTGAGTAAGATCGCGGATGTCCAGCTTATCCATCAGTTGCCGGTCTATCGAGGCGGCCATATTGTCTGCCGGATCATACTGCCAGGTGACGACGAGGAACTGTGGTTTGACCGGGGAGACGTTCGTGGAAAAATAGGTCGTATTCCATTTGACCAGCATCCTGCCGCCGGGCATACCGTCTTCGAAACCTCTGAAGGCAAGGGCGGGCCGTGATATGCAGGCGGGCTTGTCGAGACTGTCTTTTGGAGAACGCGAGAGCAGACTGTCCATGACAGAAGATACCGAATCGAGGGGA
>DATHHO010000167.1:0-4478 GCA_035317125.1 Puia sp.
ATCGTCTGAAATGACCGCCCTATTCCTGGGGCGGTTTTCAATTTATAGCCATGACAGAAACAGAATTAATACAACAACTCCGGCAACGCCATATAAAGGCATTTAAAACCCTGGTTATTGACTATAGCGAGGATATGCTGCTATATGCCTATACTCTTATAGGCAGCGCCAACAAGTCCAATGACATTGTTGGCCGCGTACTGTACAGAATACAGACCGATGGCAACCTGGAAGGGGTTGAACCGCCATTGCACCTATACCTGTATGGTTTGGTGAAAGATGCTTGTATGGGGCTATAAGTACCCGCCATACTTATTGAGGGACTTTTGAGGGACCTGCTGGGCGATCCGTGGACATATAAAGGCATATAAACAACTAAATAACAATCAATTACACACCTTTTACCTGGTTGGGCTTTGGACCCCTACGCGGTACGAATTTTTAATATAAAGCCGAAATCAATGATTTCGGCTTTATTATTTTCTGATAAACAATGAGTTAAGGTGTTCGAAGACTTCGACAGGACTCAATAATTTCTTATGCTGAATGTTACAGAATAAAAAATGCAATGTCCCGCAATATTTCATCGGAGTTTTCAATTTGGCGTCATCATTCGGATCAGACCTTGATTGCACAGCGAAGCTGTAGATTCCGGAGCATGGTACCCCCCCGTTCCGTTTTGTGGTAACCCCTCATTCCGGGCATGGTAACCCCACCTCTCAAGCAAGATTAATCTTGCCTACTTTCTTCCAGGAAAATTGATTTTCTTCATCCTGCTTTCGTTTGTCCCATCCTGTCATTCCGGCACATGGTACCCCCCCTCCTCAATTTGACCATTTGTCCGTTCCGGGCCATGGTAACCCCCGCAGAAGGTTTTGTAAGAGTCAGCGCGATTTGTATTCATTTTACCCCATTTACGTCGATTAAAACGGGGAAGATGGCTCAAAAAGCAATAGACATGAACCGAATCAGGCAAGTCCAACAATTAAGGGATGACGGTGTGCCCATCAAGGAGATCGCCCGTCGTACCGGTATAAGCCGGAAGACCGTCAAAAAATACCTGCGCAAGTTGGAAGAGGTTCCAGGCCCCCAGGATAGCGAAGCATTTACCGATAAGAAATTGGCGCCACTGGTCTACAATAACGACAACACCGTCGTGCGGAATAAACGCCAGGAAGCCTTGCTGCGGCATTTTGAGCAGGCGCAGGGTGAACTGAATAAAACCGGCGTTACCAAGCAGTTGCTGTGGATGGAGTACCACCAGGACCATCCGGACGGCTACCAGTATAGCCAGTACTGTTACTGGTTCAGTAAATATCTGAAAGACACCGATCCCGCCTTTCACTGGGAATATACGCCTGGCGAGTTCACGCAAGCAGATTATGCCGGCAAGAAGCTGTCCTATCTCGATAAACAGACTGGGGATACCATCTCCAGCGAGGTCTTTATTGCCGTATTGCCGTTTAGTGGTCTGCTCTTTTGCGAGGCGGTCCCTTCACAAAAGACAGCCGATTTTGCCCATAGCATCAATGAACTGGTTAAATACTTCGGCGGGGTGACCAAGACAATTCTGTGTGACAACTTCCGCACGGCCGTCACCCGATCCGACAAATACGAGCCGGTGTTTACAGAGCTGTGTTACCAGTTGTCGGATCACTACCACACTACCTTCAGTGCCACCCGACCGGCGGAACCCAAGGATAAGGCGATGGTAGAAAACGCAGTGAATATTATCTATACACAAATCTATGCGCGCCTGCGCAAGCTAACCTTCCATAGTCTGGAAGATCTCAATCAGCAGATCCGGATACTCCTGGATGCTCTCAATCAAAAAGCCTATAAGAACAATCCCGAGAGCCGCCGGGATATCTTTATCCGCTCGGAACAAGGGACTTTGAAAGCGCTTCCGGAAGAAGCCTACCGCTTAAGAAAAGGTAAACAGGTAACCGTACAACAGAACTACGCTATACAGCTTCCGGATAACAAGCATTATTACACTGTCCCTTACCAGTACGTGGGATGCAAGGTGTGGGTTCAATTTGATAACAAGACGGTGGAAGTCTATTACCAGCATGAACGCATCGCCTTCCATGTTCGAAGCAGCTATGAACCCTTGTTTAACCGTATCGCCGATCACATGCCGGCCAATCACCAGCACATGGTGAAGATGCAAGGATGGACGGTAGAGGACCTGCTCCAAAGAGCCGGGCGGGTTGGCCGGTATACCCGGCAGGCCGCTGATCGGATCATCCACAGCAGCATTTATCCGGAACAGAATTTTAAAGCCTGTCATGCGATGATCCTGCTCCAAGCCAAATACAACAAAGAGCGACTGGAGGCAGCTTGCCGAAGAGCCGGCAATGTGCCCAGGCCGACGCTTAAAATGATTAGGAATATCCTGGAAGCAGGCTTGGACAGTCAACCACTGCTTTTTGATGAGGAGCCGGTCCGATTACCGGGGCACCAAAATATCCGGGGAGCACAAAACTATCAATAGAAGCAAGTACTTTTTATTCATCATAAAATCAACCATCATGAACAAGACACAATCCCTGGAACAGATGCAGGAATTAAAATTAACCGGTATGGCTGCCAGCTATCGTTCTCAATTGGAGCTACCAATCAATCAGCAACTGGAAGGCCACGAACTGGTAGCCTACCTGCTGCAAGCCGAGCGGCTACATCGAGGGAACGACCGCATGGAATCGCTCTTGAAAACCGCCAGGTTCCGCTTTAATGTCACTTCCCAGGAAATAGAATGTGGTCCGGAGCGGAATCTAAGTAAGGCTTCCTGGAGCAGTCTGCTGGAAGGCCATTATATCCGGGCTGGGGAAAACATCCTGATCACCGGTCCGACCGGCTGCGGAAAGAGTTTTGCCGCCTGTGCACTGGGACACCAGGCCTGCCTGATGGGCATCAAAACCCGCTACTTCAATATGAACCGGCTTATCGAGACGATCATCATGGCCAAAACGGAAGGAAGCTATATGAAGCTGCTGAATCAACTGGAAAAAATACCGGTCATCATTCTGGACGACTTTGGAATACACCCGATCAACAAAAACCTCAAACTAGCCCTGCTGCAGATCATGGAAGACCGGTACGCTAAAAAGTCCCTGATTATCACCGCCCAGATGCCAGTCTCCGCCTGGCACGACTACATCGACGAACCGACCCTCGCCGATGCTATTATGGACAGACTGACAGCCAAATGCCACCGGATTGAATTAAAGGGAGACTCCCGGAGAAAGAAAAAGTAGCCACCCTTAACAGTCATAACCTATCTTTATTATCTTCAAATGCTCTTTCTCTTATCGGCCTTCTTCCCAGGGGGGTATCATAACCGGTATGAGGGGTTACCATCACCGGAATTTACAAGTCAGCAAGCTCTCTTTGGTGGCTGGGCTTTACAACTCCAAAAGTAAGGTTCGAAACTTGTCCCCTTGGTTTTACTCTGTTTTGATGAGTGAAAATTATTTTTTAAAATGCTTTGAAATGCAAAGTACTTTTTATTAACTTTGCAGTACAAAGTACTTTTAGCAACTTAAAACACTAACACTATGAACATTAAAATATTATTTACCCCTGTAATGACCCTGGCGCTTTTTACCACTGGCTACGCGCAAACCATCGACAAAGCCAAATTCGACCAGTTGTTTGACCGCCTCCTTGAAAAGAACAAAGGCATGGGCAGCATTACCATCGCCAAGGAAGGTAAAGTCCTTTACACCCGCTCTTTCGGCTATGGTCAGATCACAGAAACAATGAAGAAACCGCTGACCGAAGCTACAAAATACCGCATCGGCTCGATCACAAAAACCTATACCGCCGTGATGATCTTTCAACTTGTCGAGGAAGGGAAATTACAGCTCAGCGATCAGCTGGATAAATTCTTCCCGCAGATCCCTAATGCAAAAAAAATCACCATTGCTCAGATCCTCTCGCACCGCAGCGGTATTCCCGATCTTACCGTCGATGGCTCCTGGAGAATGCAGCCAAGAACGCATGAGGAAGTAATTGCCGCTATTGCAAAAGGCAAACCAATTTTTGAGCCGGATAGCCAGCATCTATATAGCAACACAGGCTATGTTCTTTTAGGATATATCGTGGAAAAAGTCGGTGGAAAACCGTACCAGGAAGCACTAAAGCAACGGATCATTTCTAAAATCGGCCTTAAGAATACTTACATGGGTGTTGGAAACACAAACGCCGACAATAACGAAAGTCTTTCTTACAGGTATCTGGGTACATGGAAAGAAGCGCCTGAGATGAATTTCAGCATTCCGGCCGGCGCAGGGGCCATTGTTTCAACACCAACAGATATGGCCAAATTTATTCAGGCACTGTTCGACTTGAAACTGGTTTCTAAAAGCAGTCTCGACCAGATGAAAACTATGCGCGATGGTGAAGGCATGGGAATGGAGCCCTTTTCATTCGCGGGCAGAACCCTTTACGGACATACCGGCGGCAGCAACGTT
>DATHHO010000168.1:0-22369 GCA_035317125.1 Puia sp.
ACGATGGGATGCGCCGGCCGTTACGTAGAAATCCGTGTTGCTGGAAAGTTTGGCGCCCGTATTTATAAAGGCGGAGAAATTCTGTGAATAAGAATTCCCGAAAGTAATATTATGCCGGTCATACCCTCTTTGCTTCGCCATGGCCTCATCCTGGGCGATCAGCCATTTCCGGTAATCGGACGTGCTGACATTGGTATAAGGATTGGTGGGGAAAGCGCCCGAGTTGCCCAGATAGATGAGGGGAATATTATCATTGCCGCTGCGATTGGTACTGAATCTTCTTAACCACTGACCGCTGACATTGAAATATGTTCCATTCTTTTTAGCGAACCCGCCGCTGAAATCCACCTGCTGGTTCACGCCATCTTGTATATTCACCCCGCCATTGTAAGGCATCCTGGTAAAATTCTGTCCGGCCAGTGCGGAGATATTGAACCCATTATAGTTCTTTTTAAGGATCACGTTAATGACCCCGGCAATGGCGTCCGAACCGTATTGGGCGGCCGCGCCATCGCGCAGTACTTCGATACGATCTATAGCGGCAGCGGGTATCGCGTTCAGGTCTGTGCCCACAGAACCCCTGCCCACGGTACCATTGATATTTACAAGCGCAGTATTATGACGACGCTTTCCATTCAATAAGACCAGCGTCTGATCGGGCCCCAGGCCGCGTAATCCCGCCGGATCGATATGGTCCGTACCATCTGATATGGTTTGCCGGGAAGACTGGAAAGAAGGCGCCGCAAAAGTGAGCATCTGGCTGACATCCAGTTGTGCGAATGGCCTGATGTCTTTCGTCCTGATGACATCTACTGGCACCGGAGTAGTAAGTTTGCTCCTTGCATCCTTCGAGCGCGAGCCCACGACAACCACACTGCTCAGATCGGAGATCCCGGTCGTTGTGAAGTCTTGCTGAACAGTGGAACCTGCGGCGATAGTGATCTGGGCTGCTGGCGCGGCCTGGCTGAGAAAGCTGGCCACTACTCTGTATTGCCCTGGCAATAATTTTAATGAATAGCTGCCGTTCGCATCGGTGGTAGTACCCCTTCTGCTCCCGTCCACGGTAACGGAAGCGCCGGGTAGCAGCGTCCCGCCGGCATCTTTTACAATCCCTTTCAGCAATCCGGTCTGTGCTGAGCTCCATTGGAAGGCAAATAATAAAAGTACGATTACGCCAATACGGCGCATGTTGAAAATAAATTTTCTCATAGTTAATGTCTGTGTGTTTTAAATAAGTATAATTAGCAGGGAGGATAGAGGACTAAAAGGATTGAGGACTAATGGTCATGTCGAGCGGTCGATAATTGTCCAATTATCATGCTAAATTAGTAGACAATTGCAGCGTGCGGGAGGGAAATGATCAACTGGCTATGATCCGTTGACGAGGTGCGTGATCCGATACGCAAACGGTATCGGCATAGGAAAATCCTGTACGGAGGACTTCCGGGCGGGTTATTAAATTATTTTCAGGTATGACCGGACGAATGGCGGGGTCTTCAGGATAAAGGGAGAGACCCGTTTATCCTGCGGATGGGCAGGCGGAAAGCCCGTAAAAAAATGTATCTGGGCTTGGGGTTTATTTCTAATTTAGCGCCATGAACGGCCGGCGCTCCTATCTATACTTTTTGACCATTCTATTCATTCTGCTTAACGGTTGGGGCATCAAGCTTCATGCGCAGGATGAAGATAAATTTCAACTGTATACCGCCAGCGAGGGCTTGAGCGACAATGGCGTTACCGGTATCTCTCAGGATATTTTTTATGGATATATCTGGGCATCTACACTACGGGGATTGAATCGTTTTGACGGAAGGCACTTTCTACAGATCCATGCCGGCATCACTACAAATTCCTTGCCAGATGAAACCATCTCGAGCCTCTTCTGGCTCGACACGAACCGGCTGGCCGCATATACCGGGATGGGCCTGCATATCATTTCTACGTTGTGTGGTGTAACCAGCAACCTCATCATTCCAGCTTCCGATCCAAAATATCTTTATAAATTCAACAGGGTAATGGCGACCCTGAGCGACAGGCAGCAAAATATTTTTATCCTGACCCGTTCGGGCTTCTATCAATACGACAGCACCAATAAGCTGGTATTCCGGTATGATTATTATACAAAAGAAGAAACGGAAACCACTCCTTTCGCATTCGGAAATGGTTTATTCTGGTATTCTGACAGCGAAATATTGCTGATAACCATTGACGGGGTACTCCTATATAATAAGGTGACCCGGCAACTTCAAAAGTTAAAGAGCGGTCACCCCATCGAATCTGTCATAACAGGATTACAATCCTATGACTATCTGATCCGTCAGTCTGCACCTGGCAGTTTCATTATTATCAAGGCGGGCACTGACAGCATCGTTTATCTGGATACCAGACAGAACAGAAAGACCATATCAGAAACTTGGATCCCCGTGCTGACCGATGAATTCAACTGGCACAGCAAGCTTTACAAGGTCAATGATTCACTGTTCTACCTTTCGGCAAAACGCAGGGGGTTTTTCAAGATGAATATCAATCCCCGCACAGGGAAAATATCGATCGATCCTGAAAGATATTTTCCCAGCTATCTCGTCAATGATTTTCTCATCGACAGGGACCAGCGGCTGTGGGTCGCTACCAGTACCGGCCTGCTGAAAGAATCGAACAATGCCACATCCGTCCGGCAGATATCCATTCCGCCGGACCTCCTGAAGCAAAACCCTGACCTTAGGGTCAAGCAGATGCTGGTCTATAATAATAAAATATATGTTGCCTGTGATGCCGGCGGGGGGTTGCTGGTCTTTGACAAGAATACGCTTGCCTATCTTTCCAGGATCAGCCTTGACAAATACCATATGGAAAGCGACAACGTGTTCTCCATCATACAGGCTCGTCCGGACACCTTGCTGGTGGGCACGAACGGTCCCCTTTTCTGGCTGAAAGCCAGTACGGGCGCGACCGGGAAGGTGGTCCTGGACCAATGGGACGAGACCCATACCTGGGTATCCAACCTGTTCAAGGACAGGCGGGGCAATATATGGGTGACGACCAACGATAACAGCAAAACGTACAACCTGGAAGCCGGATCCCCCCGGTGGAAGCGGCTGGATTACGATTCGGGTATCATGAAAAAGATCCTTACGCCTGTGGCCATAACGGAAGACCGGGCAGGCAATATCTGGATGGCCGGCCATGGTATCTGCCGGATCAACCGGCAGTCGGGTAAATGTGATCTCTATCTGGATTCATTCCCGCAGATCCGGTTCCCCCGGAGGGATATTACGACCCTGGGATATGATAAAAATAATGTGGTCTGGGCCGGGATCGTTAACAACGGGCTGGTGGGCTACGATATCTATAAAAGGACATTCCGGCATTTTACCACCGATGAAGGGCTGCCCGATAATTATATAAGAACGGTATACCCCCTGGACGACAAGCTATGGATCGCGACCGCGACGGGCATCGCCTCCCTGAACCTCATGACCAATAAGATCTCCAGGTTTGGCTCGGATGATGGATTCTCGTTGTTGCCCATCAGCAGCTCGAAGTTCTATTATGATACGGCAAAACATTATCTGTATTGCGGGTTTACGAACCGCATTATCCGATGGAACCCCGACAGTCTATTGTATTCCGAGTCGCCTCCCTCTCTTTTTATCGAAAGCATCCGGCTTTTGAACGATACAACCTACTACCTTCCGGAAGAGACCGTAACCATACCTTATCGCAAGAACGATATCACCGTGACGGTGGGCAGCGTCAATTATAACGATGTGAGCAACCAGCGTATCGCCTATCGCATCGTCAATGCAAAAGATATATCCTGGCAGGCGCTGACCGGAGACCTCATCAATTTCAATAACCTTTCACCGGGCCAGTATGATCTGCAGGTGAAACTGTATGCCGCCAACAACCGATGGCCTCCACGGACCAAGGAGATGCATATCATTATCAAGCCGCCTTTCTGGAGAACGGCCTGGTTCATCGTGCTCATCAGTATCATGCTGCTGTCGCTGACCTACCTAATCTACGGATTGAAAATCAATGCTGTCAGGAGAACGGAAAGGGCAAAGGGCCAGCTGCAACACCTCAAGGCCGAGGAATACAAGAACAGGTTGGAGCTGGAACAGATCAGCAATTATTTCTCTTCCTCCCTTTCCGATAAGAAAAATATATCGGATGTGCTTTGGGACGTAGCGTGGAACCTGATCGGGCGGATGGGCTATGAGGATTGCATGATCTATATGTGGAATGAGGATAAAACAAAAATGATGCAGAAGGCAGGACACGGTCCGAAGGGAACTCCGGAAGCGCTCGCCAGGCGGGTATTCGACGTATTTCCCGGACAGGGGGTGGTGGGCCACGTGATGATCACCAATGAACCCGTAGTGGTCACCGACACAAGGATCGACAAACGATACCGGGCCGATGAAATGTTCCGTCTCAGCGAGATCTGTGTGCCTATTAAATACAATGGTGAATTGCTGGGCATTATCGACAGCGAACACACCGAGCCCAACTATTTCAAGGAGCGTGACCTGAAGATATTCACAACCATCGCCATACTGGTCGGTAATAAGCTGAAGCAGGTAGAGTCCGAACATTCACTGGAAGTTAAACGGGAGGAGCTGGCATCCATCAACGAGAAACTGGCAGAGGCGCAGCTGACCGCCTTACAGGCCCAGATGAACCCGCATTTTATCTTCAATGCCCTCAACAGCATCAAAAGGATGATCCTGGACAATGAGAACAGGAATGCATCCCGGTATCTCGGCAAGTTTGCCCAGATGATCCGCCTTACGCTGAACCATTCCAAGGAAACATTCGTCACCCTGCAGGAAACCATCGAATATCTGCATGCCTATCTGGACATGGAGCAGCTCCGATTTGGCAGCTCCTTCTCCTATGCGATCGAAAAGGATGCCAATATGGATGAGGAAGATATCAGCATTCCTACCCTGATGATCCAGCCACTGGCGGAGAATGCGATATGGCATGGACTGATGCATAAGGACGGCGATAAAAAGATCATGATCCGGTTTATTCAGATGGTCAATATGGTGACCTGTAGCATCGAAGATAATGGCATCGGCATACGCAAGTCCGAAAAAATGCAGCAGGGCAATACACGTCCGCATGTAGGCCTGGGCAATCTGCGCAACCGGATAAAGATCATGAATGAAAAGTACGATATGAACTGCCTGTTGGATATTATCGATCTCAGCGACAAGGACCCCGATCTGACCGGCACGAAGGTGATCCTAAGATTTAAAATAATAAACCCATAAAAAAAGTATATGAGAGCAATTATTGTGGATGACGAACCCGATGGCATCAGCCTGCTGAAAAGAATGCTTGCCCTGAATTGCCGGCAGGTAGAGGTGATCGCTACCTGTACGAATGCCCCGGATGGCAAACAGAAGATCGAAGAGCTGAATCCGGACCTGATCTTCCTGGATATCCAGATGCCCGGAAAGAGCGGCCTCGAAATGTTGTCGGAGATGGATTCGATAAATTTTGAAGTGATCTTCGTCACTGCGCATAATAATTATCTGCTGCAGGCGCTTCAGTTCAGCGCTGCCGATTATCTGCTCAAACCGGTAGATGAGGACAGGCTCACGGAGGCCATGCAGCGGGTAGAGAAAAAACTTTCGCAAAAAGGGGGGGAGAGCAGTAATATGGACACCTTGCTGTACAACCTTCAGAAAGCGGGCACTCCCAATGAAATGAAGCTCTGTATCCCTACACTCAAAGGGTTTGTCGTACTGAAACTGAAGGATATTATCGTGTGCGAGGCTGAAAAAAACTATACGATCATTCATCTCCATGGCAAGAAACCGCTGATCGTCTCCCGCTCGCTGCTGGAATATGAGCGGACATTAGAAGGCACTACTTTTCTGAGGGTGCATAAAACCTATCTGATCAATCTTCAGCATGTATGCGAATATCATCGCGGCGAAGGTGGGGTGGCCATTATGAGCAATGGAGCGGAGGTCGAGATCAGCAGGAGGAAGAAAGAGCTTTTTCTTTCCAAGATAAAAGAAGTTTTCCGGTCATAGTGCTGGGGCCAGGTCTGCCTGCGGACTGTCGGGACCGGCGGCCTGTCCCCAAACAAAAAAGGCGCCGGCAATCCAAAACTGCCGGGCCTTCTCCTTCACTTAAACTAAACTCTGACGGGTCACATGAAAAAACCTTTTTTTATTTGATGAGACCCAAAATTATCAGAAAAAATAAATGCAGTTTTCGGAAATGAACTAGCTGCGGTTGTGGGGCGATGATGGGCGAATTTTATTGTTCCAGCGGCGACCCGGCCACTCCGATTACAGTATCGCTAGAGCTGGCTGTGCTGCGATCTGCTGCCGCAGGGCCGGGCGCTGGCGATCACTCCGTCTTTAACGCTTCGACCGGATTGCGGCGGGTGGCGCGCAGGGTCTGCGAACCGATGACCAGCAGCCCGGGCAGCAGCAGGATCAGCACGCCTTCCACGATCGTCCCAAAGCCAAATTCGACCCTGTTCGGGAATTTACGGAGCCACAGGATATTAACGATATAGCTGACCGGGGCCGCAATGGATATGGCGATCAATAATATTTTCAGAAATTCCCTTGACAGCAGAAAAACGATGCCCGAGTCCTTTGCCCCCAATACCTTCCGGATGCCCACTTCTTTCATTCTTCTTTCGGTGCTGTAGGTTGCCATGCCCAGCAGACCAAGACAGGCAATGGTTGCAGCCAGGAATGCGATAAATCCCAGAATAGAAACGATGTCAAACATCGCCTGTGAGGTGACCGCCAGTTGTTCATCAAAGAACTGGTATTTGAAAGGGTGGACAGGGTCGAGGGCTTTCCATCTGGCTTGCAGCTTTGGCATTGTTTCCCTGAGATCACCGGAAGCGATCTTTACATTCGCGATCCGCAGGACCGACGCCTGGTTCTGCAAGACCATCGGTCCGATCTTTTCCTCTTCCATGGCCGACCGGACATGGAAATCCTGCACTACGCCAATGACTTCCACTATGGCCGTATCATTCCATTTATTCCGGAAGGTCTGCCCCAGGATCTCTGCCGGCGTTTTATACCCCAAAGTTGCCACGGCCGCGGCATTAACGACGACAAACCGTTCGGCCGAGCCTCCCGGAGGAGGAAGATTCTTTCCGGCCAGCAGCCGGAGCTCCATATTACTTATGAAATGCTCATCCACCGGCAGCAGCGTGAGGGCCTTATAGTCTTCTTTGCTGGTCCTGCTGCCTGTCTGCATCAGGCTGATCCCTTCCGTCCTTCCGGTGACGGGAACATACTGACAACCCGAAATACCGGCAACGCCGGGTATGGAGCCGAATTCTCTGGAAAAAAGCCGGTAGTCGACGCCCTGCAGATCGACATTCACTATGTTTCTGGAGGTAAACTCATATTTGAATGTAAGCACCTTTTTGAACTGGCTGAATATCAGAACGGAAGTAATGATAAAGAACAGAGAGATCACAAACTGAAAAACGCTGAGCACCTTCCTTCTGCTTAATTTCCCGAAACCCATGCTGTCACTGTTCTTCAGCGCAAGGATCGGCCGGAACCTGGACAAATACGAGGCAGGATAGATCCCTGCCGCAAGGCCGATAAACAGGGCAAAACCGGCAAAGATCAGCCAGACTGCGACGCCACCCTGCAGTTCAAAGTTCAGGTATTTATTCACCCAGAGATGCAGCATGGCTGTCCTGAGAAAAAACAGGATAAGAACGGCCATAACGGCTGCCAGCAATGCGGTGAGAATGGATTCGCTCAAAAATTGAAAGACCAGATCTTTCCGGCCCGCCCCGGCGACTTTGCGCACACCGATCTCTTTCGCACGGGTAAGCGCCCGCGCAGTGGATAAATTGATATAATTCAGACAGGCGGAGATCATGATGGCCAGAGCGAGGAAAGATAAAAAATAATAGACGACGAGGGGCAATCCAAGCATCGGCTCATTGCCCAGCAGGGGGCCCGGCGTAATGTGCGTCAGTTCCTGCCCGGATAATTTAAAGCCTTTAAAATCTTTAAGACCTGCATATTTACGGGAGACCAGATTATTCAGCGATGCGTCGAGGTCCTGCCTGGTCCTGCCAGGGGCCAGCAGCGTATAGGTATAACAAACGAAATGATTGCCCCAGTCGCCGCTGAGATCGCCGATCTTCTTTTCCTGCACCAGCACGGGCAGAGAGGAGACGGATACCAACACATCAAATTTCAGATGGGACTTGTAGTTCTTGTCGGCTATAACGCCCGTTATGGTATAGCTGCCCCAGGAAATAGGGTTGGTCGATTCGGTGTCCCCAAAATTATTCAGCCCCCGGTCGGTGAAATTGACGGTCTTCCCGACCGGATCTTCGTCGCCGAACAGCTGACGGGCCAGGGCATAGGTGATCACCATTGAATTGGGGGAAGAAAGGGCGCTGGTCATGTCACCTTTTGCCAGCTCGAAGCTGAAGATCCTGAAAAAGGAGGTGTCGGCAAAAAAGCCATGAATTTCCGCCGTTCTCCGGGGATTGGAATTGGCGCGGTCTGCGCGGGGGCGGGAACCCGGACCGGGGTTCGCATCGGAGCTGATGCCGGGGCTCGCGCTGGGGCTGAAGCGGTCGGCCTGGGGGTCATACGTGGCATCCCCTCCTACTCCCATTCTCAGGCTTGTGGCTGCCTCGATTGCGGGATAATCCGCCTTCAACGCTGTGGATAATGGGAAGGGGCTGGTCGCATAAGGATGGCGGTTGTCCGGTTTGTCGGACAGAATGCGGTAAACCCGGTCTTTCTTTATATTGAACTGATCGTATCTTTTCTGATCGGCGAGCATGAGAATGATCAGCATACAGACCGACATGGCCGCGGCCAGTCCGAAAACGTTAATAAATGAAAAGATCTTATACTTCAGGATATTCCTGAAGCCAACTTTCAGATAATTGAACAGCATGGTGCATGAGTTTTTTATTAACCTTCCGGTTTAAAAATTATCAGACTATGTTCAATTGAAGTTGGTTACTCTAAAGTAAGGAAAAAACCGAAGAAATTGGAAATAAGCGATCCCGCGGCTGCGCCGCGGGATCGCTGGGTAGAAATAAGAATTCAGGCATTGGGAGCAGGATCGTAGAAGAACTGCTCTTTTACGATCTTCCCATCCTTCACATCATACACGGCGATCTCTTCCATATGCTGTTTGCCCATGCCTTTCAGGGTCGCATCGATGATGACGGCCATGGCGATATTATTGCCGGCAACGATCGGCGTGGAAGCGCTGACCCCGTGCACCTCTTCGATCATGTCCCGGAATTGCGCTCCTTTTTTTATGATGCCATCCAGTCCTTTCACCGATTGAAAGCCCTGGGAATGCGGTGGCTCGACGCTGACTGCGTCTTCGCTGTACAGCTCTTCCTGTGCTTCCTGATACTTGCCCTGGCTGCAAAGTTCGAAAAGTCGGTTGGCGATGACCTGAGGTGTCATCACGGCTTGATCTGTTGTCATAACGATGTTTTTTAAAAGTGATTAAGGACAGAGAAATTACTCCATTTTTACGGGACGGAAAATTAATTAATTGTTGCCCCCACCCGACTTCACACGGCTCTGCTCGTCGCCGGCACTGCTCTTGTGCTCGGGCCCGGAATTGCCGGATCTGCCGAATCGGTAAACCAGGGTCAGGATGATCCTGCGGTTGTCCCAGACATATTTCGCCTGGGTATGGCTTTTGTCCAGCTCCGAGTCCGTATGATAGTTCATCAAATAGAACGGGTCACGGAGATTGAGCTTTATGGCAGCCTTATCCTTCCATATCTTTTTGCCGCCACCTAAAGAGAACATGCCTCTCCCATATGAAAGCACAGCGCCGCCGTCATAGCTCTTTGCATTATAAAAACCGCTGATCTCTCCGCTCCACCCCCCGCTGAAATTGAACTGGCTGCTGAAATTCCCATTGAAGGAAGTGAGGTTCAGATCGATAGCCTGCCCGTCGATGGAGCCTATATAATGATTGTTGTAGAGATTGCCGAACACGTTGAGCGACCACCATTTGGTGATCTGCCGGCTGTAGTTGACGGATAAGCCAATGGTCTTCAGAGAGGCAAGGTTCTGGGAAGTGTTGATGGTCGTATAGTTGGAATCTCCGGGTTGTTTCACGGTGAGGAGGACGCCGCTGATGATATCCGTCGTCACCGTATAATTCGCCGTCACATTCAGTTGTCCTTTAAAATTATAGCTGAGCTCAAAATTGTGGCTGAACTGGGGCTGAAGGTTGGGGTTTCCCTGATCATAGGTATACCGGTCCAGCTGGGATTGAAAGGGATTGAGGTCCTGATAGCCTGGCCTTTCCACTCTCCTTCCATAGGAAAGTCCGAAAATATTGTTGTCGTTCCGCTGGTAGCTGAAATATGCGGTTGGGAAGACCTGGAGATAGTTTTTATGAAAGGCTATCTTTTTGACGGTCTGGTCCCCATCGGAAACGGTCTGTTCAGCCCTGAGTCCGATCTGGGCGGTGAGCTTTTTTATTTGTTTGCGGAGGCTCAGGTAGGCTGCATTGATATTCTCCTTATAGATAAAATGATTGCTGATCGTGGTATCCGGGGTCCATTTCTGCAGGGAATTGTCAAACAGGGTATAGACGGCATTGTTGTCGGTCCGCACATAGCTGGATTTAACCCCTGCCTCCAACGTAGCATTACCTTTCAGAGACTGTTTGTAATCACTCCTCAGACTGTAAATATCGATACGGGAGGGTAGCTGGCCATCGAGCAGGTAAGGCTCTTCGGAAGGCGTCTTGTCGGAATTGTATAAATAGTTGTTGGTATAGGAGGTGCCGGGAGTGTTATAAAAGATATAGTCCGCATCCACGGAGAGCTCTTTGTCCCCGGACATTTTCCGTTGAAGGTCCAGGTTGAAGCCCAGGTTGGTCTGAGGAGACCTGGTCTGGGAATTAGCATCGTTGACCTGTACGAAATGGTGCAGGCTGTCGAAAATATTGGCCTGGGATACGGAGGTAAAGCTCCCTTTGTCCACCGTCCCGTTCACCGAAATTCCGAGGGTGGTCTTTTTGTCGGCGAAGTAATCGACCCCGGCGCGAAAAGTGTGGGCACGATCCGAATAGCGGCCGAAAGTATATTGCTCCACGTACCGGTTAAATGGCGTCGCCGCATCCTGACGCAAGCTCTTGTTCGTATGAATATCATTAAACCCTTCCCACCAGGAATAGCCATAATTCCCATAAAAATTCGTTTTGCCATTACGCCAGTTAAAGGTGAGGCTGTTGGTATTCTTGAAATATTTGGCAATGATAGCGCTGGTGGTGGCCGTTCCGCTGAAGCCGACGTTCTTGCTCTTTTTTGTGACGAGATTGATCACGCCGGAATTTCCCGTAGCGTCATATTTTGCCGGCGGCTGGGTCATGATCTCCACCTGGTCCAGCTGATTGGATGGCATATTACGGAGATAATTCGCCAGGTCCTTTGCATTCAGGTACGTTTGCTTGCCATCGATCAGGATCACCACCCCCTGCTTGCCTTTAAGGCTCACGTTGCCGTCATTATCGACGGTAACCCCAGGCGATTTCTCCAGTATTTCCAGCGCGGAAAGACCCGTGTTGGTTGTGGATGCGTCGACATTTACCACCGTCCGGTCTATCTTGTTTTCCACCAGGGGTTTGCGGGCAAGCACCGTCACGCCGCCGATCACCACAGGCAGCTGCTGCAATCCGATGTCGGCAGTCGTCTCGCGGGAACTGTCCGTACCGAGCACGATGGGATCGCTGAGATATTTGCTGTGGCCAACCGCCGTGACCTGAAGAAGATAGCTGCCTTTTTTCAGCCGGAGGAATTCATAGATCCCGGCTTTGCTGGTGACGGAGATCTTTATAAGCGAAGAGTCTTTAATCTTCAGCAAAGATACCGTGGCCGCATCTACCGGTTTTTTATCCGAAGATCGTACCATACCAGATATGACGCCCGTCTGCTGGGCGTGAAGGCTCGTACACAGGCCTGTGACTAAGATGGCAACAAAGCTGAAGACAATGATCCAGATCGTTTTCCTGATGTTCCTCATAAGCTGGCTTCCTTGAACCGCAGCCGGGCGGCGCGGAGTATGATACGGAAGGCGATCTGTGACTAATCCGATCCGCACCTAAAAATGGTGAATTATTTGTTAAAGGAAGTAAAATTGGGATGGGCGGGAACAGGCCAGGACCAGCGCTGACAGGGGATCGGCAACCGGTTTTACCGGCCGATCTTTTTCGCCACGCCGACAAACAGCAGCGCGAGAATAAAGAATACGGCTGTGAACAGGACTGAATGGAGCAAGACTTTGCTCAGCCCAAGTGCGGTGACATCCAGAAAGGGATATGGATACCATCCCGAGAAGGAACCCCGGATAAGGATAACGATAATATAGATCAGAGGATAGGCCATCCAGGGGAAAATATTCTTCCATTGGAGACCGGCCTTAGGAATAAAGATCAGCCAGTATAATAAGAACAATAAAGGGACAACGGAATGGAGGAGTTCGTCCACAAGCCGCTGCAGGCCTTGGGGATTCCACAGTGACCTCAGGATGATATTGTAGGTGGCGCCGACGATCACGATGTAAAAGGTAATGGCGGTGACGGTGGTCAGCCGGGAAAAGAACCTCCCCAGACGAGAGCCGGGACTCAGCAGCATGACAGTGCAATAGATGGAGACAAGGATATTTGTAAGGATCGTGAAAAAGGTAAAATACCGGGTGATGAGCTCGGGCAACTCCGCCGCTGCACTATGGACAATGATATAGAACTGGGCGATCAATGCAAACCATGCGCTGATAGCCAGTATCGCCAGCCATACCTGCTTTGCCGCGGAGGGCTTACTTTCCATGCTTAAAAATATACACAATTATCCATATAAGAGCGGGCAGGCGCCTGACGCCCTCCGGTAACCAGGTATTTCCCGTATTTCCACCTGCGCATAAATACGGAAAATCAGGTTTGGGCTTCATGCGGCGGCTCTCGCCAAATTCAATACCGGCGCGGCTTTAACTGTCTTTTTAACGGTTTTGACATAATAGAATTAACATTAAGTTGTTTGCGAAGCCCGAAAAAACCGCCCTATATTTGTTCTGTCAAAGGGGAGAAAGAAAAGGGAGAGCCGGAAGATGAAGAGAAGACGGGCAGAAGGGAGGCCTCGGAAAGAAGAACCGGAAGATGAAGAGGAAAGGAGGCGCCGGCGGATGACACAAAGAGATTTCTAAGAATTTTCATATGGCAAGCAATCGTTAGAGGTCAGCTGTTTCTACAGTGGACCTTTTTTCTTTTGAGGGTGTCCCGCCTTCCTTAAAACCGAAAATCCGCGACTATGTCGCGGACTTCAGCTTCCTATATGTAACACGCACTATAAAACTCAATTAGAAGAACCAGCTTGATAACTGCATGGTACTGGCATGTATCCAGCTTTTTGAAGGTTTTGGGGTATTATCCGTAAATTCAGTATCCTGGATCTTTACCTTAACGGCTATACAACCAGCCGCCTTCATTCTTTCACGCATTTCTTCGGAAAGTCCTGCTGCATTATCTATTTCATTCTTATCCGTGATCAGGTGGGCCTTTCCCGTAACCTTTACAAAACAGGCATTCCCTTTTTTGAAAAAATCCATTTTCGCGGGTATCTCTTTTTCAAACTCTTCGATCTGCTGAACGGGCTTAGGAATCGCAAACCAGATATTCCCTTCTGCGTCCATATCGGTAGTCATCACCACGTGGGTAGGCAGCTGAAGCAAAGAAGCACTTTCCGTAAAGAACAGGGCGCTTCCGAGTTCTGTAATTTTACGCTTGATAACTTCAGCCTGTGTTTCCTGTGTTCCGTTAGAGAAGATCATAGTTTCGTTATTTGGGTAAAGATTAAGTGTTTTCTGGGTACGGTTCATATAAGACAATCTGCATACCAGTTCCTATTTTATTGATAGTGAATGGGTTAAGGGGCTGTGCCAGGTGAGTATCCTTCCCATTCTGGGAGGACTATTCCAGGAATAGCAATAAAACCGGTGGTATTTCCGCAAATGCTCGTGTTATTCCTATGGGTGAGGCGTATTTACCCGCGCAGGGCTTCTATATCTGCTACCGTCTTAGGCAGGGGTTTGCCCAGCAGCCGGCTCCCGGAAGGGGTGATCAGAAAGTCTTCTTCGATCCGGATGCCCCCGAAATCACGGAAAGACCCCAGCCTATCGTAGTCGATAAAGGCTTCAAATTTCTTCTCCGACCGCCGCAGGTCCATCAGTTCGGGTATAAAATAGAGCCCAGGCTCGATGGTGACCACAAAACCGGCCTCGAGGGCACGACCCAACCGCAGGGATTTCAGGCCAAATTCCTTGCTTTTTTTGAGCTCATCCGTATACCCCACATATTCCTCACCCAGATCTTCCATATCGTGGACGTCGAGCCCCATCATATGGCCAAGGCCGCATTGAAAGAATAGGGTATGGGCGCCAGCGGCTACTGCCTCCTTGCTGTCGCCTTTCATCAGTCCGGCAGCCTTCAGCCCATCCACCAGCTTTTCAGCCGCCAGGAAATGTATATCCCGGAACAGGACGCCTGGCCTCAACGCATCGGCCGCCGCCTGCTGGGAGGACAGCACGATCTCATACATCTCTTTCTGTACGGAAGTGAATTTTTTAGCCACCGGAAAAGTACGGGTCATATCCCCGGCATAATGCAGCGGGTTCTCCGCACCACAATCACAGAGGACCATTTTTCCAGTCTCCAGAATATGGCTTCCGTAATGGTTGTGGAGGACCTGTCCGTTCACGGTGAGAATAGTGGAGAAGGAAAGATTGCCCCCCGCGCTGACGGCTATGCCATGAAGCACACCGGCAAGCTCCGCCTCGGTCATGCCCTCTTTTGCGCCCTGTATGGCCGCCAGATGCATCGCCGCCGTTATGTCTGCGGCTTCTTCTATTTCTACTACCTCTTCGGGTGATTTAACGGATCGCTGCGCCACGATGGCCCTTATCAGGCCTACCGAGGACCGCTCTTTCAGCATGGAAGGAGCTATACCCAGCCAGGCGCTGAGCTTCAGGATATTCTCGGGCCGGTATGGCGGCAGGAAATGGATGGCCTGGCTCTTCGCGCCGGTATGCTGAAGGAATGCCCCCAGCTTGTCGTAGGGCTGCGTCTCCGCAACCCCTACCCCGTCCGCATGCATGGCCAGAGAAGGCTGTTGCCCTATCCAGATAATATCGTCAAGGGAAGAGTCACGCCCGAAAAGGACCTCGCGGTCATTGTCGATATCGATGATGCCTGCCAGACCGGGCCGGTCGAGGCCAAAAAAATAGAGGAAGCTGCTGTCCTGCCGGAAAGGATAAAGATTATCCTTAAAGTTTATGCTGCTGTCCTCGTTTCCCAACAGCAGGACAAGGCCCGACCCCAGCTGTTGTTTCAATTTTTGTCTGCGCCCGGTGTAGATGCTTTTATCGAACATGCGGTCATTTTTGGGCAAGTTAAGGAAATGAGGGCCCCCGCAGGTCTATTCCGTCCGCAAATTATTCACCGGGTTGGCCAATGCGGCCTTTATTAACCAGTATGCCAGGCTGCCGGATGACCGGATAACTGTACGCTTACGATACAGTAAACGTCCGCTTATTCATACACTACCTTCTTCAGATAAAATACCCTGCTGTCCAGCACGGGTAGGGTCTTGCTGTTGATGATCTCCCCTTTTTTACTGAGCATCATACGGGTGGTACCCTTATCCGTGGTAACGTCGAAAGGAAGGGGCATGTCGATATTGACCAGTTGTACACGGTATTTTGCCGAATCGAGCTGCTTCACCTGGACTTCCAGCTTCTGGATCGTGCGCAGATAAAGATTAAATAAGGGAGCAAGGTCTGTAGCTGAAGCATCACTGAACAGTTTCTGTACATCATCCGTATTCACGGTATGCGTGTAGGTATAGTTGCTGTCGGTTGCCAGCTTCTTCAGCGTGGGGAAGAAAACGGCATCGCCGATCACATATCTCAGCGTGTGCATAAAGAAGGCGCCTTTACTGTAGATATCATCATGATAGGCCGCTTCTTCTTCGATGTCTTTTCCCAGAACCACCGGCTTGTCATTCTTGATGCGGTTCACCGACCGCTGAAAGATCTTCTCATAACTATCCTCCCCCTCCATATCCCTTACATACAGGTCATCACCAAAGGAACCGATGCCTTCATGGATCCAGTAATCGGCCCAATCCCCTGCCGTTACTTTATTACCCCACCATTCATGCCCGAATTCATGATTCATCAGCCAGTCGAAATCCATTCCTCCAACGGCTGAATAATGGAACCCATTGCCATAAGCGATCATCGTCTGGTGTTCCATCCCCAGATGAGGGGTCTCTACAAGACCGATCTTTTCTTTTACCCAGGGGTATTCCCCGAAGTACTTTTCCTTTACCCGCGCCGATTTTTTCATCATCTCCAGCAGATGAGCCGCCTGAGCTTTATGGGCCTTCAGCACATAGAACTGCATCGGCACTTTATTTCCATTGACAGTCGTGTATTCGCTCGTCACCACCTCGTAATTCCCGATATTGAAAACAATGCTGTAATTATTGATCGGGTACATGGTCTTCCAGTGGAAGGTGCTGGAGCTGCCTTTGGTTTCGGTGCCCTTCAGCAATCCGGGACCTGCCACGGAAAGCCCGCGGGGCACTTTGACAAAGAGGTCTACTCCATTATCGGGTTCGTCCGAAGGATGATCCTTACAGGGGAAATAGAGTTTCCCGCCCGTGCCTTCTGCGGTGATGGCCACCCAGTCTGTGCCCGTAGAATCCTTTGTGAAGGTAAAGCCATCATCCCAAGGCGGGCGTTTGGCGATCGTGGGGTGACCTCCGTACTGAACTTTCACGGTAGCCTGGCCCGCGGGCCAGGATGCCGTATTCGACAGCCGGAGAAGATGGTCGGTATGTGTAAAGGCGTTCTGCATTCCGTTGACCCAGACCTTGCTGACGACCATGGAATCCATCAGATCAAACAATAAGACGGTGGTGGGCTGTTTGATGGTGAGCCCGATAATAGTGTATCCATCAATGCGCTTGTCCGGGATATTCACGGTAAGTGAGATCGTATAGTGGAGGATATCCATATTGGCCTGTTCGGGCTTGAGCTTGCCGCCATAGGCAACGCTTTGCGCTCCTGCGGCGCCGGAAAGAATGGCCAGGTACCCGCAGAGCAGCAGGCAGCTGAAGAATTGTCGGGAAGTCATGTGTGCGTGTTTGACGGAAAGGTAAGAAATGGCCGAGATTTTGAAATTAATTACGGAAATTTATGGTATCCGCAATACTGAAATCTTCATTCAGTCCGGCATACCACCTGCGGTCCTTACCATAAAATGCCATTTTTTAACAACCCAAAAAAGTTGTCCGATTGGACTACTTTTTATAAATTTGTATTGTGTATGGAACAGAAGAAATTCAGGTCGGTTGTTTTATACAAAGATTATTTCACCAGATTTCTTGTTGCACAAAGACAGAAGGTAAAAGACAAAATAGTTTGGACGCTCAGATTAATCGAGGAATTACCACAAATACCTGAAACCTTTCTGAAACATATAACCGGGACAGACGGACTTTATGAGATCCGTGTTCAAAGTGGCGGCGAAATTTTCCGGGTGTTTTGTTTTTTTGATGAAAGCAAATTGGTTATCCTGATCAATGGATTCCAAAAGAAAACCCAGAAAACGCCAAAGCTTGAGATAGCCAGAGCGACCAAACTGAAAAAGGAATATTATGAAGAAAAAAAACAACTTAAAAGGTCTTGACCAATTCCTTGATGAGGAGTATGGGAAAAAAGGGACCCCAAAAAGGGAAAAATTCGAGAAAGGCTACCAGGAATTCAAGTTGGGGGCATTAATTCATGAGGCAAGGATTGAAAAAGGCCTCACCCAGGAAGAGCTCGCCACAAGATGCGGGACAAACAAAGCCTATATCTCTAAGGTGGAGAATAATATAAAAGATATCCGTATTTCCACCCTGCAAAAGATTATCGAAGTTGGGTTAAAAGGGAAATTGCAGCTTTCAATCAAGCTTTAGCGCCATCCCGCTGCTGATCCCCCATTCCAGACCGCGCAGCTCCGCGAGGCCGCGTAGTCTGCCGATGGCGCTGTACCCAGGGTAGGTGGTCTTGCGCAGATCATCCAGCATCTGGTGACCATGGTCCGGGCGCATGGGAAGGGATATTCCCCGCTTCTTCATCAGCAGCACCAGTTCCTTTATCACGGCATACATATCCACATCCCCGACGAGATGATCGGCCTCGAAAAAATTTCCCTCCGCATCTCTCTTGGTGCTGCGCAGGTGTACAAAATGGATATGATCGCCCAGCCTCCGCACAATGCCCGGCAGGTCGTTATCCTCCCTCACCCCAAAAGAACCCGTGCAGAAACAAAGCCCGTTCGCGTGCAAAGGCGCGGCATCCAGCAATTCCCGCACATCCTGCTCGGTGCTTACGATTCGTGGAAGGCCCAGCACCGGGAACGGAGGGTCGTCGGGATGGATGGCCATCTTGAGACCGGCCTCCTCCGCCGTGGGGGCTACCTGCTGCAGGAAATAAAAAAGATGCTGCTTTAATTTTTTTGCGTCGATGCCTTCATAGGTCCTGAGCGCAGTCAGGATCTGCTGTTCCGTGAACCGCTCCTCGCTGCCGGGCAAACCCAGCAGGGCGTTGCGGTAAAGCGTCTCCTTTTCATCCGGGGTCATGGTGGTGAAGCGCTGCTTCGCGGCGGCTATCTCCGCCGTGCTGTAGTCTTTGTCAGCACCCGGGCGTCTGAGCAGAAAAAGATCAAAGGCGATGAAGGCCGATTTTTCAAAACGCAGGGCCCGGCTCCTGTCCGGCATTTCATAAGAGATATCCGTGCGCATCCAGTCCAGGATCGGCATGAAATTATACGTCACCACCTTTAGTCCGCATTTCCCTAGATTGCGCAGGCTTTGCTGATAGTTGCGGATATACTGTTCAAAGGCGCCCGTGTGCTTTTTTATATCCTCATGCACGGGAAGGCTTTCGATGACCGTCCAGCTCATCCCTGCGGAAGTGATCATGTCCTTTCTTTTATCGATCTCTTCCATCGTCCAGACCTCTCCGACAGGGATATGATGCAGGGCCGTGACCACGCCGGTGCAACCCGCCTGCCGGATATCCCAGAGACCAACGGGGTCTGAAGGGCCAAACCACCGCATCGTCTGTTCCATTAAAAAACTATGCTCCATCAGATCGATTATTTTGGCCTGCCGTGCATGGACAGGCCTGTTGATTATTTTACCGTTATTTCCGCCACGACGGCCTTTGCCGCGCCCAGTTCCTCGCTCCGTTTGCCCGGCAGCGATCCGCCGATACTGATCCTGACCCTCCCGGCTGGAATGACTGACCGCCCCTGCTGGTTGACAACCGACAACTGGTCCGGACCAAGCGGGAAATGAAGCTTTACAAAAGAGCCGGATGCAATGGTCACCCGCTGGAAAGCTTTCAAGGCATACAAGGGTGCGTCAGGTCCTGCACCTACATGCGTGATGTAGAGCTGGGCGACCTCATCGGCCCTCATCTTACCCGTATTGGTGATCGTTACATCCGCAAACACCGTTTCTTCCTTTCCAATGCTGGTCTTCGACAGGGTCAGTCCGCTATAGCTGAAGCTGGAATAGCTGAGGCCAAAACCGAAGGGATACAACGGTTCGGCGCTCATATACCGGTAGGTCCTACCCTTCATCGAATAATCCTCATAAGGCGGCAGTTGATCGTATGACTTTGGAAAGGTGACGGGGAGCTTGCCCGAAGGCGATACTTTCCCGAACAAGATATCGGCGACGGCATTCCCGCCCTCTTCGCCGGGATACCAGACCAGCAGCACTGCATCCGCCAATTCCTGCACCTCTGCGAGGTTCATCGGGCTCCCGCCGGTGATGACCGCAATTACGGGGTTCTTATTTCCATTCTTCAGTTTCTTCAGATAATCGATCTGGTTCCTTGGGATATTATAATCCAGCCTGTCACCGAATGACGGTGACGCAAGGGATTCGCCTTCCTCGCCTTCCAGCATACCGGAAATGCCCAGCACGGCGATGGTGGCGTCGGCAGTCTTCGCTTCGCCCGAGGCCCAGTCGATGGGATTCACATTGTCCCTGTCCAGCAGAACGCCCTGCCGGAAGGTCATCTGGCTGCCAGGCTGGGCCTGGGCTGCCAGACCTTCGAGTATGGTGACCAGTCGGTTGTTGACACCGTAATAATTCCCGATCAGGACGTCGATGCTGGCCGCATTCGGCCCTGTGACATAATATTTTTTCAGCCCGTCGGACAGCGGAAGCGCGCCATTATTTTTTAGCAGCACGATCGATTTTTCGGCGACAGTCCTTGCCAGGCTTCTGTGCTCCGCGCTGTTGATAACGGACTCGGGTATGTGGTCGTATGGATTGGAGCCGGCCGGGTCGAACAGGCCTAATCTGAATCTCGTACGCAGCAGGACGGACAGCGAGCTGTCGATGAGCTTTTCACTGACCAGGCCCTGTTTCACGGCATCGATAAGGGAAAGGTAAGTGTCCCCGCAGTTCAGGTTAACCCCACGCTGCAGGGCCAGCGCCGCGGCGCCTGTCCTGTTGCTGACCAGCTTATGGCCTTCGAAGATATCTGCGATGGCATCGCAGTCCGATACGATATGTCCCCTGAACCCCCACTGATTGCGCAGCACATCCTGAAGGAGATAGGTATTCCCGCAGCAGGCCTCCCCGTTGGTACGGTTATACGCGCACATGACCGCCTCCACTTTAGCGTCCACCAGCGCGTGAAAGGCCGGGAGATAGGTATCCCAGAGATCCTTTTGCGAAACTTCCGCATCGAATTTATGACGCAGCCTTTCCGGTCCGCTATGCACCGCAAAATGTTTGGCGCAGGCCGCGACTTTCAGGTATTTCGGGTCGTCGCCCTGCAAACCCTTTACCAGGGCAACCCCCATCTGCGCCGTGAGATAAGGATCTTCTCCATAAGTCTCCTGACCACGTCCCCAGCGCGGATCACGGAAGATATTGATATTGGGCGTCCAGAAGGTGAGCCCTCCGAACTGCGCATGATAGCCTTTTTTTAGCGCGGCATTGTACATCGCCCTTCCCTCATCCGAAATAGCGGTCGCCACTTCCTTTACAAGGCCGTCATCGAAGGTGGCTGCCATGCCGATGGGCTGGGGAAAGATCGTGGCGATGCCCGAACGGGCCACACCATGCAGACATTCGTTCCACCAGTTATATTC
Organism: Puia sp.; assembly: GCA_035317125.1. Lineage (GTDB taxonomy): Bacteria > Bacteroidota > Bacteroidia > Chitinophagales > Chitinophagaceae > Puia. Next base: position 21,241 of record DATHHO010000168.1, read on the forward strand.
CGGTATGTGCAGCCGCGGGATGGCCGGCGTGTTGTTCATCATCTGCCAGACTTTTTCCTGCAGGCTCAGGCGGGATACAAGATCCGCCGTTCTCGCATCGATGGAAAGAGATGGATTTAAGTAGGGCTCTTGCTGAGCCTGTGCAAGAGCGCCGAGGCCGCAGAGGCATACCGAAAAAAGAAGGTGTTTCTTCATCATGGAGCAATTAAAGGAAGGTGTTCATTAATGAGATGCGATAATGTCCGGAAAGCTTATAAATAACGTCCGGCAAACTTAATAAAGGTTGGCCAGTTAGGAACAGGCGTGTGGCCGGCGCTGTGCTGGCGATAGGCCAGCTCTCCATCGGTCAGCGGCGTCTCTACCGGCGGATATACGGTCGTTCCCATATCTTTCTTTCCCAGCAACCGGTACACAGGCCCTGCCGCAGCGGCTGCCATGAACATGCCATGGGAATCCACCCAGCTATCGCCTTTCTGCCCGCCACTGACAAATATCGGGCGCGGAGCACAGAGCGCCAGCAGCTCATGCGAGTCTACCGGCAGATCGTTCCAGTGCAGCGGCCCTCCATATTTGAGGAAGTTGCCGGCCATCCAATGGTATTCCCCCGAGCCGGTGAGATTCTCAACCGTCTCCCCGTAGTTACGGCGATGCAGCTTTGCTCCGCCTTCGCCGGAAGAGCTGATAAAGGCGATGGCAAAACGCTGATCATAGGCCATAGTCACCACAGTGGCTTTTCCAAACCGGGAGTGCCCTTCGATGCCGACCTTTTTAGCATCGACGGATTTGTCGGTCCCGAAATAATCCAATGCACGGCTGGCGCCCCAGGCCCATGCGCGCAGTGTTCCCCAGTCGTCCGGCTTGCGGCGCTGGCCTTTGTTCATCAGACCGATGATCCCCTGCGTCAGTCCGGCCCCATTGTCCGCCTGATAGCTGGTAGGAAGCAGGATAGCATAACCCCAGCCTTTGGCGAGGACCTGCTGTTGCCATGAAGGCGAGGGAGGCGGCGCGGGTTGGGCCGTCGCTCGTCTCGCGGAATCTCCGGCAGCGGGTGGAGGGAAGCGAAAGCCGGGTGGGAATACGAAGCCGAACTCCATGATCACCGGCACCGGACCCGTGACATTAGCCGGAG
>DATHHO010000169.1:0-6892 GCA_035317125.1 Puia sp.
CATCTACCAATCAGCCAAGCGACGCTGCCGTCGTGCTGGTGAAGGTGACGGAGCGAAGCGAACGCAACCGAGGATCGGGCGAAGCCCAACGTAGTTCGCAAAAAGCCTTAGCCATTACGACCGACTGTAACAGCCGCTATGTTTTTGCCGATCCCTACAAGGGAGCGATGATCGCGGTGGCGGAAGCGGCCAGAAATATCGTTTGCAGCGGTGGCCAGCCCCTGGGCGTCACCAACTGTCTCAACTTTGGCAACCCTTATGATCCGGAAGTCTATTATCAGTTCGTACAGGCCATCCAGGGAATGGGGGAAGCCTGCCGTAAGTTCGATACCCCGGTGACCGGCGGGAATGTGAGCTTCTACAATCAGAACCCTGACGGGGCCGTATATCCGACGCCGACCATCGGCATGGTGGGATTGCTGGAGAGCGTAAAGGATAAGATGACGCTTGACTTTAAAGAAGAAGGTGACCTTATTTTCCTGCTGGGCAAAAGCAATAACGATATCGCCTCTTCCGAATACCTGCATAAGATCCAGGGTGTGGAATTCAGTCCGGCCCCTTATTTCAATATCGACGAAGAGCTGCGTCTCCAGCAGAAACTGGCGGAACTGATTAAGAAAAAACTGATCCGTTCGGCGCACGATGTCAGCGAAGGGGGATTGTTCGTGACCCTGGCGGAGTCGGCTTTCCCGTGCGGGCTGGGCTTTGACGTCGTAGCATCGGATTTCAAGATACGAAAGGATGCGTACTGGTTTGGCGAATCGCAGAGCAGGGTCGTGGTGAGCGTGGCGCCGGAGAACAAGGGAGAGTTCAGAAGAACGCTGGCCGGTCATCCGATGGAAGAACTGGGATTCGTCACGAAGGGCTCTTTCGAAGTAGACGGCATGGACTGGGGAAATATATCGGAGTGGAAGGATAAATATGATACGGCGATCGAGAATCTGCTGGCGGGCAAGGCAATGACGGATAGTGCGCTGAGCGCGTTGTAAGATGGGTGCGGCTATGATCGCGGTAAGGCCGGAGACGGATTGAGGTGATGAGGCCGGTCAAATGCGGGAGGCTTCGCGGGCCACGATAAAAAACAACATGGACAAGAACACAACCATAGTAATTACAGGGGCGGCGGGCTTTATCGGTAGCTGTCTTACGGGCTGGCTGAACCGCGAGGGCTATCGCAATCTGATCCTGGTGGATGATTTCAGCCGGGCGGATAAAACGGCGAACTGGGCCGACAAGGAATTCTTTGCAAAAGTGGAAAGAGAGGTTTTTTTTGAATGGTTGTTCGAGCACAAGCCCGTCATCGGATTTGTATTCCATATCGGCGCGAGAACGGACACCACGGAATTCAATTATTCCATCCATCAGTATCTGAATGTCGAATACTCCAAGAAGGTCTGGCATTATTGCACGGTGCAGGCTATTCCCCTCGTGTATGCTTCTTCGGCGGCTACCTATGGCGCGGGTGAAGCGGGGTATACTGACGATCACAAGGGTATCGATCTGCTGAAGCCGCTGAACCCGTATGGCGTTTCGAAAAATGAATTCGACAAATGGGTGCTTCATCAGAAGGACCGGCCTCCATTCTGGGCGGGCCTGAAATTTTTCAACGTTTACGGCCCCAATGAATATCATAAAGGGCGGATGGCGAGTGTGATCCTTCATGCTTTCCAACAGATCCGCAAAGACGGCGAAGTGAAATTGTTCAGGTCCCACCGCCCGGACTATAAGGACGGTCAGCAGTTGCGGGATTTTGTATACGTAAAGGATGTGCTCGGCGTCTGTGGCTGGCTGATGGAACAGCGGCCCGCTTCGGGGATCTATAATCTCGGTACGGGCAAGGCGCGGGCGTTCGAGGACCTCGTAAAAGCGACTTTTGCCGGTCTGGACCTGCCATCGAAGATCCGCTACATCGATATGCCGGAAGATATCCGCTCGACCTATCAGTACTTTACGGAAGCCAATATGCAGAAGCTGCGCGATGCGGGGTATACTGCGGCATTTTATACGCTGGAAGATGGAGTTGGGGATTATGTGCGGAATTATCTGGCGAAGGACGGACGTTATTGATGCCAGGCCCGGAATGCGGGCTGAATTTCGGAACTTGCGGAGGAGATAATATTCTAACACTGTTGTTATGACCAAAAAAATTGCCATCATCGGCGGGGGGAACCTCGGGACTGCTATTGCGGAGGGCCTGATCCAGAGCGGATTTGTGCAGCCCAAGCATATCCTGATCACCAAACGGAACATCCAGACTCTGCATGGGCTGGAAAGAAGGGGCGTGCTGGTGAGCGATAAGAATGAAGAGGCGGTGCGCTATGCGGACCTTGTGATCCTCGCCGTAAAGCCATTCCAGGTAAACGATATACTCCGGTCGCTGAAAGACGAGTTCAAGGAAAACAAGCATGTGCTGGTCTCCGTGGTCACGGGGGTCACCATCGACCATATTGCCGCCGGCATCGGGAAAAAAATCCCTATTGTGAGGGCCATGCCCAATACGGCCATTGCCATCCAGGAAAGCATGACCTGTATCGCGGCGCAGGATGTAGATGAGGAGCAGCTCAGTTTTGTCACCGAGCTTTTCGGGCAGTTGGGCAAGGCCGTGCGGATCGACGAGAAGCTGATGAATGCCGCTACGGTGCTCGGCGCCTGTGGGACGGCATTTGCCATGCGTTATATCCGGGCCAATATACAGGGCGGTATCGAGATCGGCTTCGATGCGGCCACGGCCAATCTGATCGCTGCGCAGACGGTGAAGGGAGCTGCGGAACTGCTGCTGAAAAAAGGAACACATCCCGAACAGGAAATTGATAAAGTAACCACGCCCAAGGGCTGTACGATCGCCGGGCTGAATGAAATGGAGCACCAGGGATTCAGCTCTTCGCTGATCAAGGGGCTGGTGGCGAGCTATGAGAAGATCGCGAAGGACTGACGAGGCTGGACCGATGGCTTGTCAGGGCGGGGCGCGGTAAACGGGCGAGGCTGACGGGTCGCCAGGACCAGAGACTAATAAAAATCCCCGGAGCTCATATCGATGGCGAAGACATGTTTCTGGAGATGCTCTTTTGTCTGCGTGGCCGGCGCACCGACCGTCGCGTTGCCAGGCGAGATGAGCATGCCACCGGGGCCATAGGTGGGCGTAGTATAGTATGGTCCGGGGCTGTAGGTATAACTGCTCTGGGTCGTTACCCCCGCGAAAAAATACCATGCATTCCCTTCTTTCCAGGCTGGATTGAGTACGCCATCCTTCATGATGAAAACGTTGGTCCCGTCGCAATATCCCCAGGCATTATGCGAATAATAGGATTGGCCATCCGCCTCTTTCAGATAGAGGAGCATATGATCCTTGTCGTTTTTTATTTCAAAACTGGTAATGGAGGGACTGTTGTTCCTGAAGTCGGCAAAACTACTGTACACGCCGGGCGTCAGAGACGGGCTGCTGAAGATCGGTCCGTTGAAACGGGATTGGTTAAAAGAACGGATATCATCCATCGCCAGCCGCCTGCCACCAACCCATTTTTTACCGGCTTCGATCGTAGAGCTGTCGGCCAGATCATCCAGCATGTCCGCGAGGCTTCTGCCGAACTCCTTATAGGTAGCTTTATCGGAGACCAGCAGGGAATCATATCGCAGGACGGGAACATAGACATTATCTTTTTCTGCATATATTTCTGCCCTCAGACGGATCTTTATCTTGTCCAGCCATTTGTCCGGGTCTTTCAGCATATCCTCGCGGATATAATTCGCGTCCGTAAGCCAGAGGATGCGGAGGACGACGAGGGCGGTGCAGGGGGCTTCCGGGTGCGAGAACCGGTTATTCAGGTAATCCCCGATCTCCCCGGCGGCTGACCTTTCGAAGCTGAGCTGCCGGTTGGTGGCCCGGCCAGCCCAGAAGGTAGCCGCATGGACCCCGATCCTCGTGGTGTCCATCCGTTCGTCCATGACCACAAAATGGCTGAAGAACCCCCGTTTCATCATCCGGTCGATGTCCGCCCCTTTGCTCCCGGCCAATCTTATTCTGACCATCCGGTAATCAGCCAGTGTGGCGGAAACGAAGGGGGGCTTCGGAGGCTGGGCCTGCGAGGGGAATTGAATGACGAGAAACAGGGAGAGTAATGCAGGATTTAATGTCATTTTAATGCTCATAATACCCCCTCAAAATAAGAAAAAATTTAATTTTATTATATGTAATTTTATTTCATATATAAGTGATTGTTAAGGTTTTATAAATGTATTAGGATAAAACAAAATCGTAAAAACCCAGTGGTCCGGTAAGGATTCTACTTTTGGGCGGAAAATAATTTGAATTATCTTTCGTTTTATCTGTCAATGGCTTAAAGTACATGTAATCAGGTACTAAAAGATATTGCTAATCCTGTATCATCAGAAATAACCTTTAAATCCAATCGAGTTCCAATGAAACAAGGAAAAAACCCGACCTTATTTGTATTAGTCCTGGAGATAGCCGCAATTGTCGTTCTGCACGCTGTAAAGATCAGCCAGTCTGAAAAAACTTCCAACAACAAGGAAATAAGCAGAAATGCCTCATCAGCGCAGCCCGAATCGAAGACAAAATCGTCCTATTCGCTGGCTTCTTTTCGCTAAATTTTCGTAGAATTTCCAACTGTAAACCACTAAAAGTAAAGTCTTTGATCAGGCGGCCCGGTACAACCAGGCCGCCTGATCACTTTTTATCCACATCGGGAAATGCGAATTTCTCCAGTTTGGTTTTTTGGCATAGATTTGCATGACCTCTTGGAATTTCTTTCCTTGTTATTTTCAGCAGGTCAAATCAGACAGGTACTCATTTTTGAAGATCGAGTTACAAAAAAGCGTAATAAATGACCCCGGGCAGAATCCTGCCGTTAGGAAGCGGATCTAACGAAGCTAAATTATTGTTTTTACCTGTCGCCTGATCATTAAAACAATGCATTTAATAATAACTTAATTAACCATTTTATGGCCAAGTATATTTTTGTTACAGGTGGTGTTACTTCTTCTTTGGGTAAGGGGATCATTGCCGCCTCCCTGGCAAAGCTGTTACAGGCAAGGGGCCTAAGGGTAACCATTCAGAAGCTTGATCCATATATAAATGTAGATCCCGGCACGTTAAACCCTTATGAACACGGCGAATGCTATGTAACGGAAGATGGAGCGGAGACCGATCTCGATCTTGGGCATTACGAACGTTTTCTGAACATCTTTACCTCCCAGGCCAACAATGTGACCACCGGAAAAATATACCAGACCGTCATCAATAAAGAACGTGAAGGAGCCTATCTGGGCAAGACGGTGCAGGTGATCCCGCATATAACCGATGAGATCAAGCGAAGGATGTTGTTGCTGGGTCAGGGAAACAAATACGATATCATCCTTACGGAAATAGGCGGCACGGTCGGGGATATCGAGTCGCTTCCTTTTGTGGAGGCGGTGCGTCAGTTGCAATGGGAATTACCGGAAGATGACTGCATGGTGGTGCATCTTACCCTTATCCCTTATCTGAAGGCGGCCAAGGAGCTGAAGACCAAGCCCACCCAGCACAGTGTTAAATTGCTGAGCCAGGAAGGCGTGCACCCCGATGTGATCGTCTGCCGGACGGAAGAGCCGCTGTCCCCCGAGATCCGCCGGAAGATCGCGCAGTTCTGTAATGTGAAGCTCGAAGCCGTTATCGAAGCCGCCGACGCCTCCACCATTTACGAGGTGCCGCTGATGATGATGCGGGAGAAGCTGGATCTGATCTGTCTCAAGAAATTCAATATCACGCAATACCACGAGCCGGAGCTGAACAAGTGGAAGGAGTTCCTCGACAAGCTGAAATACCCCAAGAATAAAGTGACCATCGGCCTGATCGGAAAATATATCGAGCTGCAGGATGCGTATAAATCCATCCTCGAATCGTTTGTCCATGCGGGCGCGATGAACGAATGCAAGATCCAGGTCGTGAACGTACACAGCGAATTCATCACGGACGATAATGTCTCCGAGAAGCTGAGCAACCTGGACGGGCTGCTGGTTGCTCCGGGCTTTGGACACCGTGGTGTGGAAGGAAAGATCATAGCCGTAAAATATGCCCGGGAGAACAGGCTTCCCTTCTTTGGGATCTGTCTGGGCATGCAGATGGCGGTGATCGAGTTTGCCAGGAACGTGCTGGGGCTGCATGATGCGCATTCGACGGAAATGAACCCGAATACCCCCACACCGGTCATCGATCTGATGGAGGAACAGAAGAAAGTCACGGCCAAGGGCGGGACCATGCGTCTGGGGGCCTATCCCTGTGTTCTGAGAGAAGGTTCATTGGCCCGGCATATCTATGGCGGCCGGGAGGAAATAAGCGAAAGACACCGCCATCGCTGGGAATTCAACAATGCTTATTTACAGAACTTCGAACAGGCAGGTATGGCAGCCAGCGGCCGGAACCCGGAAAGTGGTCTGGTCGAGATCGTGGAGTTGCCTGCCCATCCTTTCTTTATAGGGGTCCAGTACCATCCGGAGCTGAAGAGCACGGTGGAAAGTCCCCAACCTGTCTTTGTGCATTTTATCAGGGCGGCCCGGGAGTTCTCGGAAGCCAAGAATGCGGTGAAAAACCCTCTTCTTCAGAGCGAAATGATATAATGTTAATATGACCGGGCTGATGGGACCGGGCCGGGCGGATCGCGGAATACCGTGGTGGCTTCGCCGTCCCAAATCCTCCACCGGCCGATTACCCTGGGTGTCTGATGCTCAAAAGCCCCTATATTTGCACTTCCTCAAAAAACTATCATAATGGGTATGGATCGGAATACGGTTATTGGGTTTGTATTATTGGGCCTTTTACTGTTCGTGTATCTGTTCGTTTCTACCAAAAATAGCCATGAATTAGAAAGACAAAAAAAGATAGCGGAGGATTCCATTG
>DATHHO010000170.1:0-4794 GCA_035317125.1 Puia sp.
CTTACAGAAAGCGGCCGCCGTCATCACTTCCGATACGGGCGCAGCAAGGGAACAGATGATCCTTGAGAACCTGCTGCCGCATGGTGGCCTCGAAGGGGACTCTATCGTCGTGGTGGCTTCGGGCAAGAGCCCGCTGACGGCTACCCTCACCTGGACCGACCCTCCTGCCGTCCCAAATACGGCCAATCTTTTCGATACCACGCGCAAGCTGATCAACGACCTGGATCTCCGGATCGCCGAATTTCCCGGCAGCACCATCTATAAGCCCTGGATCCTTAACCCAGCCAATCGTCCGGCTGCGGCCACTACGGGTGATAATGTCCGGGACAACGTGGAAAAAGTGGAGCTTGGCTCCGCCACCGTCCCCGGCAAGACCTACCGGGTGATCGTCACGCATAAAGGAACGCTGGCGCGGGGATCGCAGGCCTATTCGCTGATCATCGGCGGCGTGGGTGGTACGGCCTATTGCGCATCCGCCAGCAGCGGTGCGCCCGGTACCCGCATCGACTCGGTGCTCGTGGGCAGTCTGCACAATGTAAACGCGGCCGGATGTATGACCTACAGCGACTTCACTACTGTCGTAGCTCCCGCCCAGCTCGCCATCACCCAGATCCTGCCCATCAATATCGGGTACAGCGTCTGCAGTGGCGGTGCAGCGGCCAATAAAGTATTTACGGTATATATCGACTATAACAATAACGGCAGCTTCGCCGACGCCGGAGAAATGGTCTGGCAGAGCGCGGTGATCAATGGCACTAACGGCACCGTTACCGGCAGCGTCACCATTCCTTCTACCGTCACGCTGGGTACGACCACGCGCATGCGGGTCATTGCCGAAGAGACCGGTACTCCAACGGCCGTAACACCTTGTGGCAGTTATGGACCTGGCGAGACGCAGGATTATACGGTGAAGTTCATCGCCACCGGCAACGATGTCGGCGTTTCTCAACTGGAATACCCCACGCTGACCACCTGCGCCAGCGATTCGCAGCTGGTTGCGGTCCATATCCGCAATTACGGCACCGCCACCCAGACCAGCGTACCGGTGACAACGGTCGTACGGAATGGCGCTACCATCGTCGCCACGCTTACCGCCACCTGCAAGGATACCATCGTGGCCGGCGGAGACGTGGTCTTCACTTATCTCAGCAGCTTCCCATCCGTCGCGGGAGCCACTTATACCTTCACCAGCCAGACGACCCTCGCAGGCGATCTGAATACGGTGAATGATTCCAACAGGACGACCTTGTCCGTAAGCGCCGGCGCCAGCAGTATCACGGGCACGGCGGTGATCTGTCCCTCATCGGGCGCTGTATTGAAGGCTAATACGACGGGCAACGATCTGGCGCTCTGGTACACCAGCGCGACGGGTGGCACCCCTGTCGCCGCGGGCAGCAATACCACCACTACGACCGTCCCTGCAAACAAGACCTATTACCTTGGTGTGAACGATCTCAACGCCAAGGCCGGACTAGCCAGCAAGCTGAGCATCACCGGCGGGGCCGGGGCTTATTTCGGGTTCCATGGGAATTATATCAATGTAACGACCAGCGTGCCGCTCACCATCGAGAGCGCGAAGATGTATATCGGCTACCCGGGTAAGATCACCTTCACCCTGGCAACGCTGGGAACTACCAGCAGCACGGGCTATACCTATTTCCCCATGTACACGACGACGGTAGACGCGGGAGCCACGGTCAGCAATCCGCAGCCTGGCCAGGTCAATGTTTCGGCTGACAACGGCGATCTGGGACAAAACTTTATCCTCAATATCCCCGTACCCACTCCAGGCGATTATATCATCATCATCGACTGCGATAATGCCACCACCTTTGTGAATGTGAGCGGCTCGGCGCTTGCCTATCCGTTCACGCTTCCCGGAATATTCTCCATCACGGGGGATAATCTCAGCGACGGAGTGCCGGCCGATAGCCTGACCTTCACAAAGAAAGTGTATTATCCATTTTATAATATCGGTCTCCGCCTCGCCGGTTGTCCCGGACCGAGAGTGCCGGTCGTTGGCACCTCGCCAGCTTTGCCAACAATCTCGCTGAACGGGAATGTATTCACCAGCAGCGCGGACAACGGCAACCAGTGGTACAGGAGCGACAATCTGCTCCCCGGAGCCGTGAACAAGACGGATACCGGGATCTATTCCGGTGTGTACAAGACGATCGTTTCCGATGCTTCGGGATGCTTGCTTACTTCCAACCAGATAAATTTCGTGTCCACGGGTGTTGTGAATGTCAACGGGACGGAGATCGGGCTGAAGGTATCGCCGAACCCGAATAACGGGGTGTTCCAGCTGGATTTCTATCTGGATGACCTCGACGATCTGTCTGTCAGGCTGATCAATACGCTGGGACAGGATGTCTATACGGCCAGCTATGCGAATTTTGTCGGGCAGTTCTCGCAGCAGGTCGACGCCGGGAATCTGGCGGCTGGCATGTATGTGCTGAAGATCCAGCATGGCAGCAAGACCTATGTGAAAAAGATCCTGGTGAAAAGATAGGCCAGGAAGTCTTGGGTCCGATGCGGTCGCGCGGATAACCGATGCCGGTGCGTTGCTAAAAAGATAAGTTCGGTGCGGGAGACCGTGCGGATAAAAAAATATATATATTAGCAGGATATAAATTTATCCGCATGTTGCAACCTTGGCAAACAGGTAAGGTCATACGCATTGAGAATGAGACTTCACAGACCCGTCGTTTCTGGATAGAGCTGCCTTCTTTAGCATCCTTTGATTTCAAACCGGGACAGTTCGTCACGCTGGACCTCCCGATACACGAGAAGCCGAACAAGCGGGTGCGCAGCTATTCCATCGCATCCTGGCCCGACGGGACCAATGTCATCGAGCTGGTGATCGTGTTGCTGGAGGACGGGGCCGGGACCCATTATTTATTCAACGAAGTAAGTGTCGGCAGCGAGCTGACCCTCCGCGGTCCGCAAGGGGTCTTTGTGTTGCCGGAGAAAATAGAAAAAGACCTTTTCTTTATCTGCACGGGCACCGGCATCGCTCCTTTCCGGGCGATGAGCCACCATCTTTTAAATCACTCCTTGCCGCATCAGGACATCTATCTGATCTTCGGCTGTCGTCAGTTCGGCGATGCGTTGTACAGGGGTGAGCTGCATGAGCTGGCCGCGCGGCTGCCTGGCTTCCATTATATTCCGACCTTTTCGAGGGAGACGCCCGGAGATGTGGCGGTGCGGACGGGATACGTCCATGCTATCTATGAGGAGATCTGCCAGGGCAAACAGGGCAGAGATGCTTCGGGAGCGTTGCCGCCGGCTTCGTTCTTTTTATGCGGATGGAAGAATATGATCGATGAGGCCAAACGACGTATCCAACTGCTGGGATATGACCGCAAGGCGATCCATCAGGAATTATATGGATAATCGAGGAGGGGGGTGTCGAAGCAACCCCGACGAAGGTTACGAACGAGTTCCAAACGGCGTTTGGGATGAAGTTCTTGTGCGGGACGCGGTGCGGTCTGCGGGATCGGCGCGATGATTACTTCGACGCCTTTTCTTTGGAGCTGTCTTTGCTTCCGCTGATCTTCATCGGAATGACAGGAATGGACTGATCTTTCTGAAGGTCCGGCATTTCCAGCTCCTTCAATTTATTTTCCATCTTTACGTAGATCTTTTGCAACTCGAGGATTTCTGCATGGCTGCTCATCATGTCTGTTTCCAGCTGCCGGATCCTTGAGCGGCTTTTTGCGAGCTTCATCCTGCCAACGGAGTATCCCACCACGGCAGCCAGCAAACCAACGACAAACAGAATTATAGGGTTAAAGACGAACTCTAATGTAAACATCTCAAATAAAATTATGGTTCTGAAAGGACTAAAAACTGGCTTTTCTTGCGAAAATTGCGAAAGGTTTTTCAGGCAGCTGGATCCCGGATACTGCTCCCAATCCGGACTCAATACGAATGTAAGAGTAAAAGTCGGAAGAAAAAACTAAGAAATACGCTTATTTATCATTTCTCTGATCGCGTCTATCGCTACCCGCTCCTGCTGCATATTATCGCGGTAGCGGACAGTGACCGTACGGTCCTCTTTGGTCTGATGGTCGATGGTGACGCAGAAGGGGGTGCCGATGGCGTCCATGCGGCGGTAACGCTTGCCGATAGTGTCTTTTTCCTCATAGAAGCAGCGGAAATGAGGCTTGCATTCCTCCATAAGCTCACGGGCTATTTCCGGCAGGCCATCTTTTTTGGTAAGCGGCAGAACGGCAAGCTTTATCGGGGCCAGCCTGGGCGGAAATTTCAGGACTACCCGGCTATCGGCTTTTTCGGGGGTGCTCAGGTCTTCTTCCAGATAAGCCTCGGAAAGCACCATCAGCACGGTGCGGTCCAGTCCGACAGACGTCTCGATAACGTATGGAATATAATTCTGATTTATCTCGGTGTCGAAATACTGCTGTTTCTTCTTGCTGTATTCCTGGTGGCTCTTCAGATCGAAATCGCCACGCGAATGAATGCCTTCGACCTCCTTGAAACCAAACGGGAATTCGTATTCGATGTCACAGGCGGCTTTGGCATAGTGGGCCAGCTTGACATGATCGTGAAACCGGTATTTTGCCTGCGGAATACCCAGACCCAGATGCCAGGCCATGCGCCACCCCTTCCATTTTTCATACCATTCCTCTTCCGTTCCGGGACGGATAAAGAACTGCATCTCCATCTGCTCGAACTCGCGCATACGGAAGATGAACTGCCGGGCCACGATCTCATTGCGGAAGGCCTTGCCGATCTGGGCGATGCCAAAGGGGATCTTCATGCGTCCCGTTT
>DATHHO010000171.1:0-18633 GCA_035317125.1 Puia sp.
GGGGTCATCTGTCGATCCCGGATAAAAATTGAGCAACATGACACTTGTACAACTGGAATATATCGTGGCCGTCGACACCTACCGGCATTTTGCCGCCGCAGCAGGCCATTGTTTCGTCACGCAGCCTACGCTCAGTATGCAGGTGCAGAAGCTGGAAGAAGAGCTGGGGCTGAAGATCTTCGACCGCAGCAAGCAACCCGTGATCCCCACGGAGGCAGGCCGTGAGCTTATCGACCAGGCCAGAAAGATCCTTTCGGAGGCCGGCATCATCGGCGAGATCGTCCAGGAAAAAAAGGGCGTGCTCAGCGGAGAGCTCCGTATCGGGATCATCCCGACCCTGGCCCCCTATCTGCTGCCCCTGTTCATCCAGGGTTTTACGGAGAAATATCCGCAGATCAAGCTGGTGGTAGGGGAGATGACCACGGAAACCGTGGTGGCCAGATTGCGGGAGGGCAGGATCGATGTGGGCATCCTGGTGACGCCTCTGCAGGAGAACGGCATCCGGGAGCATGTGCTCTTCTATGAGGAACTGCTGGTTTATGTATCGAGAAAGAATGCGGCCTACAAAAAAACCTATATGCTGGCGCAGGATATCGATCCCAACAAATTATGGCTGCTGGAAGAGGGCCACTGCTTCCGCTCACAGATCGTGCGGCTCTGCGAGCTGAGAAAGGCCAGCCGGGAAGGCAGCCATTTCGATTATGAGGCAGGCAGCCTGGAGACTCTCCGGCGCATGGTCGAGTTGAACGACGGGATCACGATCCTGCCCGAGCTGGCGGCCATGGACCTCAGCAAACGGCAGCTGGAGCTGGTCCGTCACTTCAAGCGCCCCGCCCCCATGCGGGAGGTAAGCCTGGTGGTACACCGGGACTTTGTCAAGCAGCGTCTGGTACAGGCCCTCAAGCAGGAGATCATCTTCGCAGTCCCCGAAAAGGTCCGGCTGAACAAGAACCTGAATGTGATCCCGATCTGACGGCCCGGCTCTGCACGGGCCTGCCCGAAGAGGCCAGGTGCCCGGCGTCTGCTGGCGCGATTCCCGTGTCACTCCCCGCGCCCGATTTTTTTTTGACTTTTACCCCCGCGGCATGTAGCTTGCAGCCCGGCATGATCAAAAAGATATTACTAAGCGTACTGGGCGAGAAAAGATACCTGTCCCTGCTGGCGAGCTCCTTTCAGCGCGTATTTCCGACCGGGTGGTTGGGCAGCAGCTACCAGGATATCTATTTCCTGAAAAATATTATCGGAGAAGGTGCATATTGCGTGGACATCGGAGCCCACCTGGGGTACTACACGCTGGAACTGAGCAGACTGGTAAAGGCTTCGGGGAAAGTGATCGCCATCGAGCCCATGAGCAAATTCAACCAGGCCTTGCGGGACCTCCTGAAGCAGCGGCGGGTCGGCAACACCACCGTATACCAGGTCGCCATGGGTGGAGATGGCCCGTGGGTGGATATGGGCATCCCCAGGATCGGCAGCATGAAGAAATTCGCTTATGCCCGCGTGATGAATTCCAATACTACGCTCGAATATATCGAATCCGAAAGAGTAAAGAACGAATCCGGCGATCACCTGTTCCTCGGATTGCCCCGGGTCGATTTCATAAAATGCGATGTGGAAGGTCTGGAACTGTCGGTATTTTCCTCGATGACGGAAACGATCCGCCTACACCAGCCCATCCTGCTCTGCGAGCTGGGAGCCAAACAGGACAGGATCAGCCTGCTCGGCATGGTCGCCCCCTTCGGCTACCGGGTATACCTGCTCGAAAAAGGCAGACTGCGGCTGCTGGACCCGGAGTCGGACAGGACGGCGATCTCACACAATCACTACTTCCTGCCCGCAAAGCATGCCATACGCCTGCGGCACCTGATCGACGATTGAACGGGAACGCAGGCGCTCACAGAGACCGCCGATGCCACATGTCTGAGGGTGTCGCCAGTGCGGCCCACATCATCTCTCAAGCAGCGAATCCAGCTTCTGTCGAAACAGCGGAAAACTATACAGATCATTATGGCTTCCACCCTCGATCGTGATGAATTCATCACCGGGCTTCAGCAGCGGCTTCAGCCGTGCGGCATTGCTATAGGGGATGACGCCGTCACTGGTGCCGTGAAAGATGGATACCGGCGCGGTGACGCCGGGAAGCCATTCGTTGTTGGGGAACCGGTAATGCAGCATCGTGCCGATGGGATATATGGGCAGCCAGTGTCGGATCAGCGAGGTCATGCTGTAGCAGGGCGTTTCCAGGATCAGCCGCCGGCAATCGCGGGCGTTGGCCAGTTGCGTGGCCATGCAGGTGCCCAGGCTCTTGCCATAGAGGATGATCCCGGACGGCTTGTACCGGCTTCTGGCCAATTTATAGAGCTGCAGGGCATAGTCGTATAGCTTTTGCTCGGTGAATTTGCCCGTGCTCTTGCCAAAGCCGGGATAATCGATCATCCACACCTCATATCCCCTGCCGGTGAAGCTGGGCGCAAAAGACGCATACCGGGAGATATTCGCCCGGTTGCCATGAAAATACAGCACCACGCCTTTTGCAACGGAGTCCGGGGTTCTGAACTGGATGATGTTCAGATTCGTCTCCCGGTCATAGGGAAGGTTGACTTCCGTGTAAGCCTGACCAAACTCATAACGGGTATGCTTGTCCACGGTCACCGGGTGGAACAGCATGGAATTCTGGCCATAATAAAGGACGATGCCTCCCGTGCAATAAACAAGGATAAACACTTTTGCCCAGCGGAAAATTTTTTTCTTCATGAATATAGCTTCGGCCTGCAAGCTACGGAAAAGCGGCAAGCACGCACGCCCGAAATGATCCGGCAGCGCCCGGACCTATTCTGCACTGGGATGACCGGGGGCTAGCGTTTTCTATGAACCCGGCGCCGGACCTACTCTCTCAGGATATCGCGGATAAAATTATGGTACTCGGGGAAAGTATTCAGGTTGTTGTGGCCACCCCCATGAATGCGGATCAGCGTTATCCGGGAAGGGTTCAGCTGCTGAAGGCGGACGCTGTGCCGCAGGGGGATCAGCAGGTCCCGGGTGCCGTGGATGATATAGGTATGACAGCGCACATTGGGCAGCCAGAGGTCGGTGCGCAGATGGTAGCTCAATACATAGCTCACCGGCAGGAAGGGAAGGAATCGCTTCACCACTTTCCTGAAATTATAATAAGGCGAATCGAGGATCAGATAGCGGGGCGAATTGTCCGCGGCGATCTTTGCGGCAAAACCGCTGCCGATGCTCCTTCCATAGACGAGGATCTGCTGACCGGAATATTTAGCCGCCAGCTTCTCATAAATGAACTGGATATCGTTCAGCATGGCCTTCTCTTCCCGGCGACCCGTGCTCTTGCCGAAGCCACGGTAATCCACCAGCACCACATCGTAATTATAACGGTAAAAATCCCTTGCATATTTTGCCCAGCCTTTTATGCTGCGGGTATTGCCATGCAGGTAGAGGATCAGGCCCGCCGGCTGAGGCCGGTAGAAATGCAGTCCGTTGATCCGGACGCCCGGCTCCACATCGAAGAATAATTCGGTAAAAGGGATATCGTATTTGTATTCGAATTCCGCCGGCAGCTTTTCCGGCTTGAAGATGAGTTTATCCTGCATGAAATAAGCTATGACCAGCAGGGCGGCATAGCCGAGAACGATATAGACCAGGTTATGGTATATCATACTCGGCATCCATGCGTTTGAGATTGAAATTGGGCACGGGCGAAACGATCAGCGGGAATTTTTCGATGGTCACATTGGAAGGATCCAGACCGAATCCCCTTTCTTCGGACAGGCTCAGCTCCTTTACCCAGAAATATAATTTCATCACCACCCGTTCGAAGAACGGCAGCTCATTATCCTGGCTAAGATATTTTTCCATGACGATGAACTGAAAATCGCCTACCACATTGTTCCGTTCCAGCGATTCATAACGGCTGGTGATATTCACTTCCTTATTGTTCACCAGGTCTTCCACCACCTTGCGGAACATGAGGTTCAGCTTTGGCTGTATGCGGAAACCCAGCTTGAATTCCACCCGGATGATATCGTTGGGGATGATATGGTCTACCGTATATTCCGCCGTGTATGGATCATCAAGGGTATCCACATGGACGAACCAGTAGATATCGCTCCGTTTGGGCTTTTTGTTGAGAATGGAATAGATGATCTTATGCTCGATCTCCTTGGGGTTGTTGGCGCTGGTCATATAGACCAGGTGGGTTGCATATTTCGCTATGGACCGGTCGTTGCTCAGCTCCTGGATCTGCGGGATATAATGCTCCATGCGCACGAATTCCACATACCGGTTCTTGATCTTGCGGGCGCGGTACCAGACGTACATGATCACAAACAGACCGCCGCCTACGATCAGCGTGACAAAGCCTCCATGAGGGAATTTGTCCAGGTTGGCGAAAAGGAAACTGAACTCGATGCTCAGGTATACCATCAGATAGAGGTAGATCAGAAAGGAATTCGCCCGGCGGGAGATCAGATAGTTGGCAAAAAGTATGGAAGTAGCCAGCATACACAGCGTGATCGCCAGTCCGTAAGCCGCCTCCATATGCGCGGAGCTCCGGAAGTATAAGGTGATCCCGCAGCACCCGAGGAACAGCATGAAATTGATGGCCGGGATATAAGACTGCCCCCTTTCCTCGGTAGGATAGCTGATCCTGAACTTTGGCCAGAGATTGAGCCGCATGCTTTCGCTGATCAGCGTGAAAGAGCCGCTGATCAGGGCCTGGCTGGCAATGATGGCTGCCGCCGTGGCAATGATGATCCCCGGCACCACGAACCAGGGGGGCATGATATTATAAAAAGGGTTGCCGATGGCCGTATTGAAGACCCTCCCCTGGTATTTGGCCAGCAGCCAGGCGCCCTGCCCGAGATAGTTCAGGATCAGACAGGTCTTCACATAGATCCACGACATCCGGATGCTCCCGCGCCCACAATGGCCCAGGTCGGAATACAGGGCTTCCGCCCCGGTGGTACAGAGGAATACGGCGCCGAGGATCCAGAAACCTTTGGGGTAGGTGGTCAGCAGCTCGATGGCATAATAGGGGCTCAGCGCCCGGAAAATGCCCAGGTCGTCCACCAGATGACCGCTGCCCAATACGGCCAGCATGCTGAACCAGATGAACATGATGGGGCCGAACAATTTCCCGATCGACTCCGTGCCGAACTGCTGCAGGAAGAAAAGGATCACCAGGATGCCAAGGACGATATATACGATAGTGGTCTGATCGAGATAATGGAATGCAGGTTTCTGCCTTAATCCTTCAATGGCGGAAATGACGGAAATGGGTGGGGTAATCATCCCATCGGCCAGCAGGGCCGCTCCACCGATCATCGCGGGCAGGACCAGCCATTTTTTTTGGCGTCGCACCAGCGCATAAAGGGAAAATATCCCGCCTTCTCCCCGGTTGTCGGCTTTCAGGGTAAGCCAGACATATTTTATGGTGGTCTGGAGCGTCAGGGTCCAGATGATACAGGATAACGATCCGAGGATCAGCTTTTCCTCGATGACCCGGCCGGTAATAATAGCGTTTAGAACATAAAGGGGGGAAGTTCCGATGTCTCCGTAAATAATGCCCAGCGCAATTACCAGGCTTGCGAAAGTAACTTTGTTGATCTGTCTACTCACAACTTGAGGCGGTTAAAATAAAAACTACCGGGAATTCCCCGATAGTTTCGTAAAGGTAGTCCCATCGGCTGATTTTGTAATATTTATTTTGACAGCCACAGGCCCTCAGGCGGTCAGCCACAGGCCCTTCCGTTATCGGCCGGAGGCCCGTTCCGCCGCCATTTTCGGGTTCCAATAACACTCCGGGATAAAACTTTTAATTATCTTACAATTGAATTGAGCATTGTATCCTTTTCAAGAAAGATCAGATATGAAGACAACCGTTTCGTTTTTGCTGCCATTGCTGATGATGCTGACCCTGGGAGCCCCCCTCGCAACCCTGGCCCAAAAGATCACCTATTCCGAGCCGGAGAGAGAGGACAGCCGCCGGACCAATTTTGAAATTATCGGTAAGATCAATGGTAACTACCTGATATTCAAGAATAATAATTCAACCAACTCCATTTGCGTGTACAGCGAGGATATGAAGCTCCTGCAACGCACTCCGCTGGACTTTATGCCGGACAAGTATATCAACGTTGACTTTGTGGCCTACCCGGATTATTTCTATATGATCTTCGAACATCAACACAAGAGCATCGTTCACTGCACCGCCGTGAAAATGGATGGCCAGGGAAGGAAAATGGCGGAGCCGGCAGATCTGGACACGACTCAGGTAGGATTTGCGGCCAATAATAAGATCTATACCACCATGGTCAGCGAGAACCGCCAGCGGATCATGGTCTGTAAGATCAACAGCAAGAACCCAAAGAATTTCTTGTTCACCACTTTTTTATTCGATGACCACCTCAGCCTGCTCGACCGGCATCGGATCAATATGCCGATGGATGAACGGAACGAGTTCTTCACCGATTTTTTACTGGACAACGAGGGAGGGATGGTTTTTGGAAAATTCGTGAAGAGCGGGGGCAATGACTTTATTTCCAAGGTCTCCCTTATCACCAAGGGCGCCTTGTCGGATAGCTTTTCCGTAAAGGATATCGGGTCCGGTGACCGGATCCTGGACGAGATCAAGATCAAGGTGGATAACAATAACCGCCGTTACATCTTTACCGGCTTCTACTACAAACAGAAAAAAGGGAATATCGAAGGACTCTATACCGTCGTATGGGACAAGGCTACGGATGCGAGGATAAAAGAGTCGGTGACCATATTCAATGACGAGCTGCGGACCGTGGCGAAAAGCTCGGACGCCAATCTGAAAATGGCATTCAACGATTTCTTTATCAAGCAGATCATTACCAAGAAAGATGGCGGCTACCTGATGGTCAGCGAGTCGAACTATACGACCTCCCGGGGCAATATGTTCAACCGCTGGGACTATATGTCCGGCTCCATGTATTCGCCGGGGATGTACTATTCCCCTTATTACAGCCCATTTTACAACCCGTGGAACCGGAATTATGGCAACTATGCCACCCGCTATCATGCGGAAAATATCATGGTCCTTTCTTTTGACAAAGACGGCAACCTGGAATGGAGCAATATCATTCCGAAGAGCCAGTTCGATGATGAGACGGAAAACCTCATCTCCTACGATGTCATGAATACGGGCGGAGAGCTGCATTTCCTGTTCAACCAGTACGAACGCCGGAACATGCTGCTCAACGACCAGAGCATTTCGCCGGATGGAAAGATCACCCGTTATCCCACGCTGAAGAACCTGGACAAGGGATACGATTTCATGCCCCGGTACGGACGCCAGGTCAGCAGCTGGCAGACCATCGTACCGTGCATGTACCGGAATTACCTTTGTTTCGCAAAAATTGACTTTTGATGGACCGCAGGTCCATCGGCCGAAGGCCCATCATTAACTCAATGCGGCGTAGGGTTAGTTTTGAATATAACTCTGAGCCGCATAAAACTCTATCCAGGTGATCGGCATCTTCAAACAGAAAAACCCGGGCAATGCCCTGCTGCTATTAGTCTACGCGCTTGTATTGAAATTTTCCATATTCCTTCATCCCACGGTGCCAGCGCTGCATCCGGAGGACAATTACCTGTACCGGCTGATCCTGAATGGCCTGGATTCTCTTTTCCACAATACCCCGATCCTGTACGCCATCCTGACCTTTCTTATCCTGTTCACCCAGGCGACCCTGTTCAACAGGATCTGCAACCACCATAAATTGCTGCCCAAGGCCACTTTTCTGCCCGGGATGTCCTATATACTCGTTACCTCCCTGCTCCAGGACTGGAACCATTTCTCAGCCCCGCTGCTCATCAATTCGATTATGATCTGGATCTGGTACCGGATGATCGATCTCTACAACAGCCACCGTCCCGGATCACTGATCTTCAATATCGGCGTACTGACCGGCGTGGTGTCCCTGCTGTATGTACCCGCTATGGCCTTCCTGCTGCTGGTCCTCTGCGCGCTGATCACCATGCGCCCCTTCCGCATACGGGAATGGCTGGTAGGCCTGCTGGGATTTACCTGTCCTTATTATTTCCTTTTCCTTCTGCTCTACCTGACCAGTCACTGGCACTGGAAGGATATGCTGCCACGGATCGTCCTTACCCTGCCCGCCATGCCTTCTTCCATCTGGATCACTCTGGGCATCGCCCTGCTGGTCATCCCGTTCATGATCGGGGGTTATTTCGTTCAGAACAACCTCAGCAAGGTGCTGATACATATACGAAAAAGCTGGAGCCTGCTGTTGCTGTTCCTCATGGTGGCGGTGGTCATCATCCTTATCAACCGGGCCAATTCCTATGAGAACTGGATCGTGACGGCCGTCCCCTTCGCGGCCTTTCATGCCGCGGCCTACTTCTATCCCGCCCGCAGATGGCCGCCCCTGCTGCTGCATTGGATCATCGTGGCCTATATTATTACGATCAATTATCTGATCTAGGAGTGGGGTGCCCGAACGAAATCCCGTAACTTTGCCCCGTAAAATCACCCGATATGAAATTTGGCATAGTCGTTTTCCCAGGCAGCAATTGCGACCGCGACATGCAGGATGCCCTGCAATACGATCTGGACCAGGAAGTAGTCATGCTCTGGCACAAAGACACGGATCTGAGCATGTTCAGCACCGACGACTGCATCGTTCTGCCAGGGGGCTTTTCGTATGGCGATTACCTGCGCTGCGGCGCCATAGCGCGGTTCAGCCCGATCATGCAGGCGGTCATCGAATTTGCCGGCAAAGGAGGTAAGGTATTGGGTATCTGCAATGGCTTCCAGGTCCTCTGTGAGTCCCAGCTCCTGCCAGGCGTACTGCTCCGGAATGCCAATCAGCAATACATCAGCAAGAATATTTACCTGCGCGGCATCGGCGATCAGGGCAAGGCGCTTATGATCCCCATCGCACACGGGGAAGGCAGGTATTATGCCGACGAAAAAACGCTGGCGGAGCTCGAGGCCAACGGACAGGTGATCTACCGCTATGCAGATAAGAATGGACAGGTGAACGCCGCCGGTAATCCGAACGGCGCCCTTTATAATATCGCGGGGATCTGCAATCGCACCCGCAATGTCTTTGGTATGATGCCCCATCCGGAACGTGCCTGTTCCGAGGCCCTGGGTAATGTGGACGGGCAGGGCATTCTGAAAGCCCTGCTGATCGACCCAAAAAATCCCTTATTCAACAGGCCGTTGGCCAATTCCGTCAGCCAGGAAGCTGGACTGGTAAACTTTTAGCCTTTTCCTAACATTTGGAAATAGAACTTAGCGTCATGAATAAAAAATTAGCGTTGTCCGGCCTGGCGATATTTGCCCTGAGCATGGCAATGGCACAGTCCAGCAAGATGGTATCCTGGGCCTATACGACAAAAAAACTCGCAGAAAAGACCTACGAAGTACATCTGACCGCCACTATCGGGGGAGATTTCCATATCTATGCCCAGAACGCGGGAGATGGTCCTGTTTCCACCAGCTTCACCTTTACGAAGAACCCACTTCTCACACCCAATGGACCGGTGAAGGAAATCGGCAAAATGACCAAAGTATTCGAAAAGTCCTTTAATTCCGAGGTCAGGTATTATGCAAAGACCGTCGATTTCGTACAGACGGTGAAGCTCAGGTCGAATGTGAAGACCAGCCTCGCCGGAAAAGTGGAATTTATGGTCTGCAACGACAAAGAATGTCTGCCGCCTGCCGATGTGGATTTCAGCGTTAATATCGGAGGGTAATAATGAACCGGATTCTACTTCTTGCGGCCGGATTCTTCTTCCTTCTTATGGCTGAACAAGGCATTGCACAGGACCCGGCGACTGGTGCGGTCAACTGGGAATTCGCCTCCATGCAAAAGGATGGCGCGCAGAAGAACGGCAATGGCTATACGCTGATATTAAAGGCAAGGATTGGCAGTGGCTGGAAATTATATTCCACTACCATGCCGGACAGTCTGCCCTATACAAGAGTGGTATTGGATTCGGGAACAAAGGCCAGCATCCTGGGCATTGAAGAAAAAGGACAACTACAGCAAAAAAAGGAGCCGCTCTTCGATAACGCATTGACCCGGTATTTTGAAAAGGAAGCCTCTGTCCTCGTAAACGTCCAGGTGCCGGCATACAGTGGCAAGGGGCCTGCCGATATAAAAGGAGAGGTCCGGTTCATGGCGATCCGCGGAGACTCCGTGATCGGCCCGCAGGACGTTCCATTCCGTTATTCCTTTACGGCCGCCGGCGAACTGGTCGCCCGGTCTGCGGGTCTGGAAGCATCGGCTTCCGCCGCGAGGAGCCTGAAGAAAAGCACGATCGATCTGGCCAATCCGGTGAGCAGGTGCGGCGGTACCGGAACGGAAGGCAGCAAATCCAAAAGCCCGCTGGGCATTTTCATCCTGGGTTTCCTTGGGGGATTGGTCGGTCTGTTCATGCCCTGCACCTTCCCCATGATCCCGCTGACCGTATCTTTCTTTACAAAAAGATCGGCCTCCCGTAAAAAAGGAATTGCCAATGCCTTTTTGTATGGATTTTTTATATTCATCATCTATGTACTGATCAGTGTTCCTTTCTATTTCCTGAAAGCCAACAACGCCAATATACTGAATACGATCTCCACCAATGTCTGGCTGAACGTTGGGTTTGCCACGGTCTTCCTGGCATTTGCCCTCTCCTTTTTCGGGCTGTTTGAGATCACCCTGCCAAGCAGCATTTCGAATTCCGTGGACTCGAAGTCGAATATCGGCAGCCTGGGCGGCATCTTTTTTATGGCCCTCACGCTGGCCATCGTGTCGTTCTCTTGTACAGGCCCTATTCTCGGCACGTTGCTGGTCGGCGCCCTGGATCAGAACGGCGGTGCGGTACAACTGACATTCGCCATGGCTGGCTTTGGGCTGGCCCTGGGATTGCCTTTTGCGCTGTTCGCACTTTTTCCCAACTGGCTTAAATCCTTACCCCGCTCCGGCGGCTGGATGAACACGATCAAGATCGTTTTCGGATTCATCGAACTGGCTCTCGCCCTGAAATATCTTTCCAATGCTGACCTGGTCTCTCATTGGGGCCTGCTGAAAAGAGAAACCTTTTTTGCGATCTGGATCCTGATCGGGACCGGGCTCGTGCTGTATCTGTTCGGCATCCTGAAATTCCATCACGATCCTCCGCCGGAAAAACTGAGCAAGGGCAGGATCACAGTCGGTCTTTTTTTCCTGGCTTTTGTCCTTTATCTGTTGCCGGGCCTGACCAATACGAGCTGGGCTAATCTGTCGCTGATCAGCGGATTTCCACCGCCGCTTAACTATAGCTGGTACCATGCTGCCGAGGAAAAGGGTCTGGAGATCAAGGTGGTCAATGATTATGAAAAAGCCCTCCGGCTCGCCAGAGAGCAGCACAAGCCGATCCTGATCGATTTCACGGGTTGGGCCTGTGTGAACTGTCGTAAGATGGAAGAAAATGTCTGGCCAAAACCTGTTGTGGAGCAATTGATCCATGATAACTATATATTGGTATCCCTGTATGTCGACGACAGGAAATCCTTACCCGACGATCAGCAGTTCCTCTTCACGACCAGCGACGGGAGCAAGAAGCCTATCCAGACCATCGGCGATAAATTTGCTACCCTTCAGTCGGAGAATTTCAAAAATGCTTCTCAGCCGCTGTATGTGGTCATCAGTCCCGATGAAAAACTGATGACCTATCCCGTCGGCTATACCCCAGATGCACAGACCTATGCCCAATGGCTGAAGTGCGGTCTGGATGCTTATAAGCAGGGCCGGTAGCCTGGTCATCCCCGCCACTCATCAAATTCCCGCTCCCGGTAAAAGGAATTTACCGTATCCTTATTGTATCAATAACTTCCAAAAACCAAAATATGCTTAGACACTCAGCTTATTTTCTCTTGTTTTCCGCAGGGTTGTGCTGGACACTTGGGTCAGCGGCGCAGACCAAGCCTGCCGCAGCGGACACGGCAAAAAAAGCGGCGCCCAAAGCCACCATTGCCGAAAAAGTGAAAAGCTCCCGGAAAATTGAAGGGCTTCTCACCATCTACCAGGATACGGCCACCGGCAGCGTACAGATCTATATCAAAAAAGATCAGCTCGGCAAGGAATTTATCTATCAGAGCTTCTCGATGGGCGGGCCCACCAGCCTTTTTCTCAATCAGAATATGATCCGTGCCACCTGGATCTTTAAGATCCGCAAGCAGTTCGACAAGCTGGAATTTTCGCAGGTGAACACGAATTTCTGGTATGACCCCTCCAACGCCGTCAGCAAAGCAGCAAACGTAGACGTGCCCGAGGCTGTATTCTATTCCGATAAGCCGGCTGCAGAAGACGAGAACGGTTATCTGATCGCCGGGGACGGATTGTTCCTGAGCGAAAAGCTGGATCCTGTGCGACCGACGCTCCCTCCCGGTCTTCCTCCGACCCTCATCTTCAACCTGGGAGCGCTCAACGCAGCCAAATCCAAATACGATAAGATCCGTTCTTATCCGGACAATACGGATGTCGTGGTCGATCTGGCCTACGATAACCCCGCTCCTTTCAACGGCGGTGGAAAAGATATTACGGATGCCCGTTATGACCGCATCCGGTTCCAGCATAGTTTTATGGAAGTGCCGCATAATGATTTCAGACCGCGCCGCGACGATCCGCGCATCGGCTATTTCTCGGAAGAGATCGATAACCTCACCACGATCGACGTTCCGAACTTCAAGGACGTGATCCATCGCTGGAACCTGAAGAAGAAAGACCCCGGCGCCGCCCTCAGCGAGCCCGTCGATCCGATCGTCTGGTGGGTGGAGAATACCACGCCTGTCGAATACCGGCAGACGATCGTGGAGGCCGGACTGAAATGGAACGAGGCGTTCGAGAAGGCGGGCTTTAAGAATGCCGTCGTCATGAAGATCATGCCGGACACGGCCACCTGGGACCCGGCCGATATCCGTTACAATACGATCCGCTGGGTATCCTCGGCGAATCCTCCCTATGGAGCGATCGGGCCGAGCTTCGTCAATCCAAAGACGGGTCAGATCCTGGGCGCCGATATCACGGTGGAATGGATCTCCGGTAGTTCGACACCCGTATCCGAAGAGCTGTACAATTCCTTTGGCGGTCTCAACCCGCTCAATGGCGGAAATGCCGCCGCTGCCGCCAATGTTCCTTATAACGGCATGAATGGCGTGGCCAGCTTTGGCCCGGAAGGCGCTGGCAATACAGCCGGTGTTTCCGCAAACCTCAGCGCCCTTGCGGGCTCCGCCCCATACCTTTCCATAGGAAGAGGACAGCCGTGGATGGGCTGCACGCTGGGACAGGAGCTGAAGGCCCAGTACACCGCCGGCCTCACGACACTGGAGGCCGACGATGCGCCACCGGCCGAGATCAAAGCGATGCACAAGCAGTTCCTTTACTATCTCATCCTCCACGAGATGGGACATACGATGGGACTAAACCACAATATGAAGGCCAGCCAACTCCTCAGCCCTGCCGAGATCAACAATACGGAGATCACGCATAAGCTGGGAACGCAGGGCTCCGTCATGGATTATCCCGCGATCAACGTATCGCTGGACCGGAGCAAACAGGGGGATTACTATACGACCAAGCCCGGCCCTTACGATCTCTGGGCTATCGAATATGGTTATACGGAGACAGACCCCGCACAGGAGGAAGCAACCCTGAGCAAGATCGCCAGCCGCAGCAGTGACCCCCAGCTTGCCTTCGGCAATGACGCCGACGACATGAGAACCCCTGGTGGCGGAGGGATCGACCCCCGGGTAATGATCAACGATCTGACCAATGATATGGTAACCTATGGGGAAGAAAGGTTCAAACTGGTGAACAAACTCATGGGCAAGCTGAAGGACAAATACAGCAAGCCGGGAAGGTCTTATACCGAACTGAGAGCGCGTTACAATACGCTGAACGGACAACGCAATTCCATGGCGGCCTCCATCGCCCGCTATATCGGTGGCATCTATGTCGACAGAAGCTATGTGGGACAGGGTTCGGCCAGCAAGCCTTTTACCCCCGTGCCGGTGGCTTACCAGAAAAAAGCCGGACAGGCGCTGGCTAAGTATGTGTTCGCACCAGATGCCTTTGACAATGACACACAACTGTTCCCGTACCTGCAACTGCAACGCCGCGGCTTCAATTTCTTCGGCATTACCGAAGATCCCAAGCCGCAGAATACGGCCCTTGCCATCCAGATGGGCGTGCTGACACAGGTATTCAGCGGTAACGTCCTGCAGCGCATCAATACGACCAGTCTTTATGGCAACACCTATAGTGTCGCCGATGTGATGGGCGATTTCACAAAGTATATATTCGAGGCCGATAAGGGTGGCGCAGTTAACCTGTACCGTCAGAATATCCAGACTGCTTTCGTGAAGGGGATGATCAATATCTCGGGGGCATCCACGGGTTATGATGAGGCATCCAGGGCGGCGGCATACAGCACATTAAGGAAAACAAGAACGTTGCTGGGAACGGCCGTCTCTCCGAACGAGCAGACCCGGGCCCACCGCGCCAATCTGGTCTTCCTCATCGACAAGGCGCTGGTCATAAAATAAATTACCGGCCTCCCCTTGGAGAACCTGCAAATAAAAGAGCCCCCAGTATCTGGGGGCTCTTTTTAATTAGGCGTCATTCTGTTCCAGCCTTTCGACAGTACTAAGGGCAAGTGCTTTTGTATCGGATGGAGGACCAGAATGACAAGAAGTTCTGGGATGCTGCGTGCAGCATTCCCGACCGGACCTTAACGAAAAAAGTCCCTGCACTGTTGTGCAGGAACTCCTGAATATTTTTTTTAGTTGATCTTTTCACAATTTGAAGTTAGCGGTTCTGTCCGTTCCCCGTTTCCTTAAGGTAGTTAAAGATTTTTAAAAAAAATCAAAGCGCAATTTTCTTCTCGGTCATCATCTTACGTAGATTGATGAGGCCGTAACGCATGCGACCCAGAGCGGTGTTGATGCTGCAATTGGTCAGTGCGGCAATTTCCTTGAAGCTCAGATCGGCGTAGTGACGCAGAATGATCACCTCGCGCTGATCTTCGGGAAGCATGTCCAGCATTTTACGTACACGGTCATGGCTCTGGCGTTTCATCATCTTGGTATCGGCGCCTTCTTCAGTGAAATTGATCACTTCGAAGATATCCCGGTCATCACTCGTACGGATGGCAGGGGTGCGTTTTACCTTGCGGAAATGGTCTACACAGAGGTTGTGCGCAATGCGCATTGCCCAGGGAAGGAATTTTCCTTCTTCGGTGTAGCGGCCGCCGCGGATGGTGTCGATAATTTTGATCAGAACGTCCTGGAAGATATCCTCGGCAAGGTATTTGTCCTTAACAAGGAAGAGAATGGAGGTGTACAGCTTATCCTTGTGGCGGATGATCAATGCCTCTAGTGCATGGAGATCACCATCGCGGAATTGATGGATAAGTTCATGGTCGGTTTTTTTGCGTAGCAATGTCATAAACTTCTACGGGTTTTTAAAAGGTGATAGGATATAACTCTGGATTTTAAACGATGGTTTGGCTTTTCAGTGTAGAAGTGACTAGTCGATAGGCTGCTGGGGTTTGGTTAGGTAATTATAAAGTAATTAACAATTTTAACAGAATGTGAACAAATACATCTTGCATTAATTGTAATTAAAGATATACAATTTTTGGAAAAAATAACATTTTGGGAATTTTTTTGTTTTTTAAATCTCCAATACCCCCATAAACCCATAAGGTTATTACTTATTTTGTCTTATTGCCCCTGCGGAATCAAAAAAATAGATGCTTTTGAACAATAAAAAACCGACCCTGCTCAGGGATTTGTGACGCTGCCATTTATTGTCAGGGTCCCGGAAATTTTAACCATTTTACCATAAGTTTGCTATTATATATATGGCTATTACCGATAAAGTTAAAAAACAGGTAAAGGAAAAGCTTACTATTTCGCCTTCGCCAGAAAAGAGTCAGCCAGAGGCAGATGCCATCAGGATCAGAGGCGCCCGGGTGCACAATCTTAAGAATATCGATGTAAATATCCCCAGAGGCAAGCTGGTGGTGGTTACCGGCGTGTCCGGTTCGGGCAAATCTTCCCTCACCATCGATACCCTGTTTGCCGAAGGGCAGCGACGCTATGCAGAAAGCCTCAGCGCATATGCCCGGCAGTTCATGGCCCGGATGAACAAGCCGGATGTGGACTATATCAAAGGGCTCTGTCCGGCCATTGCCATCGAGCAGAAGGTGATCACCCGTACCCCCAGAAGCACGGTGGGCAGCATGACCGAGATCTATGATTATCTGCGGCTGCTTTTTGCGCGTGCCGGCAAGACGTATTCTCCCGTTTCGGGACTGCCCGTCAAAAAGGACGATGTCAACGACGTAGTGGCGGCCATCATGGCCGGTCAGCCGGGGGACAGAGTGCTTATTCTCACGCCATTCAAACAAAACAAGAACCGCAATACGCGGGAAGAGCTGAATATCCTCCTGCAAAAGGGATTTACCCGCCTTTATTTCTCTGCGCTGCCCGCAACGTCAATACCGGCAGCATCGTTACCGGCTTCTCCGGCCCAGACCGAGGCCGCGTTGCCCGCAACGGCCCGGGAAGCTGGTTCTTTACCAGCTGCGCCCGGCGAGACCCTCCGTATTGAGGAGCTGCTCGAACTGGATGAGAAGGCCCTCAAAAAAAGATTCCCGGCCTCCGGGGGGGCTCCGGCTTCCGGGGTCGCCCAGACATCCGGCAGATCGGCTGCGGCGGGTGCCACCGCGACCGGCGGCGTCTACGTCCTGATCGACCGGCTGGTTGTCAAGGATTTTGATGAGGACGATCGTCACCGTATCTCGGATTCTGTGGGTACGGCCTTTTATGAAGGGGAGGGGGAGCTGCAGCTGGAAATAAACGGGGACCGCCGGATGGTATTTTCCAACCGCTTTGAATTGGACGGCATCCAGTTCGAAGAACCGGTGCCCAATCTGTTCTCCTTCAATAACCCCTTCGGGGCCTGTCCCGTATGCGAAGGGTTCAGCCAGGTCCTGGGCATCGACGCCGATCTCGTGATCCCGGACCGGAGACTGAGCGTATATGAAGGCGCCGTAGCGCCCTGGAAAGGGGAGAAGCTGGTGTGGTGGAAGGACCAGTTCGTCAAGGCGGCCAAAAAATTCGATTTCCCTGTTCACAAACCCATCTTCGATCTGACCAAACAACAGATAAAGACCCTCTGGGAAGGGAATGAACATGCACAGGGGATCAACGACTTCTTCGATGAGGTCGAAAAGAACTTATATAAGGTCCAGTACAGGGTGCTGCTGTCCCGTTACCGCGGACGGACCCTGTGCCCGGAATGCAAAGGCTACCGCCTCCGGAAGGAAGCCCTTTATGTAAAGATCGGGGGCAGACATATCGGCGAGCTTTGCGAGATGCAGGTCAAGGACCTGACCGTCTGGTTCGATGAGCTGAGCCTGAATGAATACGAGCAGCAGGTGGCCAAACGCATCCTTTTCGAGGTCCGCCACAGGCTGAAGACCCTGATTGATGTTGGTCTCGGCTATCTCACCGTAGACCGTCTGGCCAACAGTCTGAGCGGGGGAGAGAGCCAGCGTATACAGCTGACCCGTTCGCTGGGCAGCAACCTGACCAACTCCTTATATATACTCGACGAGCCATCCATAGGACTTCACTCCCGGGATACCGAAAGGCTGATCCGCGTGCTGAAGGAATTGCGCGACCTGGGCAACACCGTTGTCGTGGTGGAGCATGATGAAACGATGATGCGCGAGGCCGATTATATCATCGATATGGGTCCGCTGGCCAGTCATCTCGGCGGGGAAGTCGTAGCCGCGGGTAATTATGACGAGCTGATCGCCAATGAAAAAAGCCTTACGGGTAAATACCTCAAAGGCGAACTGAGCATCGTGCCGCCAAAGACGCTCCGGAAATGGAACCGTTCCGTTACCGTGGAGGGGGCCCGGCAGCATAATCTGAAGGATATCAACGTCGAGTTCCCGCTGAACCTGCTCTGTGTCATCAGTGGGGTGAGTGGCAGCGGCAAAACGACCCTGGTCAGACAGATCCTTTATCCGGCACTGCAAAAAATGAAAGGCGAGCCCGGTGAAAAAGTAGGTATGCACAAGGCCATCGTCGGCGACGTCGACTATCTTTCACAGGTGGAACTGGTGGACCAGAACCCGATCGGGAAATCTTCGCGCAGCAATCCCGTTACCTATATCAAGGCATATGATGAGATCAGGGACCTGTATTCCAGACAGCCCCTCAGCAAAACGCGCGGCTTCCAGCCCAAACATTTCTCCTTCAATGTGGACGGAGGACGCTGCGATACCTGCAAAGGGGAAGGGGAGCAGGTGGTCGAGATGCAGTTCCTTGCCGATGTGCACCTGACCTGCGAAGTCTGCGGGGGCAAACGGTTCAAGGAAGAGGTGCTCGAAGTCACGTACAAGGAAAAGAATATTTATCAGATCCTCGAAATGAGCGTCGATGAATCGCTGGATTTTTTCAAAGATGAAAAAGATATCCTGCAAAAGATAAGACCGCTCAGCGATGTCGGGCTGGGCTATGTGAAGCTGGGCCAGTCTTCGGATACCTTGTCCGGTGGTGAGGCGCAGCGGGTG
>DATHHO010000172.1:0-28331 GCA_035317125.1 Puia sp.
GCCCACCCCAAAAAACCAACCTCCCAGGACCCTACCCCCTGACCCCGCCACTCTCCAAACCCCACGCCCTCAAAATCCCTTCCCTGACCCCCCTCCCCAAAAAACTACCACAAAATGGTATTTTTCGGTTCATTAAAAGGCGGACCTTTGCATTATGATCATTTCCGTGTGTATAGTAGATGACAACAAGGATATCCGTTCCGCGCTGGAGCAGATCATCCTGATGGCAGATGGTTACGCATTAGTAGGAAGTTTTTGCGATGCCGAAGAGGCGCTCCTCAAAGTACCACTCGTCAACCCCAACATCGTCCTGATGGACATCAATCTTGGGGAAGGAGAGAGCGGCATCGATTGTGTCCGGCAGTTGAAGCCGCTACACCCCGAAATACTTTTTATGATGTGTACCGTTT
This sequence comes from Puia sp., assembly GCA_035317125.1. Classification (GTDB taxonomy): domain Bacteria; phylum Bacteroidota; class Bacteroidia; order Chitinophagales; family Chitinophagaceae; genus Puia. Next base: position 411 of record DATHHO010000172.1, read on the forward strand.
ACGAAGAGGATGAAAAAATATTTGAAGCCCTGACAGCCGGCGCCAACGGGTATATCCTGAAGAAAACGGCCCCGGGCAAACTGTTGGACGCCCTGCGCGAGCTGCATGAAGGCGGTGCGCCCATGAGCAGCCAGATCGCACGAAAGGTCGTGAACGCATTCCAGTCCAGACCCGCCGTCGCAGATCCCGGAACCAGCTCACAGGGCAAACCGATCAGCGTATTGTCCAACAGAGAAAATGAGATCCTGGAATTGCTCGCCAAAGGCATGCTGTACAAAGAGATCGCAGCACGCTTGTTCATCAGTCAGGAGACCGTCAGAAAACACGTTTATCACATATACGAGAAGCTGCATGTAAATAACCGTGTCGAAGCCATCAATAAATTTTACGGCCGTTAGCTAACCAATCTATTAAAACTACCACAAAGTAGTATTGTTTTGTCCTGATGGGGCCCTTAATTTTGCCTCATCAGGCTGCGGAGAATCAAATGCTTCATTAGTCATTTTACCTTATCTGATAAACAACAACTGCCGGCTCCGGATCCATCCGGAGCCGCTTTGTTTTCACCCTGCACCCCTACGGCAAACTCACTTCCAGCTTATTATTCTTCCGGTCGACATCCGCCATCCGCTGGCTCGGGTCGATCTCCACGATCCTCAGATCCCCAAGGCGGTGGTTCACCGTAAACGTATAGGTCGGGCTCGTCCATTTCCAGGCTTCGGCAGTCGTGCGCGGAATAGAAGGGTCTTCCACCGGCTTTTCCCCGAACATGAAATACTGAGGGATATAGATCATTTCTTTGCTGCCATCCTTATACTGCATGAATACATCCACCGGCATCGGCATCTTACCCACCATCCTCAGTCTGATCCTGGCCGTCGAACCCTCTTCCCACAGGCTGTCGATCTTATAATCGATCGTCTTGGTAGTGCTGACCCAATATTCCTTATACCAGTCCAGTTGCAATCCGCTGACTTTTTCCGCCACCCGCACAAAATCCGCGGCGTTTGGATGCTTGAATTTCCAGAGCCGGTAATATTCCAGCAGGATCTTGTCCCTTGTATCGGCGCCGACAATATAGCCCAGTTGCTCAAGGAACATTTCCCCTTTCGAATAGGCGGCAATGCTATAAGCATAGTTCGTATTGAAATGATCCGCATGTGTGGTCAGCGGTTCTTCGAATCCGCTTTTCACCAGACCGAAATAGCTGCTATAAGCATCCGCATGATTCAGCGGCAGCTGCGTCTTCATTTTGTTCACCATGGTCTGCAGACCGGAATTGTCCGGCTCCCGCCTGGCCAGGATATCATAATAATAAGCCTGTACGAGGGCCGCCGCATAACTGGTGAACCCTTCGTCCATCCACGCATACAGCGATTCATTCGTGCCCATCATCCCCTGGTACCAGCTATGCATCCATTCGTGAAAAGCGGTCCCCAGGCTCGGCCCATTGATCAGCGTGCTCATGGGATATTCCATGCCGCCATCGCCGCCATGAACGAACGAATATTGTTTGTAGGGATATCTCCCGAAATTCTTTTCGATAAAAGGCAACACGATCACCGCCGCATCCGCCAGCTGGGCCCAGGCCGTATCCTGACGCGGGTCATTGTTCTTGTTCCTGTACAATACATTGATGACCCTGCCACCGGAGACGTTCCGGACCAGGTGTTTGAACTGCGGATCGGCAGCCCACATAAAATCATGCACTTCAGGCGCGATAAAATGCCAGATCAGCTTATCACCGGCGGGACGCATGACCTTTGTTCCGGGTGACTCATACCCAAATCCGATCTGCGCGGCATTCTGCAGATAACCCGTGCCGCCGATCATATACGCTTTATCGATACTGATCTTCACATCATAGTCTCCCCAGACGCCATAGAACTCCCGGGCAACATAGGGAGTTGGATGCCATCCCTCATAATCGTATTCGCATAGCTTGGGATACCACTGGCTCATGGAATAACGGACCCCCGTCTGCGGGTTGTCCCTGCCGCTGCGGCGCACCTGGAGCGGCACCTGGGCCTCGAACTGCATATCGAAGACCACGGTGGCCTTTGGCAGGATCGGTCTGGTCAGTTTCACTTCAAGGATCGTCTCCCGGACCGTGAAAGGCTGCGCCACGCCGTTCATGGTGAGCGATAATACTTTCTGGTAACCGATCTCTTCCGGGGTCAGATGCTGGATCCGGTCCCTTACCCGGGTATCCCAGTCCAGCTGCTCGCGTCCGTTACGGCCGCTGCCATAGGAGATCGTCCCGAGCTCGCGGCTCCGGTTATCCATCATGCTCTCCGGCTGAAAAGCATTCCAGTATAAATGGTAGAACACTTTGCGCAAGGTATCCGGTGAATTATTGGTATAAGAAAGGGACTGCTTACCGGTAAACCGGTTGGTCGCCACATCCATATTGATATCCATGGAATACTTTACACGCTGCTGCCATCTGTCAGGCTGCGCCCAAACCGACCCAAAGGCCAGCGCCCCGGCCAGCAGGGAAATCATTGGTTTACTCAGTCTCATATAGAATTTTTACAACGTAGTACTATCCTTCAATAGCTGACCCTCGCTGCTGAACAGCAGGTTCTTCTTTTGCAGGTCGCCTTTATAGACCACGATATTGTATTGGATGATATCCCTGGGCAAATAGCGGGCGGTGACAGTGCCCGTTTTCCACTCACCGGCGTATTTGCTTTTAGACAAGCCGTCCTTCACAGATACCGGAACATCATCGAACTTGATTTTTTTCTGAGAGCCCTGCCATTCCCCCTTGCTGGAGTACCGGGCAGTATATTTATCGTTGTCAAGGATGAAAGTCGCCTTGAAAGAGGTGATGCCGTCCTCCCACTCCACCGATTTGGCGGCAGGATATTTCAGCTTGAACGAATCGGTCACGGTCCCCGGGATCCGCCTGAACTGGGCATCGGCCTTTGTCATCATAAAAAAGAAAGTACTGGTCAGCAGCAGAATGAAAAAACGCTTCTTCATAAATCTATATTTTTAAAGGTCAGCAAATTTATCAATTATTCCTTTTCCCCGGTCACGTCGTCTGCATCCTCCGCGCCGATATCATCGGCCTCCCCCCATTCCACATCGTCCTCATTTCCTTTCCATCCGGCAGCCTTCCTTCCGGCATCCTCCTGGCCCGTACCCTTCTTCCGCCCATCCCTTCCCTCCACCAGGATCACGATCTCCCCCTTCACCCCCTTCTCCTGGTAATGCGCATGCACCTCTTTCAGGCTTCCGCGCTGGTTCTCCTCATAGATCTTCGTCAGCTCCCGGCTGACACAACATTGCCGCTCCTCCCCGAAGTAAACGATAAAATCCGCCAGCGTCTTCACCAGCCGCATAGGCGACTCATAGAACACCAGGGTCCGCTCTTCCAGCGCGAGTTGCTTCATCAGCGACTGTCTTCCCTTCTTCAGTGGCAGGAACCCTTCGAAGCAGAACCGGTTCATCGGCAGCCCGCTGTTCACCAGCGCCGGAACAAATGCCGTGGCGCCCGGAAGGCACTCCACCCTCACCCCGGTCTTGATACACTCCCGCACCAGTAAGAAGGCGGGATCGGACACACCCGGAGTACCCGCGTCCGTGATCAGGGCGATCGTCTTCCCCTGCAAAAGCTGGTCTACCAGATGGTGCAGGATCTTATGCTCGTTATGCTGATGATAGGGAGACAGTGGTTTGATGATCTGGTAATGATTCAGCAGCCGGGAAGAATTCCGGGTATCTTCCGCCAGGATAAGATCCACCTTTTTCAGCACATCCAGCGCCCGTAGGGTGATATCCTGCAAATTGCCAATGGGAGAAGGGACAATATAGAGCATCAGTTTACGGCTATCTCAAAATACTCCATGACAGGGTTCGCCAGCAATTTTTTTCCGGCTTCTTCCGCGATCTGTCGGGCCTCGTCGGCAGACCCGGCTTCCACCTGCAGGCTGATGTTCTTTCCGATCCGCACATCGCTTACATTCTTAAGACCCAGGCTCTCCAGGCCGCTCATCACCGCCTTTCCCTGCGGGTCTAACAATTCCTTGAACGGCATCACTTTTACCTGAACAGAGAAGATCATATTGTTTTATTTTTTTGTGGCTGACGATGGCCTGTGTGGCCAACGGGCCTCAGCCCGCTTTTTTAGTCGCCAAAGATACGATAATGTAGAAAATGAAGATCACCGGCACCGCCAGCCATTTCAGAAAGATCGCCGAGATCACGGCCAGCACCAGCAGCAGCAGCTTGGGAAAATTGCTCTTCAGGGAATAATCTTTGAACTTGAAGGCCATCAGCGGCAGGTTGCTCACCTGGAGCCAGACGAGCACGAGGATGATCCCATACAACACCCACCTGTCCAGCAGCAGGGAGATGATCCTGCCGTTGTTGGAATACCAGTAGATCAGCGGGAGCGAAGCCACCAGCAGACCCGCCGCCGGCGTCGGTACGCCTTTGAAGCCATATTGCTGCGAATCGTCGAGATTGAATTTAGCCAGCCGGTATGCCGCGGCGCAGGGGATCAGCAGCGCGGGCAGGAACAACAGGACATTCGTATCAAGACCATTGGACTGTCTGGCATAGCTCATCCGCAGGAGCTGGTAAAGGATCATACCGGGTGCGACGCCAAAGCTCACTACATCCGCCAGCGAATCCAGCTGCTTGCCCATCGGCGAGGTAGCCTTGAACAACCTTGCCACCAGCCCGTCGAGAAAATCGACCAGCCCGGCCAGCCCGATAAAAAGAGAAGCTATTCCTATCCGCTCCGGTATGCCCACATACTGGACCCCTTCGTCGCCGGTCATGATGGCGATCCCGTTCTGCAGTATAAAGATCACCGCAAGGCAACCAAAAAAAAGATTCAGCAAAGTGAACAGGTTTGGAATATTTTTCATCCGGAAAATTTGTCTTTGGTCCGTAATATTAGGGTTTTATTTCCGCATCGCGTTCAACCCCCCGGCTCTTCTTCCCGCACTGCGACGCGCCCTCCTACCCTCACACATGGCCGCATCTTCCTGCCAGCGCCCGCGGCCGCCCCTCTACCCCCTCTTCATCAGCGCCTCGATCTCTTCGGCCGTTACCGGCACCCCCGCCATCAGGTCCCTGTTCCCACCGGCCGTGATCCAGACATCGTTCTCGATCCGGATCCCCATCTGCTCGTCCTCGATATAGATCCCCGGCTCGACAGTCAGCACCATACCCTCCCGGATAGGCTCCAGCCGCGTACCCAGATCATGCACATCGATGCCCAGATGATGCGAAACGCCATGATACATATATTTCCAGTACGCAGGCGTCTCGGGTGTCTGATTGAATATATCCGTCTTATTCAGCAACCCGATCTTCAGCAGTTCCTTATTCGCTTCCTCACCTACTTTCTTGTGATAATCGACCAGGGTTATGCCCGGCTTCAGCAAACTTTTGGCAAAATTATGCAGGTGAAGACAGGCGTTATATACTTCCTTCTGCCGCTTGCTGAACTTCCCGTTCACGGGCACCGTCCGGGTGAGGTCCGCGCAATAACCGCCGTATTCCGCCCCGAAATCCATCAGCACCAGTTCCCCATCCCTGCACTGCTGATTATTGGCGATATAATGAAGGGTCCTCGCCCGGTCGCCGCTGGCGACGATGCTGGAATAAGCAGGGCCCGGCGAGCGCTGGGAGATGAACGAATGACAGATCTCGGCCTCGATCTCATACTCCATCACCCCGGGCTTTATAAATTTAAGCAGACGGGTAAAGCTTCTGTGCGTGATATCCATCGCTTCCTGCATCACCGTGATCTCATCGGCGGTCTTCACCGACCGGAGTTCCTTCAGGATCTTAGCCGCCCGCCGGTACTGATGCAGGGGATATCGTTGTTTCATTTCCTGGATGTAGCGATAGTCGCTGGTCTGTACCCGGCTGCTCTTCCGGTCGTTCTCATTGGAACCCAGACAGATCGTTTCGGCCAGATGTACCCACTGCTGCAGCAAGGGATCGATGCTGTCCAGCCAGACTACGGTACGGATCCCCGAGATCGCTTCGGCTTCGTCTGCCCTAAGCCTCTTCCCATCCCATTTCTCCTTCAGTTGGTTCGGCCGCAACAGCACCAGCACCTCACGGTATTTCGGATCGGGATGATCCGGAAAAAGGATCATCATGCTGTCCTCCTGGCCGATCCCGGAGAGCCAGAACAGATCGCTGTTCTGTCTGAACGGATACAAGGCGTCCCCATTGGAAGGCATTTCGTCGTTGCTTACGAAGATCGCTATCGTGCCAGGCGCCAATTCTTTGCTGAAACGGGCCCTGTTAGCGGTAAAAAGCGCAGGGCTGGGTGGGAAATACTTCATTCCTGAAATGATTTGAACAATATTCGGCAAAAATAATGAATGATCACCGATAAGCCGCATTCACGGGATTCCCTTCAAACTAACAAGTGTTAGTTTGAATTAATTCGTATAATCGACGCATTTATTTGATATTATCAAAAATTCAGGTCATTTTGACGGTTGTTTTAGATAATTATAAATTTTAGCTTTGTGGGCTAAACAAACGATTGCCCGCTATGTCAGTGCCAACGATTGCCATTTCCACAGATACATTTGTAAAGCTAGGCCTGAGGATCTCCGATACGATCCATTATCAGCTCTCCCCCGACGAATTAGTACAGGATGCCCTCCGGAAGGGCGAAGGGGTGCTCAACGACACCGGCGCCCTGGTCATCAGCACGGGGGAATTCACCGGCCGCAGCCCGAAAGACCGGTTTATCGTAAAAGACGAGATCACAAAAAGTTCCATCCACTGGAATGAGTTCAATCAGCCCCTCGACGAAAAGTATTTTGACCGCATCTTCTCCAGGATGACGGATTATCTGAACAAGCTGCCCGAACTCTGGATCCGCGACTGTTACGTCTGCGCCGACCCGCGCTACCGGCTCAATGTCCGGGTCATCAACGAAAAGCCATCGAACAATCTCTTTGTCTACAATATGTTCCTCCGCCCGACGGAAGAAGAGCTGGAAAACTTCCATCCCGACTGGCAGATCCTGTCGGCCCCCGGCCTGACACTCAACGCTGTCGAATGTGGCACCCGCAAGCCAAATGCCGTAGTCGTCTCCTTCCGCCACAAAATGATCCTCCTCGCCGGTACGGGATACACGGGGGAGACCAAAAAAGCCATCTTTACCATCCTGAACTATATCCTGCCACAGGAAAAGAACGTGCTGAGCATGCACTGCGCGGCCAACATGGGCAAAAAAGGGGATACCGCTATTTTCTTTGGACTGAGCGGTACGGGCAAAACGACCCTGAGCGCCGATCCGGCAAGGAAACTCATCGGTGATGACGAGCATGGCTGGACGCCGGACAACGTCTTCAACTTCGAAGGAGGCTGCTATGCGAAATGTATCCATCTGAAGGAAGACAGGGAGCCGGAGATCTGGCAGGCCATCCGCAGCGGGGCCCTGGTGGAGAACGTAACCTTCTTTCCCGGGACATCCCGGATCAATTTCGAAGACGGTTCCATTACGGAAAATACCCGTGTCTCTTATCCGCTGAACTATATCGGCAATGCGCAGGAACCTTCCCTCGGAAATATCCCCCAGAATATTTTTTTCCTGACCTGTGATGCGTATGGCGTATTGCCACCGGTCTCGAGGCTTACCCCGGGGCAGGCGATGTACCAGTTCATTTCCGGCTACACCGCAAAGGTGGCGGGGACGGAGACGGGTATTACAGAGCCCAAATCCACGTTCAGCGCATGTTTCGGCGCACCCTTCCTCCCGTTGCACCCGGTGAGGTATGCGGAGATGCTGGGCAGGAAGATGAAAGAACATGGGGTCAGGGTCTGGCTGGTCAATACCGGCTGGTCCGGCGGCCCGTATCTGAAAGGCAGCAGAATGCGTCTTTCGTACACAAGGGCCATGATCACCGCTGCCCTCGACGGCAAGCTGGATGCAGTGGAATATCACAACCACCCCGTCTTTGGGGTTGCCATGCCAAAATCCTGTCCAGGCGTGCCTTCCGGGCTGTTGAATCCCAGGACGACCTGGGCGGATGAGAAGGAGTATGATGAAATGGCGGCGAAGCTCGCGGGCTGGTTTATCGCCAATTTTGAGAAGTATGCAGGGGACATACCCGAAGAAGTATTAGCTGCTTCTCCAAAAAAATAAAATATTTTGTTAAAAATAATTTTTATTTAAAAATAAAATGCTGAACTTGGCGCATTCAATTCCGGTTGCCACCGGATTCTAATTTTCTACGATTGTTTGCCAGAATAAGACTCCATCGACAACTTGCCCGATGGAGTTTTTGTTTTTAGCTACTCCACCCGAAAATTCACCATGCAAGTTCAACGGGCCAGAAACAGCCCGGAATTGGGGACCGGGCTGTGGATGACGCCCTATAATCCCGCTTCGTCTCCGACGGGTCAGAACAACCCGTACAACTGAGAGTCGATCCGCGTGATGATCTCCCCGAGATGCTCATCGCTCTCCCCGAATTTATTCTTGTCGATATCGATGATCAGCAGAGGGCCTTCTTTGTATCCCTCGATCCATTTATTGTAGAAATCGTTCAGCCGTTTCAGATAGTCCAGCCGGATATTCTCTTCATATTCCCGCCCGCGCTTCTGGATCTGCGCTACGAGGGTCGGCACCGAAGCCTGCAGGTAGATAAGCAGATCGGGAGGCTGCACCATTCTTTTCAGGGTCTGGAAGAACTGGAAGTAGTTGTTGTAATCCCGCTTGCTCATCAGCCCCATCTCATGCAGGTTGGGGGCAAAAATATGTGCATCCTCATAGATGGTGCGGTCCTGGATCACCGTCTCCGTACCCGTGTGGATCTCCAGCAGCTGGTTGAGGCGGCTGTTCAGGAAGAAGATCTGCAGGTTGAAGCTCCATCTGGGCATATCCTCGTAGAAATCGTTCAGATAGGGATTATGATCGACATCCTCGAACTGGGGGATCCAGCGATAATGCTTGCTCAGCATCTCCGTCAGGGTAGTTTTACCCGCCCCGATATTCCCGGCTACTGCAATATGCTTCGGTTTCTTGTTCTTTGCCATGTGTGTATGATTCTCAATCTGTGATCAGAAAATTCCGGCCGCGGTCGAAAACGCGGAAAACTCCCTCTTCCGGCCAGAAAAGAATTTTAAGGTATTAATTCTTTTTTAATTTCAAGGTCCATCCCCAAACAATATTTTTCTCTAATCCGCTCTCCGCGTCCGCTCTATCCTTCTCCTTCTCCCTCCGGCCGCTCTTTTCTTCCACGCTCACTCCGCAATGCTTTCTCGTTTATCCGGCCCCGAACGCCTCTTCTCCTTCATCCGGCCTTAGATTCGCACTCCCGCATACCTCGTCTTCCACAATTCTCCTCATCTTTCGACATCAGCTCGCTCACCACAACCCCATTTCCCTCTAACCTCAGTAATACTTCAGCCCGATCGCCTCTCTTGCCAGCAACAGGGTTGCCTGTGCGCTGGCCCTTGCCTTGGCCGCTCCCTTTTCCATGACTTCCCGGAGATACGCCTGATCGTTACGGATAGCTTCGGCCTTTTCGCGGATCGGGGCGATAAATTGCACCATATCCTCCCCCAGCTGCTTTTTCATATCACCATAACGGATAGTTCCTGCTTCATAATCCGACCTGAATTTTGCACCGGTATCTTCCGGGCTCACCAGCTTCATCAGCAGAAATAAATTTTCAACGGATTCCGGCATCCCAAAAGCCTCCCTGTTCCCGCCATCCTTTTTTTCCGAAATACCACTTCCACTCTCGGTCCTGGCCTTCGATATCTTCTTCCGGATCACATCATCTTCATCGCCCAGATAAATAGTGGCCAGCTGGTTTTCGCTCTTGCTCATTTTACCCGCCCCATCCAGACTGGGCACTTTCACCAGTTCATCGCCGAAGTTAAAGGCCACCGGTTCCGGGAAAACTTCCCCATACCGGTAGTTGAACCGTTTTACAAAATTCCGCGCCATCTCCAGATGCTGCTCCTGGTCCTTGCCGACGGGTACCAGCGAGGCCCGGTGAAGGATAATATCGGCCGTCTGGAGGACGGGATAGGTGAGCAACCCGGCATTGACATTATCGGGGTGAAGACGGGCTTTCTCCTTGAACGTCGTCGTCTTCTCCAGTTCGCCCATATAGGCAAGCATATTCAGAAAGAGGTATAATTCCGCCGTCTCAGGCACATGGCTCTGACAATAAAGGGCTACCCGGTCGGGATCGAGCCCGCAGGCAATATTTTCCGCCAGCACGCGGCTGACATGGCCTTTCAGTTCTTTAGTATCCGTCAGGGTTGTCAGCGCATGAAGGTCTGCCACCATGAAAAAACAAGGATACTCATCCTGCATACGCACATAGTTGCGGAGCGCCCCGAAGTAATTCCCCAGATGGAGAAATCCGGTGGGACGGATCCCGCTCATGACGATATCTTTCTTTTTTTCCATAAGAAGCGCGAAGATAAAGAAAAGCAGCAAGCCAGCCAGCGCAGAACCTCCGGGCGTCATCGATGCATGCCACATACGCCATCCCCCATTGCATACCGGTCATTCCGAACGCGCCATGGTTACCGGTCATCCCGCACGTCGACGCCGTCTTTCGTGCAGCTCGGGCAGCCCTAGTCCAACTATCTCCGAAAACTGCCATTTATACAGCAGAATGGACGCCTTATACCTAAAAATGAGCCCTCACCGCCGGAGGCTTGCAGCTTGCGGCTAAATCACTATTTTTGTTTCTAAACCATTTGCATGGATGTCAATGATGCCCTGATAGACAATCTCTCCAATCTGGCCCGTCTGGAGTTCAACAGGGAAGAAAAAGAGGAGATCAGAAAGGACCTGCAGCGGATGATCCAGTTCGTGGAGAAGCTGGGTGAGCTCGATACTACAGGCGTCGAACCATTGCTGCACATGAGCCCTGAGATCAATGTCCTGAGGGATGATCTTCCACAGGGTTCGGTAAGCCGGGAACAAGCCCTCGCAAATGCACCTTCCACGGACGGCACATTTTTCAAGGTGCCAAAAGTGATCAGGAACCCATCCAGACCTAAACTATGAGCACACCCCCTATAATACACCTCGAAGAGATCGGCAAAAGCTATTACATGGGTAAAGAGCCTTTGCCCGTGCTGAAAGGTGTTACGCTGGATATCTTCAAGAACGAATATGTGGCCCTGATGGGACCTTCGGGATCTGGCAAGAGCACTCTGATGAATATCCTCGGCTGCCTCGACTCTCCCACCACAGGAAAATATATCCTGAATGGACAGGATGTCAGCACCATGCCCGATGACGATCTTGCTGACGTGAGGAACATCGAGATCGGCTTTGTCTTTCAACAATTCAACCTGCTGCCCAGGCTAACCGCCGCAGAGAACGTTGCGCTGCCCCTCGTCTATGCGGGCGTTCCCAGAAAGCAGCGTATGGAAAGGGCCATGGCCGTGCTGGAAAAAGTAAATCTGGGGGACCGGAGCCATCACAAGCCGAATGAAATGTCCGGTGGTCAGGCCCAACGGGTAGCCATTGCCCGGGCCCTTATTAACAACCCCTCCCTCATCCTGGCAGATGAGCCTACCGGTAACCTGGATACCAAGACCTCTATCGAGATCATGGATATCTTCAGCAAGATCCAGTCCGGTGGCAACACCGTAATCCTGGTCACCCATGAGGAAGATATCGCCCGCTATGCCCACAGGATCGTACGTTTACGCGACGGGGTCATAGAGAGCGATACCAGACAGGCGCCCGTATCCATGAGCCACTGATCCATGCTGTCAGGCCCAGGATTGCCATCACCCGACAGGCCAATAAGCACAATCATCCGAACACAACAATAACGGTTGCCCCCGCAACCACAACTTCAGCCCATGGCCTCAAAAATATATACCCGGACCGGTGACAAAGGAAAGACCTCCCTTATCGGAGGGACAAAGGTCCCCAAAAGCCATCTGCGCATCGAATCCTATGGGACGGTGGATGAGCTGAACTCGTTCATCGGGCTGCTTTACGACCAGCTGGCTGCCCAGACGACGGCAGCCCCCCTCAACACCGTCGCCAGCCTCCTGCGGGAGATCCAGGACCGCCTCTTCACGATCGGGTCCTCACTGGCTTGTGACCCCGATAAAGCGCCCCAGCTGAAGATCCCCGACCTGAAAGAGGAAGATATCGTCCTGCTGGAAAAAGAGATCGACCGGATGAACGAGGAATTGCCTCCGATGAAGTCCTTCCTGTTGCCCGGGGGGAACCTCGCTGTTTCTACGGCTCATATTGCCCGCTGCGTCTGCCGCCGGGCCGAAAGGATCTGTGTAAATATGCAGGAAAATAAACTCTACATCGAGCCCATCGTGCTCCGGTATCTCAACAGGCTGAGCGATTATCTGTTCATGCTGTCCCGGTATGTCGGACATCGCTTAAATATCGCTGAACTGCCATGGAAACCGAGAGTCTGAGGCTGCATTCCCACGTACCCACTCTTCTTAATATCCAGATCGCCACCGGCGATCTGTCTTCCTGGAAGCCGAGGATCTGAGGGACAGCCCGCTCCCACGCTTAGCCTCTGCTTGCGCGCGCATAAACGTCCATAACGGAAAATCCGCAGGGCCTCCCCGCGCGCCCACTCACGCCTGCTCGATAAGCCCGTCCTTCATGTGCAGGATCCGGTCGCTCATCCTGGCCAGCTCTTCATTATGGGTAACGATGAGAAAAGTCTGTTTCAGCCGGTCACGGAGATCGAAGAACAGCTGGTGCAGCTCTTTGGCATTGGCCGTATCCAGGTTGCCCGTCGGCTCATCTGCAAAGACGATATCCGGATTGTTGATCAGGGCTCTCGCCACGGCTACCCGCTGCTGCTCTCCACCGGACAGGGCGCTGGGTTTGTTGTCGAGGCGGTGACCCACCCCCAGGGTCTTCAACAATTCCTCCGCCTGCTCTTCTACCTCCTTTTTGTTCCTTCCGGCTATCCATCCGGGAATGCATACATTTTCCAGCGCGCTGAATTCGGGCAGAAGGTGGTGGAACTGGAAGACAAATCCGATATGGCGGTTGCGGAAAGCGGCCAGCTGTCTTCCCTTGAGCTCCGTTATTTTTTTGCCCTGGAGGGCGACCTCTCCCTTTCCAGGCTCGTCAAGGGTACCCAGAATATGCAACAAGGTGCTTTTCCCCGATCCGGAGGGTCCAACGATGCTGACGATCTCCCCTTTCCGGATATTTACGTCCACTCCCTTCAAAACCCACAGATTGCCATAATATTTTTGTATTTCCCTGGCTGTTAGCATACTAATAGATTAAATACAGCGTACATACTACAAACGTACAGGTTCAGGGCCATAAACGTACAGGTCGGGGTCAAATTTTCAGACAACCGGCCGCCCCGATCCTCCACCAGGACTTATCTGCGGGTAGTCATCGGCAGGAAAAGGAGAGATCACAGGCGGGAAAAGCAGAAAATTTAACATAACCTATATATGGTAACCCCAGGAAAAACAGGTTTAATTTTGGTTGATATTTGGTGGTTTCGTTTTAAAAATTACTTTTGCGGAAAATTAAGACGTTCAGAAGAAAAAATTAAGAGGCTCAAAAGACTGACTTTTTTAAAAATATTAAGCACATTAAAACAAGGAAACGATGTTTTGGACACTTGAATTAGCCAGCTATCTGGAAGACGCTCCCTGGCCGGCTACGAAAGACGAATTGATAGATTATGCCATTCGTTCCGGTGCTCCTATCGAGGTGGTGGAAAACTTACAGGAACTGGAAGACGAAGGAGAGATTTACGAGGGCATCGATGACATCTGGCCCGACTACCCAAGCCAGGAGGACTTCTTTTTCAACGAGGATGAGTATTGACCCAGGCCTTGACGTCATCCTCCGCAACGAATATAATTAAAAGGCGTCCGAAAGGTTTCGGACGCCTTTTCGTTTTCAATTTATTATTTCTCCATTTGTTCGACAACGGCCTGCGTAACTCCTGTAAATGAGAACCCGCCATCATGGAAAAGATTCTGCATGGTGACCATCTTCGTCAGGTCGCTGAACAAGGTCACACAATAACCCGCGCATTCATCGGCAGACGCATTACCCAATGGGCTCATTTTTTCCGCATAGGAAATAAAACCATCGAATCCCTTTACCCCACTGCCAGCCGTCGTTCGGGTAGGAGATTGTGAAACGGTATTTACGCGCACCTTCTTTCTCACGCCATAGTGATAACCAAAGTTTCTGCTTACGTTTTCCAGCAACGCCTTGGCATCCGCCATCTCATTATAATCGGGGAATATCCGCTGTGCCGCGATATACGTAAGCGCTATCACACTGGCGCCCTCATTCAGTGCGTCCAGGTCCCAGGCCGTACGCAGCATCCGGTGAAGGGACATGGCCGAAATATCCAGCGTTTTCTGGTTCCAGGCATAATCTATCTCCGTATAATGCTTTCCCTTACGGACATTTATGCCCATCCCGATCGAATGCAATATAAAATCGATCCCGCCACCGAAATGTGCCATGGATTCTTCAAATAATTTTTTGAGATCATCCATATTGGTCACGTCTGCACCAATCACCGGGGCTTTTACGGCTTCTGCCAGTTTGTTGATCTCCCCCATACGCAAGGCTACCGGGGCATTCGACAACACCAGTTGAGCACCTTCTTCGTGACAACGCAATGCAGTTCTCCAGGCGATTGATTTTTCGTCCAGCGCCCCGAATATGATCCCTTTCTTCCCTTTTAGCAGATTGTATGCCATAGATTGATTGATTTTTATGAGAATTTAAGGCCAAATATAAAACAACCCGACCACCAATCCCACGATGAGGATCGTATAAATGATCACCAACACAAAATTAGCGAGAAAGTAAAGGAACAATCGTCCCGCCGAATCCCGGGGCCTCAGCACCTTCAACAAGGACCGGTTAATATAATATACGGGGATCAGCGATAGCAGGATGATCAGGTAAACAAAAAGGGAACGCATCTTCATGGGCAGATTTTTAGTTCACCACCATTTCCCTCGCGTTCTCCAATGCAGCGGCAGTAGGCTTCTCTCCACTCAGCATCTTTGCAATGGCGGTGATGCGTTCTTCCCTGGTCAGCAACCGGATGCCGGTCTTGACCATTTCCCCCTTTGTCTCTTTATATACAAAATAATGCGCATCCGCCTTGCCCGCGATCTGTGGCTGGTGCGTTATACAAATCACCTGCCGCCTTCTGGACAGGCTCTTCAGGATAATGCCTACCTGTCTGGCAGCCTCTCCCGAAATACCTGTATCGATCTCATCGAAGATCAGTGTGGGAAGATCCATGGATTCGGCAACCAACGATTTGATACATAACATGAGGCGGCTGAGCTCCCCTCCGGACGCCACTTTGCGGATAGGCTCAAAGCGCTGGCTCTTATTGGCGTCGAAAAGAAATTCTATTGCATCCATACCGAAACTGTTCAGATCGGCCTCTTTCACCTGTACTTTCAGCCGGGCATTGGGCATGCCCACCTGGTGCAGCAGCTTGTTTACCTGCTCTTCCAGCGGCGCCGCTTGTGCCTGGCGGTTTTTGGAAAGAACGGCTGCCTGCTTTTTTGCATGCTGCAACAGCTTCACCGTTTCCTTTTCTTTAGCTGCGATACTTTCATCCATATTCAATATGGCCTGCAATTTATTTTCGAGGTCCTGCCGGATGGACAACAGCTCCGCCGTCGTCCTGACGCCATGCTTCTTCAGCAGCTTATACCCCGCGGAAACACGCTCGTTTATTTCTTCGATCCGCTTCGGATCGTAATGGATATGATCATTGATACGTTCTACTTCTTCCGCAATATCCTGCAGCTCGATCTGCACCGATTGCATACGTTCGGAAAGGCCGGGCAGACCGGGATGATAGATTGCAAAAGACTGCAGCTGATGCAGCAAGGATTTTAACTGCTGCACCACGGGTTGCTCCCCTTCTTTGAGCTCCTGATAAACTTTTGACAACGCATTCCGGATGCCTTCGGAATTATTCAGCAATTTCAATTCCTGGTCCAATTCCTCCAGTTCGTTTTCCCGGAGGCCCATTTCTTCCAGCTCTCCGAAAAGGAATTTATTATAGTCCAGCTCTTTATCGGAGCTTGCCTTTTTTTCCTGCAGCAATGCCAGCGCTTTACCAGCGGCTTGCCAGGCACGGAAACTCGTCCGGTATTCATCCAGATTGCTGGCCTGCCCAGCCAGAGCATCGAGTACTTCACGTTGAAAATCCGATTCGCCTAATTCCAGCGTATCGAACTGCCGGTGCAGATCCACCAGGAGGGAACTCAGTTTTCGCAACTGCTCCAGGTTCACCGGCGTATCATTCACAAATGCCCTAGTCTTTCCATTTGGCGCTATTTCCCGGCGGATGACCACTTCATCCTCCGCATCCAGATCGTTCGCCTTAAAAAAAGCCGTCGCTTCTTCTCTGGCATTCAACGCAAATACGCCCTCTACGACACATTTCTTCTCCCGGTTCAATAACACGGTCGTATCGGCACGGTCCCCGAGGATGAGTGACAAGGCGCCCATCAGAATGGATTTACCCGCACCCGTCTCCCCGGTGATCACATTCATGCGTCCAGAAAAATCGATGCTGATCGCATCTATGATCGCATAATTCTGTATGTGAAGCCTCTGTATCATAAGATAACTGGCTAAAAGCTTTTAACTGATAAATGAATGAGCAAATTAAGTAATTAGCCGGTTCAGTCCGGCACAAGATTCCCACATCATCCGGCCTGAGCCTGCATCTACTCCTGCCCGCATCGCTCCACGCCTGCCTTTGCCCGTTGATCAAGGGAATTCTTATAATCATGGTCTTTCAGTGACAGGCATTTTTTAAAAAATCCGATCGCCTTTTCCCGCTCGCCCCGTTTCTCGTAGATGTAGCCGGTCTGAAGGGCCGCCCTGGCGGCAAAATATTCCTTCAGATGTTCTCCTGTCGTGATCGTTGTCAGATAGGCCGATATGGCTTCATCCTCCTTCCCTAAACCATCGTAGATCCGCCCCAGCCGGTAGGCAAGCTCGCATTTTTCCTCCGGCAGGGTAAAATTCGCCGGGCTTATTCCCTGGAGGGACTGCAGCGCTTCGGAATAATAGCCTCCGTCACTCAGCAGCCTTGCTTTCAGCAAACGCCTGTCGGGCCATTTGCCGCTTTTCGCTTCTTTCATGGCCTGCTTGTCCGCATCCGAGTCCATCCCTCCTTTCTGCAGCACCTGTTCCCTGAAGGCCGCCGCCCTCTGATCATCGCTCCGCAGATAATAATACCAGCTCAGTTTCTGCAGTACGTCCTTTACATAAAATCTCCCCTTGAAATTATTCAGGAACCGCTCAAAATAAATATGCGCCTCGGGGTCCAGATGGTTCAGACTGGCATAGCCCATCTGCTGATCCCATACCGGCATATCGAGGTAATCCGGCGAATTATTCTTCTGCTGGATGACCCGCTGGACATAAGCGGACTGCTGATCATTATTGCCAAGATTGGCCGCCAGATAGGTATAAAGATGATTGTTTTTTACATCCAGCTTATTCTGTCGGATAAAGGCAAATACTTCTTCCCGCTTATTTTCAATATAGAATTTCAGGTAGAGATAATAAAAGATAGCCTCGTCCCTGTACAATGCTGACCAGCCGTCTGTCTGCGAAAGGAATTGCTGCAGTTGCCGCATGCCCGTGCCAATATTTCCTTTGATCCCCAGAAGACCGCTCAGCCATTTGTAACCATCGGGAATGGTGCCTGCGACGACCTGCATCGCACCGCTCAGCATGCTGGCGGGCTTGAATTCCGGGAATTTTTTTTCGTTATCCTTACTTTGCAGGAATGAACGTCTGAACTCCCATCCTGCATCCCAGTTGCTCCCAAATTTCACTTTTACGGCCGCCCACTGAAAATGGATCACCGATTTACTGAAGAGATAGAAAGGTGAAGATTCAGGTCCTTCATTCATCAGTTGTATCCGCTTATCAAGGTTATCCTTTCTTGCCTTGTATTCCGCAGGGTCCTCATTAAAAAAAAGAATAAAAAAATCGATATAATTCTCAAGGAGGACGGGGATCAGATTATCCGGATCCCTTTTCTTCTCGGCATCCAGTAACCGCGCTCCTGCTTCCAGCTTCAGCTGAACGATCTGGCGATAAGCTTCCTGACAATTGCTGTTAAAATCAAACCGCTTCTGCCCCAGAACACAGCAGGGTAGCAGAAAAAAAAGAAAAAGAACGATCCCCGGTACGACAGCATTTTTCAAGTGGATAATCATGATTGGTAAAAATCCTACAAATAGGATGACTTGCCAAATAAAAAGGTCCCGGAAATTCCGGGACCTTTTCTTAGTATTTTTCCGTAATGGTTATTTCACCTCTATCGCATCGTTCAATTCATTATCCACCAGGATACGTCCGCAATTCTCACATACGATGATCTTTTTCCGCTGACGGATCTCACTCTGCCTCTGTGGGGGGATCGCATTGAAGCAACCTCCGCAGGCATCCCGGACTACCGGCACCACGGCAAGACCATTGCGGTAATTGCTGCGGATCCGATCATACGAATGCAACAACCTCGGCTCTACCTTTTCTCTGGCTTCGGAAGACAGTTTATTAAAATGCTTTTCTTCCTTTTCAGTGGTTGCGATGATCTTATCCAGTTCATCCTTTTTATTCTTCAGAACAGCTTCCTTTGTAGCAATATTTTTCTTGGCTTTTTCCAGCAACTGCACTTTTTCAGCAACCTCTTCGCCCGCATCCCGGATATGCTTTTCCGCCAGTTTCATCTCCAGCTGCTGCATTTCGATCTCTTTATTGATCGCTTCGAATTCACGGCTGTTCTTGACGTTTTCGGACTGCTTCTCATATTTCTTTATGAGTGCATCCGCTTCCTTTATGATCTCTTTCTTCTTATTGACAAACTCCTGGACACCATTGATCTCTTCTTCCACGCGGGTCTGACGGGCATGTAATCCCTGGATCTCGTCTTCCAGATCACTGACCTCCATAGGCAATTCGCCTTTCAGGATTTTGTACTCGTCTAACTTAGATTCAACTTTTTGGAGGGTAACCAGCGATGTGAGTTTTTCCTCTACGGAGAATTCTTTTACGTTCGACATAGTTTATTTTGTTGATCCGGCCCGGTCTTTTATCGAATTTAGCCCAGTCCGGCTTAACTCTCTAATAACTGGCCTTCGGCCGAGCCGCTTCCACCGGCTCATGAATAAAAATTAACCGGATTGGTTTTTGTATCCGATTTAAGGACGGCAAAGTTAGGGAATTTTTCCCGCAAAATATCAAAAAGGAGGTCGATCGTGAATTGCTCGCTTTCGAAATGACCGATATCGGCTATAACGAGGCGGCCGTCCGCATCAAAAAACTCATGATATTTGACATCTGCCGTGATATAAAAGTCAGCCCCGACAGCTAAAGCCTTGGAAATAAGGAAACTACCGGCTCCTCCGCAAACGGCGCATTTTTTTACCGGTCTCCCTGTCAAGGCAGTATGACGTATGGCCTGGAGCCCGAATGCTTGTCTGATCCTGCTCAAAAACTCGCTTTCTTCCATCCTTTCCGGCAGATCCCCGACCAACCCGGCTCCCACCCCAGGATGCTCATTCGAAATGGGCATCAGGTCGTAGGCTACCTCCTCATAGGGATGGGCCCGGATCAGGGCGGCTATGACCGTAGTCCTGAGGTGAGCGGGCAGAATGACTTCCAGGCGGACCTCCTTTTCATCCTGACGCAACCCCGGCTCTCCCACGAAGGGATGTGTCCCTGTTCCTCCCTTGAAGGTTCCTTCCCCTCCGGTAGTGAAACTACATTCGCTGTACTGACCGATATGACCGGCGCCGGCCGAAAAGATCGCATTCCGGACGGCTTCCAGATGGGCCGGCGGTACAAAAGTGAACAATTTCTGAAGGGTGGCCCCCTTTGCCTGTAAAGGGCGGCAATTCACCAGGCCAAGTTGCCGGGCCATTCTCCCATTTACCCCTCCCTGCACATTGTCGAGGTTCGTATGGATAGCATAAATAGCAATATCCTGCTTGATCGCGGAAATTATCGTTCTCTCCACATAATTTATCCCGGTGATCTTCTTCAGCCCGCCAAAAATGATCGGATGATGGGCGACGATCAGATTGCATTTCCGGAGAACGGCTTCCTGAACCACGGCTTCCGTTGCATCCAGGGTCACCAGGGCGCCGGTACACTCCCAGCTCCCACTCCCCGTCAGCAATCCGGCATTGTCATAATTCTCTTGGTAAGCCAGCGGTGCGACAGATTCCAGATGAGCGAGAAGGGTGGCGATTTGCATGTGAATGGTTGAGGCCCGCAAAGCGGACCTATTGAATAATTTTTTCTACATGGCTCAGTTTGCCTTCTTCATTGACTCCCTCGAGCACGACCCGTATTTTTCTGGAAATATCGTTGTTGTAAAATTGGAAGCTGATCCGTTTGTTATCCTTGTCCGTAAGGACGTAAGGTTTCCAAAAAAGGGTCGTCCGGATGTCTTCGATGTCGTTCAGCGCCGCATTCTGGACATCATAATCCGGTGCATAAAATTCTTTTACGGGTGAATACCCGATCAGCTGGATACGATCGAGGCCTTTAAAATTCGCATCGGATTTCTTTTCATCCCCTCCTTTCTTTGTATATACCGCGATGACCCCTCCGGCCCCTCCGCCAAAGCCGACTCCCGAGCCCGGCCTGAATACTTTCACCATGGCAATATCCGAAACAGGGGTGGACTGCAGCTGCGATGCGTCTACCTGCATTTCGTTCAGGTACAAGGAAGGTGTCGATCCCCGCCATTGTAAGGATGGAGAGCCGCCTGGTCCGTTGCCCGTTGTGATCTGCAGACCAGCCACTTTGCCCTGCAGATAAGCAAAGATATCCTGCATGGCTACAGCATAAGGATCATTGTTCAGATCGAAAGCATAAGCATCCCCCCCGCTGAACATGCCCGAAGTATATTTCTCATCGAGCTTTTCCTTGTCGGATTTCACCCTACCCATTACCGTCACGGTTTCCAGCGTTTTTACTCTTTTATCCAGCAGCGGCTGGATACGCGCGGCCTCCTGAGCGATGAACCGGCTTCTTCTGAAGAATAGGCTATCGGCTGCCGTCCATCCATCATAGATGCTTGTCAGCGGCTTTACCGTCCTGGGGGCTCTTAACATACCGGTATTAAAGGTCACGGCTGCTTCATTGGAAAGTTTACGGTTCACATTGAACATATAAAAAGCCCGGGCCGTATCATAAAATATCAGCCCCGTCACGCCGAATTTGCCTCCGCTCAAGCGGGGAATGGCCAGCATCTGCGTACTGGAATCTTTCTTCTGAAGAATAACGTTCAGGGATTCATCTTTGCTGATCCGGTAAGGATCTACTCCCAGGACCTCCACTTTCATGGAAAGGAAGTTCTGCTCGGGTGATTTTATAACGGGCAGCTTGCCCCTGGTCAGTTGGTCCCAATCGAACCGGCGCCAGCCATGCGTGAGCATCACCAGGTCCAGATGTCCCCCCACACTATCGGACTGATTGGAAAAATAGTAATTCGGCGAGTAAACATAACCCCTGATATCTCCGGTCAGTAAAAGCCTTGAAATAATATTATCATCTCCGGGCATTTCTCCATCGGCTTCTGCATCGGTCACCGCGAGGGAGAAATTGGAGCGCAGGGTATCGGGCACTTCGATCTGAAAAGTATTTTTTCCTCTTTTACCCGTGCTCTTTGACAGAATGGCCAGAACAGGGGCGAATCCATAATCGTGGTTATTGACAAATACCACTCTTTCGGCCAAAGGCTGGTCGGCGGAGTTGAAGACGGTTATCTGCAGCACGCCGGTCGGCAACTGTCCTGTCGGTATCGTACCCCCGCTCATAAAATTTTCTTCCAGGTTGATCTTCGCCTTATAAACCATATGCTGATGCATATGGGCCATGATCGTCAGATGTTTTTGTTCAGGTCCCCCATCCGCCGATCGGGCAACGGAAAACAACACTTTCTGGTTACCGGCAATGGCCCGAACGGTCACTCCCGTCTGTTTAACGGCCGGCAGGGAAGTTCTGTGTTCTATATTTTGTTCGTCCTTCCAGAAGGCAACGAGGGAATCTCCTTTTTCAGGCGTCAGTATAAATTTTCCCATGCCATCGTGCTCTGAGACAAAACCAAGCAACTCCTTGCCCGCACCATCCTTCAGCACCCCTTTTACCGCGACCGGCAGTCCATACTGATCGTTTGCCTTAAAAGCCACCACGCCTTCCACCCCGGCCACCATATCGCCTCCTTCCGGAAAGAACTGGATCCGTGGCTCCTGATGGATGACCGTAACCGCCATTCCCGAATCAGTTTTTTTATTATAGATCCGGATATCTTTTTCATAAAAAAAAGCCGTATCGAAATTTGTCATCCAGGTTGTGTACGCTCTGAAATGCAGATGCCCGCTTTTAATATTCCGGGGCAGGTCGAAATTGCCGGCCGCGGTAGACTCCATGACAGGGGCCGTCTTGCGTTGCAACAGATTGCCCTCTCCATCCGACAGCTCTGCATAGAAGTTTTTGCTGAAGAGAGAAGGATCGGCGCCCGAAAATATATATGCCTTGAACCATATCGTCTCTCCAGGATTATAGAACTTCTTGTCAAAGTGGACATGAATCTTTTCCTGCGGATAACCATCTGCATAAATAGTCATCATGGAGTCGATCTTTTGAGCGGACAGGAACAATGGAAAGACCAGGACCGACGTTAAAGCGAGGCGATACTTGTTCATAGCTGGAATATTACAACAAATCTCCGTCTTCCGGGGAAAACTAAGAAAAATGATTATAATTTCGGGATATTTTAGAATTATCAACAGGAAAAAAATGTTAAAATGGTTTTAACAAAACCCTCCGGTGAACTCTACGTTGAATATGTTTCCCGAATGCAAAAAATTGCCGATGTCAAAAATTCACTGGCTGTTCTTCAATGGGATCAGGAGACCTATCTGCCTCCGAAAGGAGCGGCCCGCCGCGGCCAGCAGATGGCCACCTTATCTGAAATAGCGCATGAATGGTTCACCGCTGCCAGTCTTGGCGATCTTCTCACGGAATTAAATAACCGGGGCGACCTGTCTCCCGGAGAAAAACGGAATATTTCCCTGAGCCTTGAAGATTATAACAAACAAAAGAGGTTCAGCCCAGCGTTTATCCGTCTGTTGAGTGAAACGACCTCACGCAGCTTTCATTCCTGGATCCGCGCCCGGTCCGCGAATTCTTTCGCCCTATTCGAGGAAGACCTGGATAAGGTCCTTCAATTAAAAAGAGAAGAAGCGGAATTGGCAGGATACCAACAGCATCCTTATGATGCGCTGCTCGATGAATATGAAAAAGGCTGCACGGTTTCTATGCTGGATAAGATCTTCGGCCAGGTCAAAAGCCCTCTCAAAAACCTGCTGGATAAGATCCGGGCGCAGCAGCAGGTGGACGACCATTTTCTGCATGGTCATTTTCCCAAACAAGCCCAATGGGACTTCGGTATGAAACTGATCCGGGAAATGGGTTTTGATTTCGGGGCAGGACGGCAGGATATTTCCGAACACCCCTTCACGACCAGTTTCTCCAGCGAGGATGTCAGGATCACGACCCGTATCGATGAAAATGATTTCGGGAACATGACCTGGAGCTGTATCCACGAGGCCGGCCATGCCCTTTACGAACAAGGCTTACCGGGAGAGAATTACGGGCTGCCCCTGGGAGAATATACCTCCCTGAGCATCCACGAATCGCAGTCAAGATTGTGGGAGAATAATGTCGGCAGAAGCTATGCCTGGTGGCAGCACTGGTATCCTCTCCTCCAGCAATCTTTCCCCGGCCAGCTAGGCAAAGTGACCCTCGGTCAGTTCTACAAAGGCATCAACAAAGCCGGTCCTTCCCTTATCCGGACGGAGTCGGATGAAGTGTCCTATCATTTCCATGTAATGATCCGGTATGAACTGGAGAAAGGACTTATCGGAGGCTCGGTTTCCGTTAAGGATATCCCGGCCTTCTGGAAAGAACAATACGCCAATTACCTAGGCGTGACGGTACCCGATGATAAAAGAGGCTGTCTGCAGGACGTACACTGGAGCCATGGCAGCTTTGGGTATTTCCCGACCTACAGCCTCGGCAGCTTCTACGCAGCCCAGTTGTTTGCCGCCGCCGGGAAGCAGCATGCGGCCATTGAACAGGAAATGGGGTCCGGCAACACCGCCCCGCTGCTGGCATGGTTAAGGGAGAATATACATCGATATGGGCGCCAATTCCCCAGCGAGGAACTTTGTCGCAAAGCCACCGGAGAGAGCCTCAATATTCAACATTTTTTACGGTATTTGATTGACAAATTCGATAAAATTTACATATCTTGAGGGTAAATCCAGTCCATGAAAAAAATTTACGCTACCCTTTTTCTTTTTCTCATCCTGTCGCAGCCCGGCTGTAAAAAATTCATACAGCAGCAGGAGCAAAATGCCATCGTTTCGGCCGTTACCAACGGATACTGGTATGTTTCACAATACCTGCAGAATGACAGCGACATTACGGCGTCCTTTGCCGGCTATCTTTTCAAGTTCGACACGAATGGCACGGTGACGGGAACAAAGGACGGTGTTTCTGTAAAAGGCGTCTGGACTGCGGATATCAATACGAGAACGATCGTTTCCAGTTTTCCAACAGCAGGAGACCCCCTTAAATATTTGAATGAAACCTGGATTATTACAGATAGTTCACCGAGCTTTGTAAAGGCAAAATCGACAGATCCCGGTAGCGGTGCCGCCAATATCCTGCAATTAAAAAAACAATAGGACTTCATGATTATCACAAATTTGTAATTCGTTGACCAGGAAACCACTTTTCTTACTCTGTTTTCTTTCCCTGATATGTATTTTCACCGCAAAAGGGCAGGCCCCGGTCGCGGATTTCTCAGCATCGACCACCGCAGGATGCGGTCCCCTGGGTATTAATTTCAAAGATCTTTCCACCGGCTCACCTCTTTTCTGGACCTGGGATTTTGGCAATGGCCAGATTTCCAACCAGCAAAATCCGATATCGACCTATACCGTTCCTGGCGTGTATACCGTCACCCTCATCGTCAAGAACAGAAGTGGCGAAAACTCGGTCCGTAAGACCGACTATATAACGGTTTATCCCTACCCTACCGCAAATTTCACGGCTGATCTGACCCTGGCCTGCGCACCTGCCACGATTCATTTCACAGACCATTCCATCCCGGGGCAGGGCAGTATTTCAGGCTGGAGCTGGGATTTCGGGGACGGTGGCGCCAGCACAGGACAAAGTCCGGCATATACCTATTCACAGCCCGGCTATTATACGGTAAGGCTAACAGCCACCAATTCACAGGGTTGCTCCAACACACTCGCCATTGCGCGTTATATCCGGCTGGTCTCTGGCGTTCAGCCGGATTTTGCCTGGGACCAGACTTCCACCTCCTGTTCGGCCCCTTTCGTACTTAACTTTATCAATCAGACATCGGGCCCAGGGAATCTCAACTATTCCTGGGATCTGGGAAATGGGGTCATCTCTGCACAACAAAGCCCATCCACTACCTATCCATCGAATATCGATTATAAAATAACCCTGACCGCTACAAGCGATCTGGGCTGCAGCCAGTCCATTCAGAAAACCATATCTTTCCCTGGCGGCAATCCGATCATCACCAGTCCCGATTCTGCCTGCGCCAATACCCCCATCAGTTTTAAAAATGGCTCTGTCCCGGCGCCGGTCTCTTCTGCGTGGGATTTCGGGGATGGCAGTTTTTCCACCGCCACCAATCCCAGTAAATCTTATCCTACACCTTCCGCCTACACGGTAAAGCTGGTCAACAAATATTCGACCTGCGCGGATTCCATCTCGAAGATCGTCCAGATCGTCAGTAGCCCTGTAGCCGATTTCACAGCTGATAAAAAAGTTTCCTGCAAGGCCCCGTTAACGGTGAGTTTTCAGGGCATCAGCACTCCCCCGACTTCTGTGGCAAGCTGGCTCTGGGATTTCGGGGATGGCAGCACGTCCAGTCTTCAAAGTCCTTCCCACAACTATACGACGGCAGGCAGCTTTGACGTCAAGCTGACCATTACGAATACTTCGGGTTGTTCCGGCACGATCACCAAGTCCCAGTTTATTCAGATCGCCCCTCCCGTAGTGAACATTATTCAACTTCCCGGTCAGGTCTGTACGGGAGCGGGGTTCAGTCCCGTCGCCGATATTGCCACGCTGGATGGGGTGGCTTCTTATTCATGGACCGCCTCCGGTGGGTCGCCCGCCACGTCTACGTCCCCAAACCCAACTTTCACGTACGCGACCCAGGGCAACTATGATCTCACCCTGTCTGTCACTACAAATGATGGATGCACTACTCCGGCCATATTGTTTTCCGACGCCGTGATCGTGGGCGATCCTGTTGTTCCCCATTTTACCATAAGCCCAACAACGTCCTGCGCCAATCAGCCCATTACGTTTACATCAGACGCCGACCCGGCAAAGGTGAATTACTGGTTCTGGTATTGGGGGGATAATACGGACACCGGCCGCACCGGTCCTGTTATTACACATTCCTACAACGACAGTGGGGATTTCAAAGTCATCATGCGAACGATCAGTCATGGCTGTACCCAATTCGCCCCGGCTTACCAGATCGTACACATCAATGCGCCCATCGCCAATTTCGGATACCAGGCAGAATGCATCGACAGACATATCATCGATTTTAAGGATTCGTCAAAAATAGATCTGACGAAAGGAGCGCCCACCTATTTATTCAATTATGGGGATGGGAATTCTTCCGGCACGATTACAGGCAATCCACCCATTTTTCCACCGCACACGTATGCCGCCTATGGCACATATACGGTGACCCTGACCGTTACCAACGGGCCTTGCTCGGATGTTATCAGCAAACCCGTCGTAGTCAGCGCCCAGGCGCCCGATTTCACGATCGATCCTGTCTCCGACTCAGTATGTAAAAATGCCCCCTTTACTTTAACAGTAGCCGGCATAGATACGAACTTTATCAGAAGCTATGATTGGAATGTAGGCGGCGCCATCACTTCTGCCGGCCCCGTTTTTCAGAGTTCCCTTCCGGCTACTGGCAATTACCCGCTAGGTCTGACCATAACGGACATAAATGGTTGTGTTTATTCATCATTGCCTGTTAACCCCCATACCCTGGTGGTCACTGGCCCCGCAGCATTATTTACCCCAGCCAACCTGATAGCAGGCCTCGCAGGAGGTTGCCGGAATACTCCCATCTTCTTCACGGATCAGTCGACCCCCTATGGGCCTGGCTATCCCATCGTAACATGGACCTGGAATTTCCGCGATGGGGGGACTGTAGACTTCAATGCGCCTCCTTTTTCACACAGCTATACGGACACCGGCTCTTACACCGTAGTGCTCACGGTAACGGACTCGAAAAACTGTAACGACAGTTATGCGATGCCCACCTTTGTGCAGATCACAGGCCCCCAGGCCGGTTTCTTCACGACAGACACCGCCTATTACTGCCCGAATGCGCCGCTGCCGTTTACGGATTCGTCGAAAGGATACAACCTCTCCTGGGCCTGGGACTTCGGGGACGGCAATACATCTACTCTCCAGAACCCTACAAATAAATTTCCGACCAGCGGACAGAAATATTCGGTCAAGCTTAAGGTCACCGACCAGGTGGGCTGCTCCGACTCCCTCACCAGGGTCAATTATATCACGATTCAAAAACCCATTCCGGATTTTTCCATCGCCGACTCTACGACCATCTGCCCCCCGCTGCAAACGACCTTTACACCGAATGCCCAGTTCTATGACTCCTTGTACTGGGATTTCGGGGACGGCACTACGTCCACCCTGCCCAACACCACACATTTCTATAATACCTACGATACCTTCTATGCTAAGCTGATCCTGCGCGGACCGGGTGGTTGTCTGGATTCGGC